>DMTU01000092.1:15049-20506 GCA_003476595.1 Acidimicrobiaceae bacterium | reverse complement strand
CCCCGAGCACGGGTTCGGCGCCGACCAGGTCCCCGGCCGTGACCTCGAACGCGGTGCCGGATCCAGCGGTGGCCGGGATCATGGCCGGGGAGGGCAGCGCCGCGTCGTTGCGGTACACGGTGTAGGCCGGGTTGACCGGGACCGCCGCCAGGTCCAGCTGGTCGGCGAGGGTTCCGGTGACCTGGGCCGGCGCCGGTCGCTGGACGCCCCCGAGGGGCCGGGGGGCCGATGCGGTGGGCACGACCACGTAGCGGATGGCCATCGGGGCGAGGAGCCGGCCGAGCCGGCTCGTCTCCCCCCGGGCGGCGAGCGCCATGGCGTCCTCGATCAGCTGGGTCGGCCCGTCCTCGGAGCCGGGCCAGCCGTCGGTGATGCCCGGCAGGCCGTCGTCGCTGGTGGCGTAGACGACGTGGTCGGACGTGGGCTCGTCCCCATCGGGCAGGTCCAGGGCGTGGCCGGGCAGGGGGAGCACGTCGGGGTGCCCGATCCACAGCACCCGGAAGCCGGGCTCCTCCTCCTCGAGGAACCCGAAGGTGCTCTCGAGGTCGCCGCCGGGCAGGTACCAGCGGCCGTTGCCGGCATCGAGCATGGTGGGCACCGCCCCGATGACCAGGGCCACGCCGGCCACGATCGACGCGACCTGGCGCCAGCCGAAGTGGTACTGGCGCAGGTCGATCTCGAAGGCGACCACGCCGAGTCCGGCGGCGATCGCCATCGACGCTGCCGCCGGGGCCAACATCGTCTCGGCGGGCGGCAGGGCGAGGGGCAGGCGGTCCTCCCCACCGGCCCAGGTGAGCCCGATGAGCGCGAGGGCGACGGTCCAGGCCCGGACCGCCCAGTCGAAGCGCCAGCCCCGGCCGATCAGCAGCGGCAGGGTGGCGGCGATCGGGAACCCGAGGGCGAGGAGGCTGCCGCCGACCGGACCCACGTCGAAGCGGAACAGGGCGCCGAGCGTCGGGGTCTCGGCGACGCCGGCGTGGCCGACCACCTGCTCCCAGCGGGCGCCGGGCAGGACGAAGTCCAACATCCACGGCACGTGCAGCGCGACGGCGACCACGAGGCCGCCGAGCCCGCCGGCCAGCAGGCGGGGCACCCCCCGAGGTGCGCCGGCGATCGCCGATCCGAGCGCGAGTGCGACGATCACGACCGCGACCACGGGCAGCACGGCGGGGTCGATGGCGGCGACCAGGGCCAGGAGCAGCCCGATCGAGGCGACGCGGCCGACGAGGTCGGGGCGGCGGACCCCGGGGCCGGCGTCGCCGTCGACGGGACCGAAGGGCGCCCATCCGGCGGCGCGGCCGAGCTGGCCGAGCAGCCAGGGCGTGGCGGCGTACACGGCCAGCGAACCCCAGCGGGCGTCGGCGACCGCGTCGTAGGCCACGGGGATCGCCCCGTAGACGACGAGGGCCACGGCCTGGGCCCGCGGCGACGCCGCCGGGCGGAGCAGGCGGTAGGCGCCGACGAGGCCGACGGCGATGGAGCCGAGCAGCAGCACCTGGCGGAGCGCGCCCATCGCGCCGAAGAAGACGGCTCCGGCGCCGGCCAGGAGCCCGAAGGCGGTGGGCGCCGGCGAGGACGAGCCGAGGCCGGTGGTGCGCCACCCGGACAGGAAGGCGTCGAACAGCTCGCCCGGGCCCTCGTCGAAGGGCAGGAAGCCCCCGACCGTGGCGATGGGGCGCTGGATCAAGTGCCGGCTCCCGAAGGCGACGATGACGATCGTGATCGCCCAGGCGACCACCGGCCAGCGCAGCTCGCCGGAGCGCACGCCGGTGACGAACCGCCGCCACGCGCCCTCCGCCCGGTCCGACGGGCTCGCACCCCGGGACGACGTGCCCCGCAGGAACGCGTTGAGGCGGGAGAAGCCGCGGACCTGGAAGCGGCGGATCTCGGCGTCGGGGACGCCACGGAAGCCCTCGACCTTCCGGTGCAGCGCCCGGATCTCCCCTCGGCGCCGCCAGTTCCACCGCCATGCGGCGACGACGTCCCGGGCCTGGCCCCGGCGGCCGGTGAGGAGGGAGTAGATGATCTCGAGCACGGCCACGAAGGCGGCCTGGGGCAGGACCCGCACCCGGTGCCAGCGGGAGTAGCAGACGAGCATCGTCCGCAGGCGGTGGCGGATGAGCCGCTGGCGGCGCAGGGAGGTGTCGGAGCGCTCCCCGAGCGCCTCGGCGTGGCCGATCACGGCGTCGGGCGCGACCACGACCCGGGCGCCGGCGACGTGGGCTCGCCAGCACAGGCTGAGGTCGTCGTTCAGCAGGTCGATGCTCTCGTCGAAGCCACCGATGGCCTCGAACAGGTCGGCGCGCACGAGGGTGCAGCCGCCGGGCACCACGAACACGTCCCGCACGGCGTCGTACTGCTCCTGGTCGAGCTCGCCGGGGTCGACCACGGTGGAGCGCTCCCCGGTCTTGTCGACCGATTCGCCGACCTGCAGCAGCCGGCGCCGGTCGTCGAGCTGCACGAGCTTGCCGCCGACGATGCCGGCGTTGGATCGCACCGCCTCGTCGACCAGCGTGCGGATGGCCCCGGGCTCGGGGGCGGCGTCGTCGTGGAGGAAGCAGAAGAAGGCGGCCCCGTCCACGATCTCCCGGACGTGGTTCGCCGAGGCGCCGAAGCCGCGGTTCTCCTCCAGCCGGCGCACGTAGGCGTTCGGGAGGGCGCGCGCGATCCGGGGGGTCGGGTCGGTGTCGCTCGCCGCATCGATGAACAGCACCGCCAGGTTGGAGTAGTCCTGGGCGGCGAGTGCGTCCACGGCTTGCTCGAGCCACGGCCCGGGATCCCGGGTCACCACGACGGCGACGACCGCAGGGGCCGCGGGGCGGCTCGGGGCGGGCGTCTCCACGAGTGCGGCAGGGTACCGGGCCGGGTCGCCCGGATCGCGAAGGTCGGCCGGTTCGACCCCACGAGGAGACATCCTTCACAAGTGCTTGCCACGCCTCGCAACTCTGCTTAGTCTTTCAAGCATGACCCCCGAGATCACCCTCGACGACATCCAGAAGACCGTCCGGGACAGCTTCTACGTGACCGTCGGCCTTGGCGTGATCGCCTTCCAGAAGGCCCAGGTCCAGCGCAACGAGCTGCGCAAGCAGCTCGAGGAGGGCGTCGGCGGCGCCCACCAGACCGTGGCCGACAGCGTCAAGACCGTCGAGGAGCGCCTCGAAGCGGTCGAGCACCGCATCGACGCCGTCCTCGACGACGTCGAGGAGAAGCTCCCCGCCCAGGCCCGTCTCGTCATGTCCCAGGCCCGCAGCGCCGCCAAGGACGCCCGCCAGCAGCTCCGGCTCCTCGTCGACCGCGCCTGACCCCTCCTCCGCTCGACCCGCTTCCCCCGGCAGGTCGAGCGGCTGCGACGACCGGCCCCTGGCGGCAGCTCCGCTGCCCGATGGCCCCGGTCGTCGCCCCACCTCCGACGCCGGGCACCGGCGCATCCGTCCCCCCTTGGGTGCGCACGCCCGGCGCGGAGGTGCTGATCTCCTCGCCGTGCTCGCTGATCAGCGGCCGGCGAGCTCGGCCAGGTGGCCCGCGATCGTGCGGGCCGCCCCCGCCCAGGTGGCGGTGACCGCCGGTGGCAGCTCGTCCTCGCTGACCACCGCTCGATCGCCGCGGAGGTGCGATCCCAGCGCGACGGCCCAGGCGTCGACGTCGTCGGGATCGGCGTAGGTCACGGCATCGCCGCCCACCTCGGGCAGGGAACCGCCCGTGGAGCTCACGACCGGTGCGCCGCGGCGCAACCCCTCGACCACGGGCAGGCCGTAGCCCTCGCAGCGCGACGGGACGGCCACGGCGTGGGCGTGGCGGTAGAGCCAGTCGACCTCGGCGTCGGGCATCCACCCGACCCAGATCAGCCGGCGGCCGAGCTCGGGATGGCGCCGCAGGCGCTCGACCAGCTCCTCCACGTGCCAGCCCTCCCGGCCCACCACGACGAGGCGCGCAGCACGACCCTCGGCCCACAGCCGCTCGAACGCGTCCAGCAGCAGCCCCACGTTCTTGCGGGGCTCCACGGTGCCGACGGTGAGCACGAACGGGAGGTCGTCGTCGGGGAGGGCTCCCGGCCGAGATGCCACCACGTCGGTGGGGTCGGCGCCGGGGACGAACAGCGCGGTGGGCGGGCCGCCGTGGTCGGCGACCTCGTCGGCGCAGAACCGGCTGAAGCAGATGGCCAGGTCGGCGTGGGCGAGCTGCGCCCGAGCCCAGGGCACGAAGACCGCCCGGTTCTCCGGGTCGAACCACTCCGGGTTGCGCAGCGGCATCAGGTCGTAGACCAGCGTCGCCACCCGCACCCCCTGCGCCTTCAGCCCGGGCAGCAGCTCCGTCCGGGTCGCCGGCGACCACCAGGTGGCCTCGAGGTCGAACAGCATCGTGCCCGCCTCGAAGTCCACGAAGAGCTCGGACCAGCGCCGGTGGGCGAGCGCGTGCCGGGCCTTGGTGGCCAGGGCGTGGGCCCGCACGGCACCGGGCACCCGGCGGGCGACGTCGCGCCAGCCACCCCGGGGTGCCACGGAGTCCGGCCCGCCCGGTTCGGCGGCGAGGGCGGCCTGCTCCTCCGGCGTGAGCGTGCGGAACCGGCGGCCGGTGTGGACCACGGGCACGAGCCGCACGGCGGCGTCCTCGGGCCAGTGGCGCAGGACCTCGCGGACCGTCCGCTGGATGCCCGTGACGTAGGGCACGCGCAGGGTGTCCCCGACCTCGACGAGGGCGACGACCGGTGCGGGGGTGGCGTCCTCGGGCACCTGGCCATCTTGCCCGCCGGGGGCGGACCGGCCGCACCCCGGTCGCATCGCCCGATCGCTCGCCTTCGTAGGCTCGACCGCCGTGCCCCTCCGTGTCGCTGTCGACGCCACGCCGCTGCTCGACGTGCGCACCGGCGTCGGGGTCTTCACCGACGCCCTGCTGCGCGGGCTCGGGGCCCGCGACGACGTCGAGGTCACCGCCTTCCCGGTGAGCCTCTCCGGGCGCAGCCGTCTGCATGACGTCGCGCCGCCCGGCGTGCGCGTGCGGACCCCGCCGCTGCCGGCCCGGGCGCTGCACGCCCGCTGGCGCCGGCGCTCCACCCCGCGCATCGACCTGCTGGTGGGACGTCCCGACGTGGTCCACGGCCCCAACTTCGTGGTCCCCCCGGCGCGGGTGGCGCGGGTGGCCACCGTGCACGACCTCACCACCCTCCGCTACCCCGAGCTGTGCCACGCCGACACGCTGCGCTTCCCCGACATCGTCCGTCGGGCCGCGGCGGAGGGGGCCTGGATCCACACGGTGTCCGAGGCCGTCCGGGACGAGGTCGTGGCCGAGCTCGGCATCGACGCCGAGCGCGTCGTGGCCGTCCCCAACGGCTTCGACCCGCCGGTGGGGGACGCGGCCACCGGCCGGCGCCTGGCCGGCGTCGAGCGCTACGTGCTGGCGGTCGGCACGGTGGAACCCCGCAAGGACCTCCCGTCGCTGGTCGCCGCGGTCGACCGGCTC
>DMTU01000092.1:11695-14879 GCA_003476595.1 Acidimicrobiaceae bacterium | reverse complement strand
GGCTCGCCGTCGAGCACCCGGATCTGGTCCTCGTCCACGCCGGCGGCGACGGCTGGCAGGTGGAGCGCCTCGACGAGGCGCTGGCCGCGATGGGCCACCCCGACCGCGTCCGCCGGCTGGGCCACGTGCCCCACGACCAGCTCGGCCACCTCTACGCCGGCGCCCGGGTCTTCGCCTACCCGTCGGTCTACGAGGGCTTCGGCATCCCCGTGCTCGAGGCCATGGCCTGCGACGTGCCGGTGGTGACCACCGCCGTGCCCGCCCTGCGGGAGGTGGCCGGCGACGCGGCCGCGGTCGTCCCGGTGGGCGACATCGACGCCCTGGCCGGCGCCATCGCCACCGCCTGGACGGACGAGGCCTGGCGGGCGCAGGCCGTCGAGCGGGGCCGGCTTCGGTGCGAGCGGTACTCCTGGGAGGCGTGCGTGGACGGCATCGTCGGCATCTACCGGGCGGCAGCCGCAGGTTCCGGCCCGGCCCCAGCCCACACGTAGACTCGCCCGGATGCGTGCGCTGGTCACCGGATCGCTCGGCTTCGCCGGCACCCACCTGTGCGCGCACCTGCGCGAGTCCGGCGACGACGTCATCGGCATCGACCGCGACGACGGCGACCTGACCCACCCCGACACGGCCGCCCGGCTGATCGGCGCCCACCGGCCCGAGGTCGTCTACCACCTCGCTGGTGCCGCCAACGTCGGCGAGTCCTGGCGCGACCCGGTCGGCACGTGGAACGCCAACGCCACCGCCACCCTCTACCTGCTCGAAGCGGCCCGGACCCACGACGTGCGGCGCGTGCTGCTCGTGTCCAGCGCCGACGTCTACGGCACGGTCACCGAGGACGAGCTCCCCCTCGACGAGGGCTCCCCCGTCCGCCCCACCAGCCCCTACGCCGCCTCGAAGCTCGCCGCCGAGCAGGTCGCCCGCCAGGCGTGGCTCGGCCACGGCCTCGAGACGGTCCAGGTGCGGGCGTTCAACCACGTCGGTCCGGGCCAGTCCCCCGGCTTCGTCGCCCCCGCCCTGGCCACGGCCATCGCCCGCAACGAGCTCACCGGCGACACCGAGATCCCGATCGGCAACCTCAGCCCCCGGCGCGACTTCACCGACGTCCGCGACGTGGCCCGCGCCTACCGGCTCCTGATGGACCAGGCCGAGGCCGGCGAGCTGTACTGCGTGTGCTCCGGCCGGGACATCGCCATCCAGGAGCTGGCCGACACCCTCGTCGGCATGGCCACCAGCCCGATGGAGCTGGTCACCGATCCCGACCGGTACCGCCCGGTCGACATCCCCGTGCTGCGGGGATCCAACGCCAAGATCCACGCCGCCACCGGCTGGTCCCCGTCGTTCTCGATCGCCGACACCCTCGGCGACCTGCTCGACGAGTGCCGGGCCCGGGCGCGGTCCGACGTCGCCACCCACGGCAACCCCAAGAGCACCCCACGGAGCAGCGCATGAGCACCACCCCCAAGGCCCTCATCACCGGCATCACCGGCCAGGACGGCTCGTACCTCGCGGAGCTGCTGCTCGAGAAGGGCTACGACGTCGTCGGCGTCGCCCGCCGGTCCAGCACCGTCACCTTCGAGCGGATCGCCCACCTGCAGGAGGACATCGAGATCGCCTTCGGCGACCTGCTCGACCAGTACTCGATGATCAAGCTGCTCGAGGACCACCAGCCGGTCGAGGTCTACAACCTCGCCGCCCAGTCCTTCGTGCCCACCAGCTTCGACCAGCCGGTGCTCACCGGCGAGATCACCGGCCTCGGCGTCACCCGCGTCCTCGATGCCATCCGGGTCGTCGACCCGAGCATCCGCTTCTACCAGGCGTCCTCGTCGGAGATGTTCGGCAAGGTCCAGGAGGTCCCCCAGACCGAGGCGACCCCCCTGTACCCCCGCTCCCCCTACGGCGTGGCCAAGGTCTACGGCCACTGGATCACGATCAACTACCGCGAGTCCTACGGCCTCCACGCCTCCTCGGGCATCCTGTTCAACCACGAGTCCCCCCGGCGCGGCCACGAGTTCCTGCCCCGCAAGGTCTCCTACAACGTGGCCAAGATCGCCCTCGGCCTGCAGGACGAGCTCCGCCTCGGCAACCTCGACGCCCGGCGGGACTGGGGCTTCGCCGGCGACTACGTCGAGGCCATGTGGCTCATGCTCCAGCAGGACGAGCCCGACGACTACGTCGTGTCCACCGGCGAGACCCACGAGGTCCGTGAGCTGGTGCAGCTCGCCTTCGAGCACGTGGGCAAGAACTACGAGGACCACGTCGTGATCGACGAGCGGTTCTACCGCCCGGCCGAGGTCGACCTGCTCATCGGCGACGCCACCAAGGCCGAGACGCAGCTGGGCTGGAAGCCCAAGACGTCCTTCCCCGAGCTGGTGGCGATGATGGTCGATGCCGACATCGCGCTGCTCAAGGGCGATCTGAAGGGCATCTCCCACTGAGTGACACCGCGGTCCTCTGCGGCGGCGTGGGGGCGGCGCGGTTCCTGCGCGGCCTGCTCGCCGTCGTCCCCCCGTCGTCGGTGACGGCGATCGTCAACGTCGCCGACGACACCGAGCTGCACGGGCTCCACATCAGCCCGGACATCGACACGGTGACCTACACCCTCGCCGACGCCATCGACCCCGACCGGGGCTGGGGGCTGCGCGACGAGACCTGGCACGCCATGACGATGTTCGAGCGCTACGGCAACCCGTCGTGGTTCAACCTCGGCGACAAGGACCTGGCCACCCACATCGTGCGCACGGAGCGGCTGCGCGCCGGCCAACCGCTGTCGGAGGTCACCGCCCACCTCGCCCGGGCCTGGGACCTCGAGTGCACGCTGCTGCCCGTCACCGACGACCGGCTCCGCACCTTCGTCGCCACCGAGCACGGGGAGCTCAGCTTCCAGGAGTACTTCGTCGGCCGCCAGCACGCGGTGCCGATAACCGACGTGCGCTTCGAAGGGGCCGACGCCGCCCGCCCGGCACCCGGCGTGCTCGACGCCCTGGCCGACGCCGACCGCATCGTCATCGCCCCGTCGAACCCGATCGTGTCCATCGGCCCGCTGCTGGCCGTCGACGGCATCCGCGACGCCCTGGTGCGGCACCGGTCCCGCGTGGTCGCCGTGTCCCCCATCATCGCCGGGGCCGCGCTCAAGGGACCCGCCGATCGCCTGCTCACCGAGCTCGGCCACGACCCGAGCGTCGTC
>DMTU01000092.1:11179-11512 GCA_003476595.1 Acidimicrobiaceae bacterium | reverse complement strand
CGCGACCTCGCCGCCACGCTCGTGATCGACGAAGCCGACGCCGCCCGCGCCCCGGAGGTCGAGGCCGAGGGGATGGCCTGCGTCGTCACCGGCACCGTCATGTCCGACGCCGTGCGCGCCGCGTCCCTGGCCCGAGCGACGCTCGACGCGGTGGCACCCCGATGACCGACCCCACCACCCCCGAACCGCCGCCGGCACCGGGCGAGCTGCGCATCCTGCCGGTGCACGGCATCGGCGAGATCAGCCCACGCGACGACCTCGCCGGCATCATCGCCGACGCCTGCAACGCGCAGCCGGCCACCTCGCTGCTCGACGGCGACGTCCTGGTCGTCA
>DMTU01000092.1:5431-11099 GCA_003476595.1 Acidimicrobiaceae bacterium | reverse complement strand
CGACGGCGACGTCCTGGTCGTCACGCAGAAGATCGTGTCCAAGGCCGAGGACCGCATCGAGGCCATCGACACCGACGACCCGCGCGGGCACAAGGCCATCGTCGAGCGCGAGTCGGTCCGCATCCTGCGCCGCCGCGGCGACCTGATCATCGCCGAGACCTCGCACGGGTTCGTGTGCGCCAACGCCGGCGTGGACCTGTCCAACATCGAGGCCGGCTACGCCGCGCTGCTCCCCGTGGACTCCGACCGCTCGGCCCGGCGGATCCGCGACGCCATCCGCCACCGCCTCGGCGTCGAGGTCGCCGTCATCGTGTCCGACACCTTCGGACGCCCGTGGCGACGTGGCCTCACCGACGTCGCCATCGGCTGTGCCGGCATCCGACCCATCGCCGACCTGCGCGGCTCCACCGACTCGCTCGGGCGCGAGCTGCAGGTCACCGAGGTCTGCATCGTCGACGAGCTGGCCGGCGCCGCCGATCTCGTCTGCGGCAAGGCCTCGGGCGTGCCCGTGGCACTGTGCCGGGGCATCGACCCCGCCTGGCTCGGCGACGGCAGCGTCGCCGACCTCGTCCGACACCCAAGCGAGGACCTGTTCCGGTGATCCCCCTCCGCCACGACCCCCGCCCGTGCCTCTCCGTCGTCATGCCCGCCTACAACGAGCAGGCCACCGTGACGGCCGCCATCGAGGCGGTCCTGGCGTCGCCCTGGGTCGCCCAGCTCGTCGTCGTGGACGACTGCTCCACCGACGGCACCACCGCCATCCTCGACGCCATCACCGACGAGCGGGTCACCACCCTCCGCCACGGCGTGAACCAGGGCAAGGGCGCCGCACTGCGCACCGGCATCGCCCACGCCACGGCCGACTTCGTCGTCATCCAGGACGCCGACCTGGAGTACGACCCGGCCGAGTACGCCAAGCTCCTCCAACCGCTGCTCGACGGCAGCGCCGACGTCGTCTACGGCTCGCGCTTCGCGGGGGGCGAGTCGCACCGGGTGCTGTACTTCTGGCACTCGGTGGGCAACAAGATGCTCACGCTGGCCTCCAACATGGTGACCAACCTGAACCTCACCGACATGGAGACCTGCTACAAGACCTTCCGCCGCGACCTGATCCAGTCGGTGGTGATCGAGGAGGACCGCTTCGGGTTCGAGCCCGAGATCACGGCCAAGCTGGCCCGCAGCGGCGCCCGCTTCTACGAGGTCGGCATCTCCTACGACGGTCGCACCTACGAGGAGGGCAAGAAGATCGGCTGGCGCGACGGCGTCCAGGCCATCGTCTGCATCGCCAGGTACGGCCTCCTGCGCCGCTAGGCCCCCCGCTCCGAGGTCCCGGCTGCGCGGGCGGCCTCGATGGTCTGGGCCACCCCGTCGTCCAGGCCCGTCCAGGGCTCCCAGCCGAGCAGCGTGGCGGCGCGGCGGGGATCGGTGACGACCTCACCCGGCTCGTGGGCCCGGCGCTCGCCCGGCACCGCCGAGCACTCCACGCCGGCGACCCGCGCGACCGTCGCGTGCAGGTCCGACACCGTGGTCGCGATGCCGGTGCCGACCTCCACCGTCGCCCCGTCAGCGTGCCCCATGGCCCGGACCAGGGCATCGACCGCGTCGTCGACGTAGAGCAGGTCCCGGGTCTGGGTGCCGTCGCCGTGCACCACGCAGGTCTGGCCGGCCAACGCACGCTGCACGAACACGGCGACGACGCTGGACTCGGTGGCCGGGGTCTGCCGTGGCCCGTAGATGGTGGGCAGCACGACGGTGGTGTGGGCCAGGCCGTGGCGATCCTGGTACGCCGCCAGGTACTCGTGCACGGCGCGGGCCGGGATGCCGCGGACCACGTCGGCCTGGGCGCGGGCGCCGGCCACGCAGACGACCTTGCGAGCCCCGGCCGCCACCGCGGCGTCGAGCACGTGCACGGTGCCGGCGACCTCGTGCACCACCTGGGTCGCGGCCCGTCGGGCCGCCTTGGCCGTGGCGCCGGCGAGGTGGATCACGACCTCGGGGTGGCGGCGCTCGACGAGGGCGGCGAGGCCGTCGTCGTGGATGTCGGCCTGGTGGATGCGCAGCGCCCCCGCCTCCTCGTGGCGGGCCTGCTCGCGGGCGGCCGACAGGTTGGCGAGCGAGCCGGTGCTGAGGTCGTCCACGACCTCGACGTGGTGGCCCTCGGCCAGGAGCCGCTCGACCAGCGCGGAGCCGATGAACCCGGCGCCGCCGGTCACGAGGACCTCCACTGCCAGCCCCCCGGTCGCCCGGCTAGGAGTCCGCCGGGACCCGTTCGCCCGTGAGGCGCGCCGACGGCTCGATGTCGACATCGGCGCCGATCACCGTGAGGTCGAGCAGCTCGGCGCCGGCCCGGACCGTGGCGCCGGACCCGACGATGGAGCGGTGGACGCGGGCGCCGGCCTCGACGGTGGCACCGTCGAGGACCACGGCCTCGGTGAGGGTGGCGTCCTCGCCGATGCTGGCGCGGGCTCCGACGACGGAGCGCTCCACGTGGGCCGAGTCGGCCACGAAGGCCTCCGGGTGCACGCTGGAGCCCTCGGCCGGGAGGAGGTCGAGGTTGGCCTGGAGGTAGGTCTCGGGGGTGCCGGCGTCCAGCCAGTAGGCGTTCCCGTCGAGCGCGTAGAGCGAGCCGTCCTCGACGAGGCCGGGGAAGGTCTCGCGCTCGACCGACACCTTGCGGCCGACGGGGATTCGCCCGAGGACGCTGGGCTCGAGCACGTAGGTGCCGGCGTTGATCGCCTTGCTCGGCGCCTCGTCGGCGGGGGGCTTCTCGATGAAGGCCTCCACCTGGCCGGCGACGTCGGTGACGACCACCCCGTAGCGGGACGGGTCCTCGACCGTGTGCAGGGCGATGGTGGCCTCGGCGCCGGAGGCGTCGTGGAAGCGGATCAGCCGGGTGACGTCGAGGTCGGTGAGGACGTCGCCGTTGACCACGACGAAGCGCTCGTCGATGCCGGCCTCACCCGCGGCGAAGCGGATGGCGCCGGCGGTGTCGAGGGGCTCGTCCTCGACGGCGTAGTGCAGCTCCACGCCGGCGCAGGTGCCGTCGGGGTAGGCGTCGAGGAAGGTGTCGGGCTTGTAGCCGAGCGACAGCACCGCCTCGGTCACGCCGTGCTGGGCCAGGTGCCCGACGACCCGCTCGACCATCGGCACGTGACCGACGGGCAGCAGGTTCTTGGGCGTGGTCAGGGTGAGGGGGCGGAGGCGGGTGCCGAAGCCACCGACCAGGATGACGGCCTTCACGAGCCGTCGTCGGCCGTGGTGGGGGTCGACGAGGTGGTCGACTCGTCCGCACCCTCCTCCTCGGTGGTCTCCTCGGTCTGGTCACCCTCGGCGGGCTCGTCCTCGCCGGCCGGCTCGCCGAAGTCCTCGTCGAGCTCGGCATCGTCGGGGATGTCCTCGGGATCGACGCCGAGGTCGGAGCCGACGCCGGCCAGGTCGTCGAGGCTCGGCGGCGCAGGCAGCTCCGCGCCCTCGGGCGCGAAGGCGATCGTGTAGGCCATGCCGTCGTCGTCGAAGCGGATCGAGCCGAAGTCCTCGGTGACGACGCGGTCGGGGGCCTCGCCCTCGGAGGCAGCGAACGCGGAGTCCCACACGGCCACCTGCACGATCGGGTCGCCATCGACCCCGTCGCAGGAGTCCTCACCCTCGACGTAGGTCTCGCCGCCGGGCACGCCGAGGCGGTCCTCGCTGAGCTCGTCGCCGCCGCCGAGCACGGCGCCGGCGTCGGTGAACCAGTTCACGAGGGTGGCGTTCTCGCCGGCGCGGGCCGGGGAGAACGGGTGCACGTGGATCAGGCCGTCACCGTGGGTGTGGTTGCCGCCGTTCTGCGGGGCGGTGAACTCCGGGAGATCGGGGACGAAGGTGTCGCAGACGTAGATGCCGTAGGCGGAGTGCCAGTGGTCCTCGAAGGCCAGCGGCGCCTCGAGGGCCTCGGCGGTGCGCTCCTCGCGTGCGTACACGACCAGCAGCGTGCCCAGGATCACCACGGCGGCCAGCGCCGCCGGGAAGATGATGTTCCGCTCGCCCGCAGCGCGAGCGCGGCCGCCACCGGCCTTCGCGGCCCGTGCAACCTTCTTGTTGGAGGAGGCCTTGCCCATAGCGAAACGACGTTACAGGGCAGCTGTCACCGAGCGGTAAGCGAGGAGGAGGCCCTCGGCGGTCCGCCGGGCGGTGTAGGCCCGGGCCCGCTCCAGCCCGGCCTCGACCATCGAGCGCCGCCACTCGGGGTCGTCGAGCACCCGATGGACCTCCACGGCCAGCTGGGCGTCGTCCCCGTGGGGGATGACGGCGCCGGCATCGGCGACCAGCTCGGGCGCGGCACCGGCGTCGGCCACCACGACCGGCACGCCGCACGCCATCGCCTCGAGGACGGGGTGGGCGAAGCTGCCGTAGACGGCCGGGTACACCACGACGGCCGCGTGCTCGAAGAGCGCGGCGCGGACGGCTTCGGACACCCCGTCGAGTCGGACGACCCGCTCCTCGAGGTGCAGCTCCTGGATCGCCTCCTGGACCTGGCGCTCGGCCGGGCCCTCACCGCCGATCAGGACGAGCGTGGTCTCCTTGTGGCGCGCCGCCAGGTGGCGCATGGCGCGCACCGCGACCAGGTGCTCCTCCTGGGGCTTGGTGCTCGCCGGCAGCAGCACGATCTGGCCGATGATCCCGCGACGGGCGCGGACGTTCTCGATCGGCGCCGCCTCGCCGTGGGGTGGCAGCGGCCACGGGACGACCGAGATCCGCGACTCGTCCGCGTGCAGGGTCTGCACCAGCCGGTCCCGGACGAACGCCGACGGCACGATCACCGCTGCGGCCTGGGCGACGGCGCGCGGGACCATGCGGCGGTGGTAGAGGACTCGGAGCCAACCCACGCCACGGGGGCGCTCGAGCGGCGTGAGGTCGTGCACGGACAGGATGCGGGGCAGGTCGACCGAGCCCGGCGCGGTGCCGCCGGCATCGTGGAGGAGGTCGAGCCCGGCCCTGCGCACCGCCAGGCGCAGCCAGCTGTGCTCCGCGGCCACCCGCACCGTCGCCGATGCCGGCGGGAACGGGAAGGTGTGGGTCTCGAAGGCGGCGGCCAGCGCGGGGCGCGCCTTGATCAGGGACCGGGAGGCGAACAGCACGATCTCGACGTCGTCGGGCGGGTCGGCCCCGACGGCCGTGAGCGAGTCGAGCAGGGCGTGGTCGGCGTGGTGGAGCTCGGCCGGATCGATCCGGCTGAGGTTCACGCCGACGCGCAACCGGGTCATCCGAGCACCTCCTGGTAGCCGGCGACGGCCAGCTCGGCGGCTCGCTCCCATGTGCGCTCACCGGCTCGGGCCGAGCCGGCATCGATCAGGCGGGCGCGCAGGTCGGCGTCGTCGAGCACGTCGGCGAGCGCCCCGGCGATGGCGTCCACGTCGAGGGGGTCGACGGTGAGCGCCGCGCCGCCGACGGCCAGCTCCGCGGTCGAGGTCCCGGCCGAGGTCACGACCGGGCATCCCAGGGCCATGGACTCGAGCACCGGCAGCCCGAAGCCCTCGAACAGGCTCGGGTAGCACGACGCGACCGCGCCGCGGTACAGGGCATCACGGGTCCGGAGATCCACGAACCCTGTCATCGTCACGTTCCGTGCCGAAGTTGACAGATCTCTCTCGTCGCCCCAGCCGCCGGGCCCGATCAGCACCAGCTCGAC
>DMTU01000092.1:1002-5262 GCA_003476595.1 Acidimicrobiaceae bacterium | reverse complement strand
CGACGTCGTCGCGGGCGAGCCGATCCCAGGCCTGCAGCAGGCGGCGCAGGTTCTTGCGGGGCTCGAGCGTGCCCACGCAGACCACGTAGCGATCCGGCAGCCGGAAGCGGGCGGTGGCCTCGGCGACGTCGTCGTCGCTGGGGTCGGTGACGGTGCACCCCCACGGCACGAGCCGAAGCCGGTCGCGCCCGATGCCGGCCGCCACGCAGTCCTCGAGGGTGGCCTGCGACGGCACCTGCACCTGCGCGGCGTGCGCCCGCGTGAGGTCGAGCGCTCGGTGGAAGAACCGCCGACCCTGGCGGCTGAACAGCTCCGGGTAGTGGACGAAGGCGAGGTCGTGGACCGTCACCACCAGCGGGGCCGCCGTCGCGGGGATGGCCCCGCCGACGGCGTGACAGAGGTCGACCGGCCCGGTCGACCGTTCGATCCGGGGACGGCGGAGCGCGTGCCACGTCTCCTGGAGGAGGCGCCGGGGCAACGGCAGGTGGTGGACCGGGACCGGGGGCAGCCAGGCCGGCGGCGGGGGCTCGCGGTGGCGGGCCGCGACGCCCACCACGTCGACGTCCGGGCGCGCATCCAGCGCGGCGGCCAGGTCGATCATGGTGCGCGCCGTCCCACCCGGCACCTCGGCCCAGCACTGCTCCAGGGGGATCGCCACGCGCATCGGGACGAGTCTCGCACCCGACCTACACTCCGTCGCCCATGCGCGTCCTGCTCGACGCCCGGCCGCTGCCGGGCCACCGCCTGGGCGTGGCCCAGTACGTGCTGCGCCTCGCCGAGCACGCGGCCCGCCAGGTCGACCTCGAGGTGCTGGCCAAGGCCAGCGACGAGGCGGACTTCCCGCCACCCGTGCACGTGTCGCGCGACCTGCCCCGACCGCTGCGCCTCGCGGTGGAGCTGGCCGTGGACGGGTGGCGGGTGAACCGGCTGGCCCCCGACGTCTTCCACGGCGTCCACTACACGTTGCCGCGGGGCCTCCGGGTACCGGCGACCGTGACCTTCCACGACGCCACCATGCTGACCATGCCCGAGGTGCACGAGACCAGCAAGCGGCTGTTCTTCCAGCGGGCCATCCCGGCCGGCATCGCCCGGGCCGACCAGGTCATCTGCGTCTCCGAGTCCGCCCGCCAGGGCGCCATCGAGCACGCCGGCGCCGACCCGGCTCGCACGCACACCGTCCCCCTCGCCGTGGACCACGACCGCTACCGCCCGGCCGACGGCGACCGGCCGGCCGAGGTGCGAGCGATCTGCGACGGCCCGTACCTGCTGTGGGTCGGCGCCCTCGAGCCCCGCAAGGACGTGCCGACGCTCATCCGGGCCTTCGAGCTGCTCGCCGGGGAGGTCCCCCACCACCTCGTGCTCGTCGGCCCCGACGCCTGGGGCGCGGAGGCCATCACCGACCGCATCGCCGCCTCCCCCGTGCGGGATCGCATCGTGCGCACGGGATGGGTCAGCGAGGACACCAAGGCCGACCTGTACCGCCACGCCGACGCCTTCGCCTACCCGTCGCTGGCCGAGGGCTTCGGCCTCCCGGTGCTCGAGGCGATGGCCTGCGGCACGCCCACCGTCACCACGACCGGCTCGGCGCCCGAGGAGGTCGCCGGCGACGCCGCGCTGACGGTCGCGCCGGGCGACGCGGAGGCGCTTGCGGCCGCCATCGGGCGCGCCCTCGGCGAGGAGTCGACCCGCCTGCGCGTGGACGGACCGGCTCGCGCCGCCCGCTACACCTGGGCGGACACGGCGGCTCGGACCGTCGAGGTCTGGAGGCGCGCGTGCGCGTGACCGCCATCATCGTCAACTACAACTCCGCGCCCGACATCTTCGAGTGCCTCGACTCGCTGCGGGCGAGCGACCACCCCGTCGAGCTGGTGGTGGTCGACAACGCGTCGAGCGACGGCAGCGTCGACCAGCTCGCCGCGCTGGACGACGTGCGCCTGGTCCGATCCGCCCGCAACGTCGGCTTCGGTGGCGGCGTGAACCTCGGTGTGCGCACCGTGGACCCCGACGGGGCCGTCCTGCTCGTGAACCCCGACGCCACCCTGGCCCCCGACGCGGTGTCCCATCTGGTCGCCACGCTCGAGGCCCACCCCCTCGCCGCCGCGGTCGGTCCGCTCGTCGCGAACCCGGACGGGACGGTGCAGCCCTCGAAGCGGATCTTCCCGAGCTGGACCCAGGCGGCCATGCACTCGACCATCGGGGTGTTCTGGCCCGGGAACCCCGGCACGCGGGCCTACGTCTGCGCGGATGCTCCCGAGGATCGGCCCAGCCCGGTCGGCTGGCTGTCGGCCTCGGTGCTGCTCATCCGGGCCGATGCGTTCCGGGACGTCGGCATGTTCGACGAGCGCTTCTTCTTCTACGTCGAGGACCTCGACCTGTGCCGCCGCTTCGCCGACGCCGGCAAGGAGCTGTGGTTCGAGCCCCGGGCCGAGGCGGTGCACGCCTGGGGCGGCAGCACCCGCAAGCCGACCAAGCAGCTGTGGCAGCACCACACCAACCTGTTCCGCTACGTGCGCAAGCACACGCACGGCTGGCGGTCGGCGAAGCTGCCGATCGTCGCGCTCGGCCTGTCCGCCCGGTTCGCGCTGCTCTTCGCCCGCATGAAGCTGCTGCGCCGACGGCTCCCCGCGCACTCCGGGCACGCCCGCAAGGGCTGACGCGATCCGTGGCCGCCGCCAGCGCGTTCTGGCAGCGACCACGGAACAGCGGCGGTGCGCTACTCGCCGGACCAGTTGGGCTGGCGCTTCTCGGCGAAGGCGATCGAACCCTCGATGGAGTCCTTCGAGGAGAAGATCTTGCCGGCGAGGGGACCCTGCTCGGCCCAGCCCTCCTCCTCGGTGCGACCCGCAGAGTTGCGGATCATCTGCTTCGAGGCGGCGATCGACAGGGGTGCGTTGGCCGCGATCCGCTCGGCCAGCGCGATGGCCTCGTCGAGCACCTGCTCCTGGGGCACGACCTTGCTGACCAGGCCGTACTGCTTGGCCTCCTCGGCGCTGATCGGGTCACCGGTGAGCGACATCTCCATGGCGACGGCGTAGGGCAGACGGCTCGGCAGGCGCACGAGGGCCCCGCCGGCGGCCAGCAGGCCCCGCTTGACCTCGGGCACGCCGAAGCTCGAGCCCTCGGCGGCGACCAGCAGGTCGCACACCAGGGCGAGCTCGAGGCCGCCGGCCAGCACGGGGCCGTGGACGCCGCCGATGAGGGGCTTCTGCCACGGCTGGTTGTAGATGGCGCCCATCGAGGCGGGCGGGCCCTTGGTGGCGAACTCCTTGAGGTCCATGCCGGCGCAGAAGTTCTTGCCGTTGGCGGTGAGCACACCGGCCGTGAGCTCGCCGTCGGCGTCGAGCTCCTCGAGCGAGGCCTTGAGGGCGTCGGCCAGCTCGGCGTTGAGCGCGTTGCGCTGGTCGGGGCGGTTCAGGGTCATGACCAGGACCCGGCCTCGGCGCTCGGTCAGCAGGACATCGGACACGTGGGGTGCTCCTTCAGGAGTCGGCAACGGACGTTGCCAAGGTACGCGCCGCTACACGAGTCGGGCGAAGTGCTCGATCGTGCGCTGCAGGCCCTCCCG
Source organism: Acidimicrobiaceae bacterium (assembly GCA_003476595.1). GTDB lineage: Bacteria > Actinomycetota > Acidimicrobiia > Acidimicrobiales > Salinilacustritrichaceae > Salinilacustrithrix. The sequence goes on along the minus strand of DMTU01000092.1, from coordinate 1,697 downwards.
GAGCTCGACCTCCGGCTCCCAGCCGAGCAGCTCCCGCGCCTTGGTGATGTCGGGCTTGCGCTGGGTCGGGTCGTCCACCGGCAGCGGCTCGTGGACGATCTCCGACGACGAGCCGGTGAGCTCGAGCACGAGCTCGGCCAGCTCCACCATCGTGAACTCACCCGGGTTGCCGATGTTGATCGGGCCGATCTGGTCGGAGTCGAGCAGGGCGAGGAACCCGGCGACCTCGTCGTCGACGTAGCAGAACGACCGGCTCTGGCTGCCGTCGCCGTAGATCGTGATCGGCACGCCCTGCAGCGCCTGCATGATGAAGTTGGAGACCACCCGTCCGTCCTTGGGGCGCATCCGGGGCCCGTAGGTGTTGAAGATTCGAACGATCCGCACGTCGAGGCCGTGGTGGGAGTGGTACGCCATCGTCATCGCCTCGGCGAAGCGCTTGGCCTCGTCGTAGACGCCACGGGGGCCGACCGGGTTCACGTGCCCCCAGTACTCCTCGGTCTGGGGGTGGACCTGCGGGTCGCCGTAGACCTCCGAGGTGGAGGCGAGGAAGAACGTGGCGCCCTTCTCCTTGGCCAGGCCCAGGCCGTTGTGCGTGCCGAGGGATCCGACCTTCAGGGTCTGGATCGGCATCTCCAGGTAGTCCTTGGGCGACGCCGGCGAGGCGAAGTGCAGCACCGCGTCCACGTCTCCCGGGA
>DMTU01000092.1:585-871 GCA_003476595.1 Acidimicrobiaceae bacterium | reverse complement strand
CCGCGTCCACGTCTCCCGGGACCCAGATGAACTTCGAGACGTCGTGCTCGGCGAAGGTGAACCCGGGGGTGCCGAACAGGTGCTCGATGTTGGCGACGCTGCCGGTGATCAGGTTGTCGAGGACCACGACCTCGTCGCCGCGTGCCAGCAGCCGGTCGCAGATGTGGGAGCCGAGGAAGCCGGCGCCGCCGGTGACGACGATGCGGGCCACTCAGCGCCGCCCGATGCCGCGGAAGGTGAACCCGCGGCGGATGAGGGCGGAGCGGTCGAGCAGGTTGCGGGCGTC
>DMTU01000092.1:0-452 GCA_003476595.1 Acidimicrobiaceae bacterium | reverse complement strand
CGGTCGAGCAGGTTGCGGGCGTCCACCACGGCCGGCGTGGCCATGCGGGCCTTCACCTCGCCCAGGTCGAGCCACTTGAACTCGTCCCATTCGGTGAGCACGAGCAGCACGTCGGCGCCGTCGCAGGCGTCGTAGGGGTCGGTGACCACCTCGATGCCGTCGAGCTGGTGGGAGACCGCCGGGTCGTAGGCCCGGACCTTGGCGCCGCGGGCGGCCAGCCGGCCGAGCACCTCCAGCGACGGCGACTCGCGCAGGTCGTCGGTGCGGGCCTTGAACGTGAGCCCCCACGCCGCGACCTGCTTGCCGTCGACGTCGCCGTCCATGAGCTCGATGGCCTTCTCGGCGGTGCGGTCGTACTGCTCGTCGTTGACCTGGATGACGCCCTTCAGGAGGTGGAAGTCGTAGCCCCCCTCCTCGGCGATCTTGACCATCGCCCGCGTGTCTTTCGGAAA
>DMTU01000294.1:2659-2938 GCA_003476595.1 Acidimicrobiaceae bacterium | reverse complement strand
CCGGTCGCACCCGGCAGGGCGGCGGCGACGATCAGGCCGCCGGCGAGCAGGCCCCCGACCAGGACGGTGACGAGCTGGACCGTGGCCCGGGTCGCCGCACGGCGGGCCTTGCGCCGTCGGGTCCGGGCTCGCTTGGTGGCAGCATCGGTGGGGCGTCCCACGGATCCGACCGTGGCACACCGCCCGGGGGAGCGGGTGGATGCGGCGTTACCCTGGGGGCCGTGACGGCCACGATGAAGGCGAACGACCAGTGCTTCTGCGGCAGCGGCCGCAAGTTCA
>DMTU01000294.1:0-2545 GCA_003476595.1 Acidimicrobiaceae bacterium | reverse complement strand
CTGCGGCAGCGGCCGCAAGTTCAAGCGCTGCCACAAGGCGAGCTTCGAGCCCGTCCGACCGGGCGCCGTCTCCCCGCTGCGCCCCGTCCCCGACACCATCGAGGTGCCCGCCTACGTCGTCGAGGGCCGGGTCGACCGCTGGGACGAGCCCGCGGTCAAGTCCCCCGACGTCATCGCCCGCATGCGGCGCACCGGGGCTGAGGCCGCCCGCATCCTCGCCCTCACGGGCGCTGCGGTCCGCCCCGGCATCACCACCGACGAGCTCGACCGCATCTGCCACGAGGCCACCATCGAGGCGGGCGCCTACCCCAGCCCCCTGCTCTACGGCGGTCCCGACAACCCGTTCCCCAAGTCGGTCTGCACGTCGGTGAACGAGATCATCTGCCACGGGATCCCCGACGATCGCGAGCTCGTCGACGGCGACATCGTCAACATCGACGTCACCATCTTCCGCGAGGGCGTCCACGGCGACACCAACCGCACGTTCTTCGTCGGCGAGGTCGACGAGGTCTCCCGCCGCCTGGTGCAGGTCACCCACGAATCGCTCCTCCGGGGCATCGAGGCGGTCAAGCCGGGCGAGCCGTTCTCGGCCATCGGCCACGCCATCCAGACCCACGCCGAGGCCGAGGGGTTCGGCGTGGTGCGGGCCTTCGTCGGGCACGGCATCGGCGAGCAGTTCCACACCGACCTGCACATCCCGCACTACCACGAGCCCCGCCTCACCGACATCATCGAGCCGGGCATGACGTTCACCATCGAGCCGATGATCACCGTGGGTGCCCACGAGCACGTCATGTGGAGCGACGGGTGGACCGCCGCCACCATCGACCGCAAGCGCACCGCGCAGTTCGAGCACACGATCCTCGTCACCGACGACGGCGCCGAGGTGCTCACCCCCCACCCCGACTGAGGCTTCCCCGCGCGCACATCGACGCCGAGCGGTCGATCTGCGCGCCGGGAACGCTCACGTCGTCGCGGCGGCGAGGGCGGGGGCGAGATCGCCCCGGTCGACGACGACCACGTCGTCGAGGTCGAGCCAGTCGGCCAGCAGCCGGAGCTCACCGCGGAGGCGCTCGGCGACCTCGACCTCGTCGGTGCCGCGCTGGTCCAGGTCGGGTTCGGCCCAGGCCGCCTGCACCAGGAGCCGCCGACCGGCGCGGTCGGCCTTGAGGTCGACCCGGGCGACGTAGGTGTCGCCGAGCAGGAACGGCAGGACGTAGTAGCCGTGGACGCGCTCGGCCTCGGGCACGTAGATCTCGATCACGTACCGGAACCCGTGGACGCGCTCGACCCGGTCCCGGTGCCACATGGCGACGTCGAAGGGCGAGACCAGCGCGCAGGCGTCCACGCGCCGGGGGAGCGAGGCATCCGGGTGGCGCAGGCCGGTCTCGCGCCAGCCCTCGACCGCCACGGCCTCCAGCTGCCCGTCGGCGACGAGCCCGGGGGTCAGCGCCCGGACCTCGCGGATGGGCAACCGCCAGTAGTCGGCGAGGTCCTTCGGGGTGGCCACGCCGTGGGCCCGGGCCGCGACCAGGAGCAGGTCTCGCAGCGCCTCCTCCCGGGTCGGCGTGGGCCGGTCTCGCACGTGGCTCGGGACGGTGACGCCCGGGTGGCAGTACGCCCGCTCGAACCCGCCCCGTCGCACCGCACCGACCCGGCCGTGCCAGAACAGGTGCTCGAGCGCCTTCTTCGTGTCGCTCCACCCCCACCAGGGCCCGGTGCGGTCCCGCCGGGTCCCCAGGATCTCGTCGAGCTCGGCCGCCGAGGCCGGCCCGTGCTCGTGCACGAGGGTCTCCAGCGTCCCGATGAGGTCGGGCCGTCGGTGTCCGACGGTGGCTGGCCCGCTCCAGCGGTGGCCGTCGGCCATGCGCCACCGCAGCAGCGGCTCGAGCTCCACGTCGATGAGCGACGCCTCGTGGCCCCAGTACTCGAACAGCTCGTGGTCCCGGTACGCGAGCCGGTCCAGGAGGGTGCGGTCGTGCGGGCCGAGCCGGCTGAAGAACGGCAGGTGGTGGGCGCGCTCGAGCACGTTCACCGAGTCGATCTGGACGAGGCCGAGCCGTCGGATCACGGATCGCAGGTGGCGGCGGTCGACCCGCCCGGTCGGCCGGGGTGCGGCGAGGCCCTGCGCGGCCAGCACGGTTCGGCGGGCCTGGGCGGCGGAGAGGCTGGCGGGCCGGGGCACGGGGGCAGTCTGCCGTCCGGTGACCGATGGGACCGCTACGCTCCGACGTCTCCGGACGCCGAACGAGAAGGGGCACACGAGATGGGCTACAAGGTGGTCGTCGACTTCGACCTGTGCGAGTCGAACGCGATCTGCATGGGCATCGCCCCCGAGGTGTTCGAGGTGCGCGACGACGACTTCCTCTACGTCCTGCAGGAGCACCCCAGCGAGGAGCTGCGTCCCAAGGTCGAGGAGGCCGTGCAGCGCTGCCCCAAGCAGGCCATCTCCATCGAGGACGAGTAGCGCCCACGTCGATGCGCGACATCGTCATCGTCGGCGCATCGATCGCCGGCTTCTCGGCGGCGGCCGAGCTGCGGGCCC
>DMTU01000277.1:11698-13468 GCA_003476595.1 Acidimicrobiaceae bacterium | reverse complement strand
CTCGGCCGCTTCAAGCACGAGAACGCCACCGTGGATCCGGAGCGCCAGCACCTCTACCTCTCCGAGGACATCGACGACGGCTGCTTCTACCGCTTCACGCCCGCGCGCTACCCCGATCTCCGCGAGGGTGTGCTCGAGGCGGCGAGCCTCGGGGACGACGGCACCGTCACCTGGCTCGAGGTGCCCGACCCGGCCTGCGACGGCGGGGTGCCGTGCCGCCGACAAGCATCGGCGACGCCGTTCGCAGGCGGTGAGGGCTGCGTCTACGACGACGGGATGGTCTTCCTCACCACCAAGGGCGACGACCGGGTCTGGTTGTACGACGTGGTGGCCGAGACCATGGTCGTGCTCTACGACGCCGGCGACTTCGACGAGCCGGTCCTCACCGGGGTGGACCACGTGATCGTGCAGCCGGGCACCGGCAACATCGTGGTGGCCGAGGACGGCGGCGACATGCAGGCGGTGATGATCCGCCGGGACGACTACGCCCTGTTCCCGATCCTGCAGATGACCGGGCCCCAGCACGGCCAGCAGCTTCCTTCCCCGCTCGACCCCGTCCCGATCTACTCGGAGGTGTCCGGGTTGGCGTTCAACCCGGCCGGCGACCGCCTCTACTGCAACTCCCAGCGCGGCTTCGGCGGCGGGGTCACCTACGAGATCCAGGGTCCGTGGCTCGAGGCGCTGCAGCGCCCGACCGACGGTGCAGCCAGCGCGCCGACGTCGCTCCCGGTGCGACCCGATGCAGGCGGCGGAGGTCCGGACGGGACAGCCGGCACTCGCCCCGCGGCGGCAACGCTGCCGGCCACCGGTGGTGGGGGCGCGTCGGTCGTCGGGGTGGGAGCAGCCGCAGGTGCGGCCGGGCTCCTCGCCCTCCGCCGCCGGCTGGAGCGCCGCATGCCGGACGGGCTCCCACCGACCTGAGGATGCAATACGCTCCTGCGCGCCGGGCGCGCCGACCGGCGACCCCGTAGTCGACCGGCGCAGGAGGCGGTACCCGTGGGTCTGCTGGACAAGCTCAAGGGCGAACTCGTCGACATCATCGAGTGGCTGGACGACAGCCGCTCGACGCTCGCGTGGCGGTTCCCCCGCTACCAGAACGAGATCAAGCACGGCGCCCAGCTGATCGTGCGCGAGGGCCAGCGGGCCGTGTTCGTGTACCGGGGCCAGATCGCCGACGTGTTCGACCCGGGCGCGTACGAGCTGGTCAGCGAGAACCTGCCGATCCTGTCCACGCTGCAGGGCTGGAAGCACGGCTTCGACAGCCCGTTCCGCTCCGAGGTGTACTTCCTCAACACCCGCCAGGTCACCGACCTGCGGTGGGGCACCCCGCAGCCCGTCACCGTCCGGGACCCGGACTTCAAGATGGTGCAGGTGCGGGCCAACGGCCTCTGCGTCGTGCGCATCGCCGACGCCGAGATCTTCCTGCGCGAGGTCATCGGCACGGATTCCGCGGTGGAGGCCGAGGAGATCACCGAGCTGCTCCGGCGCGTGATCACGCTCGCCTTCAGCGACATGATCATGGAGACCGGGCTCGGCGCCATCGACCTGCAGGGCCGCCAGGTCGAGCTGTCCGAGAAGCTGCGCGAGTTCGTGCAGGAACGGGTCGACGACGAGTTCGGCCTCGAGATCACCTCGGTCACGATGAACATCTCGCTGCCCGACGAGATCACCCAGGCGATGACCCGGGGCGTCGCCCGAGGCGTCGAGGAGGGCGGCTACGCCCACAACGTCGGCGACATCGGCCGGTTGCAGCAGGTGCGGGCCGCCGAT
>DMTU01000277.1:3688-11601 GCA_003476595.1 Acidimicrobiaceae bacterium | reverse complement strand
AGCAGGTGCGGGCCGCCGATGCCATGCTCGCTGCCGCCGAGAACGAAGGCGGCGGGGTCATGGGCGACGCCATGGGCATGGGCATGGGCATCGCCATGGCCGGCCAGATGGCGAACCAGTTCGGCGCTGCCACCGGGCAGGCGCAGGGCCAGGGCCAGGGCGGGGCCGCAGCACCGCCCCCGCTGCCCGGCCAGGCGCTGTTCCACGTCGAGGTCGACGGCCAGGCCACCGGGCCCTACAGCGTCCAGCAGCTCCAGGCCGGCGTCGCCGCCGGTCAGGTCAACGCGGCGACCCTCGTGTGGTCCACCGGCATGGCCGAGTGGAAGCAGGCCAGCCAGGTGCCTGCGCTCGCCCCGCTCTTCGCCACGCCGCCGCCCCCGCCGCCCCCGACCTCGAGCGAATGACCCCGGAGCCGCCGCCCCTCCCCGAGGACACCGGGGCCGTGGTTCCGCCGCCGCCGGTCGGGCACGCCGAGGAGGTCGCCGAGCGGCTGCGCGAGCGCGCCCTGCTGCACCGCACCGAGCAGACCCGGACCTACCCGTGCCTGCAGTGCGGCGGTGAGCTCGAGTGGCACATCGGCAAGCAGCTGCTGGTGTGCCCGTTCTGCGGCAACGAGCAGGAGGTCGTGCTCGGCGAGGACGACGAGGTCGTCGAACAGGACCTGCACGAGGCCATGGCCGCGCTCGACGCCGGTGCGCTCACCAAGACCGGGTTGCAGGTCGCCGACGAGAAGGAGGTCGTCTGCCAGAACTGCGGCGGCCACACCACCTTCACCGGCACGCTCACCACGACCCGCTGCCCGTACTGCGCCACCCCGATCCAGCGCGACGACGTCCACGACGCCCCGGCCCGCCTGGCCGTCGACGGCGTGCTGCCGTTCCAGGTCGACCGTCCGACGGCCGAGTCGGCCATCGGGGAGTGGATCAACAGCCGGTGGTTCGCCCCGAACGAGTTCAAGAAGTACGCCACCACCGGCGCGTTCAACAGCGTCTACTCCGCCTACTTCACCTACGACGCGTTCGCCACCACCCGCTACACCGGCCGTCGCGGCGACCACTACACGGTCACGGTCGGGTCGGGGGAGAACCGGCGCACGGAGGTGCGCACGCGCTGGCGCTACGCGGCCGGCACGGTCCAGAACTCCTTCGACGACGTCCCCGTCCCCGCCAACGACGGGCTCGACCGCAAGCACGTCCAGGCCCTCGAGCCGTGGCCCACCGGCGACGCCCGGCCGTTCAGCGCCGAGTACCTCGCCGGTCACCTGAGCCGCACCTACGACCACGACGTGGTCGAGTGCTTCGCCCCCGCCAAGGCCCGCATGGAGGACGTCATCCGGGACACGGTGCGGCGCGACATCGGCGGCGACGTCCAGCAGATCACCTCGATGGGCGTGCACTACGAAGGGCTGACCTACAAGCACCTGCTGCTCCCGGTCTGGCTGCTCACCGTCCTCTACGGGGGCAGCCCGTTCCAGGTGTTCATCAACGGGGTCACCGGCGAGGTGCAGGGCGAGCGCCCGTACAGCAAGGTCAAGATCGCACTCGCAGTCATCGCCGTCACCCTCCTGGCCCTGGCCGCCTGGTTCCTCTTCGGCTCGAGCGGGGAGGGAACCGCAGCGTGACCACCTTCATCATCGGACTGCTCATCATCGTCGTCGGCACCGTGGCCTACCTCGCGCTGCGCAACGCGCAGGACTTCTCCGATGCCAACGAGGTGATCCCCGGCGTACCGACGAACGCCCCGAAGGAGTGGGCTGGCGCCCACTCGGTGGAAGCGCGGCTGCACCGTCGCCTCCGGGACTCGATGACCGCGCTGCGCGCCAACCGGAGCCTCGACGAGCCCGCCATGATCCAGGTCCGGGAGGCCCTCGAGCGCGAGGCCCTCGCCATCGACGACCAGCTGGTCGCGGCGGCCGCTCTTCCGGCCCGGGTCCGCGACGAGCCCCTGGGCCAGGTGGCCACGGCGGTCGAGTCCGTCGAGGCCGCCGTGGCCGAGGTCGTCCTCCTGCGCGGGCCCGAGCGCGCCAGCACCGAGGCCGCCATCGAGCTGGTCCGGACCCGGCTCGCCCTCGTCGCCGAAGCCCGAGCCGAGCTGGACGCGCTCGGCGCACCCTCGGCCGTGGAGCAGCTGCGCCGGGAGCTGGACCTGGCCGCACCGGCACCGCCCGAGGAGCAGCCCGCGACGGAACCGCCTCCCGTCGCGGAACCGCCGTCGGCGAGCGAGCCGCCCGAGGAGCACCCCCCGGCCTGAGGGGTGGCACGGCGGCGGCGCACGCCGTCGATAGCGTCGCTCCGATGCCCGGTCGCCACCTTCGACGAGGCCGCGGGTCCGTCCTGCGGGCGATCCTCGTCGTGGCCGCCGCGCTGGTCGTCGGCGCCGGCCTCGGCGCCGGTGGATCCCTGCTGCTCGAGGAGCGGGCCGGCGACGAGCGCACCGACGTGCGAGGCGGCGAGGCGCCGGGGACCGCCGCGCTGGTGCCCGACCCCGGGCCGATCACGATCGCGCTGGTCGGCGACATCTCCCCGGGCTGGGCGCTGACCGACGGGCTCGGCCGCCCGCCCGAGGACCTCGTCGGACCGATCGCCGACGTCCTGCGAGCGGCCGACCTGGCGGTGGCCAACGTCGACGCGCCGATCGTCACCGACCCGGACGGGACCGACGTCGCGGCCGCGCCGCCCGAGGTGCTCGAGGCCCTCGTCGCATCCGGGGTCGACGTCGTGTCGGTGGCCAACGACCGCAGCCTGGACCTCGGCCCGGGGGGCGTCTACGAGCTGCTGGCCGCCGACGAGGGCCTCGGGGTCCTCGTGGGCGTGGGTGCCGACGAGACCGACGCCTACCAGCCCTTCGTGCGCGAGGTGGGCGGGCACACGGTCGCGGTCATCGCCGCCACGCAGCTGCTCGACCCCGATCGCATCGCCACCGACACCGCCGGCCCCGACCAGGCGGGTGTGGCGTCGGCCAAGCGCGTCGACCGCCTGGTGGCCGAGGTCGAAGCCGCCCGGTCCGAGGCCGACACGGTGGTGGTGTACGTGCACTGGGGGACAGCGGGGGAGAGCTGCCCCGGCCCGGGCCAGCAGGAGCTGGCCGCCGCGCTCGTCGCCGCCGGTGCCGACGTGGTCGCCGGCCCGGGGGCCGGCAGCCTGCAGGGCGCCGGCCGGGCCGGGAGCGCAGCCATCGCCTACGGGCTCGGCCGCTTCCTCGCCGACGATCCGACCGATCCGCGGTCCGGCATCCTGCTCGTGCAGGTCGACGGGCGCGACGTGCTCGACATCGAGTGGGTGCCGGCCGTGCGCGCCGCCGGGGTGCCGGAGGCGCTGGAGGGGTCCGAGGCGACCGCAGCCGTCGCCGGGTGGGACGGGCTCCGGGAGTGCACCGACCTCACCCCGTGAGGGCGGGTCAGCGGGCGGTCCAGCCCCCGTCGACCGCGATGGTCTGTCCGGTGATGTAGGTCCCGGCATCGGATGCCAGCAGCAGCAGCGGGCCGTCCAGCTCCGCGAGCTCGCCAGGGCGGCCGAGCAGCGTGTTGCGGCGGATGTAGCGCAGGCCGGCGTCCTCGCCGACGAACATGGCCTCGGTGAGCTCGGTCTCGAAGTAGCCCGGGGCGATGGCGTTCACCCGGATCCGGTGCTTGGCCCACTGGGCCGCCAGCTCGCGGGTCAGGTTGACGAGGCCGCCCTTGGACGCGGCGTAGGCGGCCTGGGCGTTGGGTGCCGCGGCGACGAGGCCGTGCACGGACGCGATGTTGATGACCGAGCCGCCCTGCTCCTGGACGATCATCTGGCGGGCCGCGGCGGCGGCGAGCACGAAGCAGGCGTTCATGTTCACGTCCACCACGTGGCGGAACAGGGCCGGGTCCTCGTGCTCGGCCGGGGTGACGGCGTCGGTGGTGCCGGCGTTGTTCACCACGATGTCGATGCGGCCGTGGTCGGCCACCGCGCGCTCGACCAGGGCCTCCAGCTGGGCGTCGTCGGCGACGTCGCAGGCGGCGGCGTGGATGCGCTCGCTGGTGGCGGCCAGGTCCTCGAGCCGGTCGACCCGGCGGGCGGCGGCGAGGACGACCGCCCCCTGCTCGGCGAGCACCTGGGAGAAGCGATGGCCGATGCCGCTCGAGGCGCCGGTCACGATCGCCACCCGGCCGTCGAGGCGGAAGTCCGTGGTGAGAGCCATGCGGGGGTTTCTACCGAAGCAGCCCCCGGAAGGGCGGATCGGAACGACGGCGGGGCGTGCGCTGCGGCGCCGTGGGCCTACATTCGGTGATGAAGGCCTCCAGGGACGGGGCCGGACACGTACGAGAGGACGCACCACCCATGGGCACCCCCGAAGAACCAGCCGAGCTGTTCGACCTGCGGATGAGCGAGGAGGCCAAGCCGCTGCTGAAGCGGGTCACGCAGTTCCTCGAAGAGGTCGTGGCGCCGATGCAGGAGGTGTACTTCAGGCTCGGCGAGAACCGGGAGAACCGGTGGGACTACGCCCCGGGCCAGCTCGAGCTGCTCGACGGCGCCAAGGCCAAGGCCCGGGAGGCCGGGCTGTGGAACTTCTTCCTGCCCGACTCCGAGGTGGGTGGCCTGTCCAACCTCGACTACGCCTACATCGCAACCGAGCTCGGCAAGTACCCGCTCGGCTCCGAGAGCCTCAACTGCTCGGCGCCCGACACCGGCAACATGGAGGTGCTCGAGCGGGTCGGCACGCCCGAGCAGAAGAAGCAGTGGCTCGAACCGCTGCTCAACGGTGAGATCCGCTCGGCGTTCGCCATGACCGAGCCCGACGTGGCCTCCTCCGACGCCAAGAACGTCCGGCTGCAGGCGATCAAGGACGGTGACGAGTACGTCCTCAACGGCGAGAAGTACTACATCTCCGGTGCCGGCGACCCCCGCTGCAAGATCATGATCGTCATGTGCCAGACGGATCCGGACGCGCCGCCGCACCGCCAGCAGTCCCAGATCCTCGTCCCGATGGACACGCCGGGCGTGGAGATCCTCGGCCCGATGCACGTCTTCGGCCACGACGACGCCCCGCACGGCCACATGCACCTGCGCTTCACCGATGTGCGCGTGCCCACCTCGAACATGCTGCTCGGCGAGGGTCGCGGCTTCGAGATCAGCCAGGTCCGCCTCGGTCCGGGCCGCATCCACCACTGCATGCGGGCCATCGGCCAGGGCGAGAAGGCCCTGGAGCTGCTGATCCGCCGGGCCAAGTTCCGCGAGGCGTTCGGCAAGCCGATCCTGAGCCTCGGCAAGAACATGGAGACGGTGTCCCGGGCGCGGATCGAGCTCGACGCCTGCCGGCTCATGGTGCTGAAGGCGGCCAAGGCCATGGACGTGCTGGGCAACCAGGAGGCCCGGGTCTACGTCAGCGCGGTCAAGGCCATGGTCCCGGAGAAGATCTGCCAGATCATCGACGAGGCGATCCAGGTCCACGGCGCCACCGGCGTCTCCGAGTGGACCCCCCTCGCCGGCATGTACACGTCCCAGCGCACCCTGCGCCTGGCGGACGGCCCCGACGAGGTGCACCACTTCGTGGTCGCCCGCCACGAGACCGCCCAGTACACCGAGCCGGCCCCGGTCGGCCCGAGCAACGAGGCCGAGGGCATCTTCGCCGGACCGGCTTGAGCGACGTCCCTGGCCCGCTCCTGCACCTCGCCGTGGCGGGGGAGTGGGAGCGGGCGCGGGCTCGCGGCACCTACGAGCGCTCGACGATCGACACCTCCCTCGAGGAGGAGGGCTTCATCCACTGCTCGTTCCCCGAGCAGGTGCAGGCCACGGCCGACCGCTACTACCGGGGCCGGGACGACATCGTGCTGCTGCGGGTCGACCCGGACCTCTTGGGCGTCGACGTCGTGGTGGAGGAGGCCCGCAGCGGCGAGCGGTTCCCCCACGTCTACGGCCCGATCCCGGTCGAGGCCGTGACGTCGGCCGAGCCCGTGCCGATGGGTCCCGACGGGCGGCTGGACCTGGGCTGGCTCAGCGGCTGAGCGCGACGACCAGCTCCGGGAGGCGGGCGAAGTCGTTCTTGCCGACGCAGGCCCGGACCCCGAGGGCCTGGGCTCGCGCCTCGATCTCGGGGGTGACGAACGCGCTGAACAGCACGATGTTCTGGCGGGGCTCCTGGCCGAGCATCTCGGCAGCCACGTCGAGGCCCTCCTTGCCCGGCATCCGGTTGTCGAGGATGACCACGTCGGGCACCTCGGGTGGGTCGAGGGTGCCGAACACGGCCAGGGCGTCGTCGCCGTCCACGGCCTCGCCGACCACCTCGACGCCGACGTCGGACGACTCCAGGATCGCCCGCACGAGCAGGCGGATGTCCACCTCGTCGTCCACGATCAGCACCGTCGGCTTCGTGTCCACCGGCATCACAGCTCCTGTCCCCAGCGACCACCTCTGCGGCCGGCACCGCCACGGTAGGTCACGGCTGTGGGCATGGCCGTGTCAGGATCGGGGCATGGGCAGGAACCGATGACTGCTGCGCAGAACCGCACTGCCTCGTGGGCGATCCCGGTCGTCGTGGTGGCGCTCGCCGCCGTGGTGGCCGTGGTGCTCGTCGTCAGCGGCGGGTCCTCCGAGGAGCCACCCGCCCCCGGCTCCCCCGAGGAGCTGGCCCTCGGTGAGGAGGTGTTCGAGCAGAGCTGCGCCACCTGCCACGGCGAGGGGTTGCGCGGCGGGCTGGCCGGGCCGCCGCTGCTGCACGAGATCTACGCGCCAGACCACCACCCGGACTCCGCGATCCGCGCTGCCGTCGCCCAAGGCGTCCAGCCCCACCACTGGGACTTCGCCGCCATGCCGCCGATCCCGAACCTGTCCGAGGCAGACGTCGATGCGGTCATCGCCTACATCCGCGACACCCAGCGGCAGGCGTGGGGCGGCGACACCCCCTGACGGCCCCGCTCCCTCGAACTGGCAGTGCTGACGTCGCGCCCGTCAGCCCAGCTGCTGGCGGAGCACCGCCTTCTGCACCTTGCCCATCGCGTTTCGGGGCAGCTCGTCGACCACGACGAGGCGGCGGGGGCGCTTGAACCGGGCCAGGCCCTCGCACGCATCGAGCACGGCGACCTCGTCCAGCGGTCCGTCGGCGACGACCACGGCGATGACGACCTCGCCGAGGTCCGGGTCGGGCACGCCGATCACGGCGGACTCGTCGACCCCCGGGGCCTGGTCGAGGACCAGCTCGATCTCCTTCGGGTAGACGTTGTAGCCCCCGGAGATGATGAGGTCGCTGGCTCGTCCCGCCAGGGTGAGGCGGCCGTCGTCGTCCAGGTGGCCGACGTCGCCGGTGACGAAGAAGCCATCGGCTCGCATCGCGGCCGCGGTCGCGTCCGGCCGGTTCCAGTAGCCGAGGAACAGGTTCGGCCCCCGGACCTCCACGGTCCCCGACGTCCCGGCCGGCACGGGTGCGCCGTCGTCGTCGGCGACGCGCAGCTCGATGCCGTCGAGGGCGTACCCGACCGTGCCGGCCACGCGGTCGCCGTCGTAGGGGTTCGAGGTCAGGATCATCGTCTCGGTCATGCCGTAGCGCTCCACGATGCGGTGACCGGTGCGTGCCGTGAACGCGGTGTGCTCGTGCGCCGGCAGGGGTGCGGAGCCCGAGGTGAACAGGCGCATTCCGGCGCAGCGAGCGGCGTCCAGGTCGGGGTGGGCGAGGAGGCGGTGGTAGTGCGTCGGCACGCCCATGAGCACCGTGCTGCGGGCCAGGTCGGCGACCACGGCGTCCACGTCGAAGCGGGCATGGAGCCGGACGGCGGCGCCGACGGCCAGGGCGCAGTGCAGGGCGACGAACAGGCCGTGGACGTGGAAGACGGGGAGCACGTGGACCAGCACGTCGTCGGGCTCGAAGCGCCAGGCGCGCACCAGCGCCTGTGCGTTGGACACGAGGTTCCCGCACGAGAGCATCGCCCCCTTGGGGCGGCCGGTCGTGCCCGA
>DMTU01000277.1:0-3481 GCA_003476595.1 Acidimicrobiaceae bacterium | reverse complement strand
GCACCGGGCCGCCCGACGAACAGCGACGGGCGGGCGTCGTCGACGAGCCCGGCCACCTCGGCGACCGTGTAGGCGGTGTTGATCGGCACGTGCACCGCGCCCGATCGCAGGCAGGCGAGGTAGAGGGCGACCGCATCGGCAGACTTGTCCACCTGCACGGCCACCCGGTCACCGGCGGCCACCCCACACGCGCGCAGGGCGCCAGCCAGCTCGTCGCTTCGCCGGTCCAGGTCGGCGTAGGTCCAGACGTCGCCGTCGTCGAGGAGCAGGCAGGGACGGCCGCCGTCCTGACCGGTGACGAGCATGGCGTAGGGGTCGGCAACCACGCCCCGCATCCTCGCACCCGCCGTGGGTCGCCCCGACCCGGACCCGTAGGCTCGGCGCCATGGCCATCGTCCACAAGAGCAAGTTCGCCGACGTCGACATCCCGTCGGTGCCCATCACCGAGTTCGTCCTGCGACGAGCCGACGAGCTCGCCGACCGCCAGGCGATCGAGGAGGTCGGCAGCGGTCGTGGCTACACCTTCGGCGCGCTGAAGCAAGCCATCCACGCGCTCGCGGGCGGGCTCCAGGCCAAGGGCATCGGCCCGGGCAAGACGGTGGCGATCATGGCGCCGAACCTGCCCGAGTACGCCATCGTCTTCCACGGCGTCGCCGTCGCCGGCGGCACCAACACCACCATCAACCCGACCTACACCGCCGACGAGGTCCGCCACCAGCTGCAGGACTCCGAAGCGGAGCTGCTCGTCACGATCGGGATGTTCGTCGAGACCGCACAAGCCGCCGTCGAGGGGACCTCGGTCACCGAGATCGTGACCATGGACGGCGCCGAGGGCACGACCCCGCTCACCTCGCTGTTCGGCGATCCGATCGAGCAGGTCGAGATCGACCCGATGGAGCACGTCGTCGTGCTGCCCTACTCCTCGGGCACCACGGGTCTGCCCAAGGGCGTCATGCTCACCCACCACAACCTGGTGGCCAACATCGCCCAGTGCGAGCCCGTCATCACCTACGGGGACGACGAGGTGGCCATCGCCGCGCTGCCGTTCTTCCACATCTACGGCATGCAGGTGCTGATGAACGGGCTGCTGGCGAACGGCGTGCGCGTCATCACCATGCCCCGCTTCGACCTCCAGCAGGCGCTCGAGGCGATCCAGGAGCAGAAGGTCACCCGCTTCTTCGCCGTCCCGCCGATGGTGCTCGCCTTCGCCAAGCACCCGCTGGTGGCCGAGTACGACCTGTCCTCGCTGCGCCAGGTGTTCTCCGGGGCCGCCCCGCTCGGCGCCGAGCTCGCCGAGGAGGCCGCGGCCCGCATCGGCACCGAGGTCGTCCAGGGCTACGGCATGAGCGAGCTGTCCCCCGTGTCCCACGCCACGCCCGCCGGTGAGTACAAGCCGGGCACGTCGGGCGTCACCGTCCCCAACACCGAGTGCCGCATCGTCGACGCCGACGGCGAGGACCAGGACGTCGGCGGCCGGGGTGAGCTGTGGGTCCGGGGCCCCCAGGTCATGAAGGGCTACCTGAACAACGACGAGGCCACCCGCAGCACCATCGACGAGGACGGCTGGCTCCACACCGGCGACGTCGCCGAGCTCGACGAGGACGGGCACTTCTCGATCGTCGACCGGGTCAAGGAGCTCATCAAGTTCAAGGGCTTCCAGGTCCCGCCGGCGGAGCTCGAGGCGCTCCTCGTCAGCCACCCGGCCATCGCCGACGCCGCGGTCATCGGCATCCCCGACGAGGAGGCCGGCGAGCTGCCCAAGGCGTTCGTGGTCGTGGCCCCGGGCCAGGAGCTCACCGAGGACGACGTCAAGGCCTTCGTGGCCGGCAAGGTCGCCAACTACAAGCAGCTCCGCCTGGTCGAGTTCATCGAGGAGATCCCGAAGTCGGCCTCGGGCAAGATCCTGCGCCGCTTCCTCCGCGACGGCCAGGAGTAGCGACGCTCAGTCGGGCGCGTCGCCACCGTTCACGCGACGGGTGGCGGCGCGCACCGGCTGGACCGCGGCCGAGGCCAGACCCCGCCCGACCCGGCCCACGGCCCGCGCCGGCTTGAGCACCCGGCGCAGCTTCGGCCCGCCGATGAACCCGCGGCGCACGAAGTAGAGCCAGAGGCCGATCGCGATGAGCACCATCGACCCGAGCGCCATGGGGTAGCCCCAGGACTCGTCCAGCTCGGGCATGCGCTGGAAGTTCATGCCGTAGATGCCGGCCACCAGCGTCATCGGCAGGAAGATGGCCGAGAACACCGTGAGCACCTTCATGACCTCGTTCAGCCGCTCGGCCGTGGCGCTGCGGTAGGTGTCGACGAGCGTGGCCACCATCTGGTGGGCGCTGTCGAGGGACTCGATCATGTGCGCGTGGTGGTCGAGCGCGTCGGCGAGGTCCCGTCCGGCCGGTCCGGTGCGGTCGCTGTGGGACCGGGTCAGCAGCTCGAGCATGCGGCGCTGGGGCGACAGGCTCCTGCGGAGCAGTGCGATGTCGCGCCGCAGGGCATGGATGTCGGGGAGCACGGCGGGATCGCCCTCGACCGCACCCTCCTCGAGGTCGAGCACCTGGGCGTCGACGTCGTCGAGGAGCGGCAGGTACCGCTCGCCGACGAGCTCGAACAGGCGGCAGGCCAGGTGGAACGGGCCGTCGAGGGTGAAGTCGTCCCGGTGGATCCGCTCGGTGAGCACGTCGATGCTGCGGACGGCGCCGGCGTGGACCGTGATGATCCAGTCCTTCCCGACCACCACGTCGACCTCGGTGGTGCGCAGGACGTCGGCGTCCGGCGCGAGGGCGTGGACCACGAACACCTTGTAGCGGTCGAGGTCGTCGAACTTCGGGATCTGCTGCTCGAGCAGGTCCTCCCGCGTGATGCGGTGCAGCTCGAAGCGCTCGGCGATCTCGTGGGTGCGGGCCTCGGACGGCGACTGCAGGTCGAGCCAGAACCAGCCGCCCTCGATCTCGTCGATGCGGTGGTCGGGCAGCTCCGACCGTCGGCCGTCCGCGTCGACGTGGAACAGCCGGCTCCGGGCGTCGGCGGCGATGCCGGTCACGTGGCGGCTCCGTACCTGCCCAACCGGGCGATGGTCTCGTGGAACCCGGCCACGCACTCGTCGATGATCTCGGCCACCGGCCGGACCGCGTCGATGCGGCCGGCCACCTGTCCGGTGAGCGCGACGCCGGCCTCGAGGTCGCCGCCGAAGTACAGGTCGAGCACCGAGCCGAACGCCTCGCCGAGGTCGACCGACTCCTGGCGCTCCAGCTCGGTCGTGCGCTCGGTGCGCAGCGCCCGGAGGCCGGGGCGGCTGTGCCGGTTCAGGAACACCGTGTCGGTCTCGGCGGCACCGACGATGGCCTGCTTCCAGTTGTCGTGCACGGGCGACTCCGCGGCCGACACCATCCGGGTGCCCATCTGCACGCCCTCGGCGCCGAGTGCGAACGCTGCTGCCATGCTGGCGCCGTCGGTGATGCCGCCCGCCGCGATGATCGGGAGATCG
>DMTU01000212.1:4728-5474 GCA_003476595.1 Acidimicrobiaceae bacterium | reverse complement strand
TCAACGACTCAGATCACTAGGAGGGCGCGTGCCGGAGCTCGACCCCGAGGCCGTCGACTACGTACTGCGAACGACCCGGTCCGTCCGTCGCCGGCTCGACCTGACCAAGCCCGTCGACACCGAGACCATCCTCGACTGCATCGACATCGCCGAGCAGGCACCCACCGGCGGCAACCAATCAAGCCGCCGCTGGCTCGTCATCAACGATCCGCACCAGAAGCAGGCACTCGCCGATCTGTACCGGAACGGCGCCGGGCGCTTCATCCTCGACGGGCACGAGAAGACCAAGGGCACCGGGCACCCGCAGGCCAAGACGATGACGTCGGCTGCGTACTTGGTCGAGCACCTCGCCGAGGTTCCGGCCATCGTCATTCCGACCATCATCGGACGCCATGACAACAGTGGCCGGCCCGGCCTGTTCGACTCCGTGATCCAGTCGGCCTGGAGCTTCTGTCTGGCCGCCCGCGCCCGCGGACTGGGCACCGCGTGGGTCACCGCCGTGTTCGCGGACCTCCCGGCTGTCAAGGAACTGTTCGCCATCCCGGCGGAGATGACCNNAGATCGTCATGCTGCCCATCGCCCACACCATCGGCACCGACTTCCGAGAGGCTGACCGCCCTCCAGCTCGCCAGATCACCTACTTCAACCGGTTCGGACACACCTTCGAATCCGGCCCGCACGCACCGGCCACGTTCACCGACGGCGCCGGCGGCAGCGTGGAGATCGAGGTCAAGGCCAAACCCGCC
>DMTU01000212.1:2814-4602 GCA_003476595.1 Acidimicrobiaceae bacterium | reverse complement strand
CAAACCCGCCGCACTGTGGCCGATCGTCACCGACATCAGCTTCGGCGTCCCCCACTCCGAGGAGCTCCAGAGCGTGCGATGGATCGACGGTGGCAACGCCGCCCTCGGCGCACAGTTCGTCGGGTCCAACAAGCATCCCGCCGTCGGTGCGTGGGAGGTCACCTGCCACATCGACGTCCACGACGAGAACCGGGCCTTCGGGTGGGCCGTCATCGACCCGGACTCGCCGGGAGCCCGGTGGCGCTTCGACCTCGACCCGATGGCGGGCGGCACCCGGCTGCGCCACTCGATGGTCATCGGCCCTGGCCCCTCGGGAATCACGCCCACACTCGAAGCGATGCCCGACCGCGAGGCCCGCATCCTCAGCCATCGCGTCGACGAGCACTTGACCAACATGCGCCGGGTCATCGAGGCCATGAAGGACGCTGCGGAAGCGGCGACGGACACGAACTGACTCCGGCTGGAGTCGTCGAAGGGAGCGAGAGACGCCATGGACGGTCTGAGAGTTGCCCGAAGCATGCGGGGGTCGATCGGCATGCTGGCCATGGAGTGGTTGATGGCACCGTCGACCGTGGCGAAGGCGGCCGACGCCGGCCTCCCCGACGACGCCAACGCGGCCTACGCCGTCGGTCGACTCGGCGTGTTGGGAGACTGCCCTGTCGACAACGTCGTCGCAGCAGCGCACTTCTGGGAACCGGAGAAGATGCGGCAGATGGTCGCCGACGGACGAGCCCGCACGTCGCCGAACGCGGGCGCCGCGGTGTACGCACGGATCTGCCAGGAGTGGGGCGACGACCACCTGCGCGACTTCGAGGGTGTCGGACGACTCGGCGAGCTCTGCGCACGCGTCGTCGAATCGGCACGTCCGCACGGCGCGCCGACGTTCGTCGGCTGGCGCGATCAGCCGCTGCCCGATCCGGGCGGGGGACGGACCTTCCAGCTGTGCCAGACGATGCGTGAGCTCCGGTTCGGTCGCCACTGCGTCGCAGTCGAGGCCTCGGGCGTGTCGCCCCTGGAGGCGATCCTCAGCGGTCCGTCGGGCGAGTGGAACGCCGCGTTCTTCGGTTGGCCCGAGCCCTATCCGGACCTGTCGGGCCTCGCCGACGCTCGCGAGGAGATCGAGGCGCTCACCGACCGTCTGCACGCCCCCGACTTCTCGGTGCTGTCGGACACCGAGCGCGGCGAACTCCGCGAGCTCGCCAAGGCCGCCCGAGTCCACGCGGCCGAAGCCACAGGCGGCTCACGATGACATTCGCACTCGTTCTCGGAGGCGGGGGGACCGTCGGGGTCGCATGGGAGGTCGGCGTGCTCGCCGCACTGGCCGACGCCGGCGTCCAACCATCGGGCGCAAAGGTGATCGTCGGCTCGTCGGCGGGATCGCTGGTCGGCACGCACATCCGACAAGGCCGCTCGATCGAGCGCCTGGCGACCGAGCAGCGAGAGCCGATATCCGACGGTACCGGCCGCCCCGCCACCACCGACCTCTCGGGCGTGATGGAGGTCTTCACAGTCATGAGCGAAGCCAAGGAGCGCACCCCGGCCGTGTTCCAAGAGGTCGGGCGCATCGCCATGGCCGCCCACACGCCACCGGAAGCCGACTGGATCGGTCGCTTCGAGAAGATGATCGACAGCTCCGACTGGCCGAAGGACGACCTGTGGCTGACGGCCGTCGACTGCAACACCGGCACACGGCGGGCCTGGACGAAAGCCGACGGCGTGCCGCTCCCCGCCGCCGTGGCGTCGTCCTGCGCGATTCCCGGTGTCTTCCCGCCGATCTCCCTCGACGGC
>DMTU01000212.1:950-2765 GCA_003476595.1 Acidimicrobiaceae bacterium | reverse complement strand
CCCGCCGATCTCCCTCGACGGCTCGCGCTACACCGACGGCGGTCTCTGGAGCAGCTCGAACCTCGACATCGTCCTCGACGCCGACATCGACGCCGCCATCTTCGTGGGCCCACTGCGCGCCGGCGCAAAGGACGCCGTCCGACAGCTCGAGCAGGAGATCGAACTGCTCGCCGCCCACGGCAAGCGCGCGGAAGCGATCCTGCCCGGCGAGGCCTTCATCACCGAGATCGGGAAGGCGAACCTCATGAACTCAGCACTCCGCGACCGCGGCGTGGACCTGGGCATCGAGGACGGCGCCGCAGCCGTCGACCGAATCCTGGCCCTGCTCGGCTGAGGCCAAGTCCTGGTCGACCATCGCGAGAGGCTTCGGTCAGGTGCGCTCGGCCAGCTCGAGCAGCGACCCCGGCGAGCTCTTGTTCACCGACGTCTGCCGCTGAGCCCACGAACGACAGGCTCGGGCCAGGTTCGGCGCCTCCGGCTCGACCGAGGTCGCAACCACTTCCAGCAGCCATCGGCCCGCCTCGCCGACGCGCGGGTCTGAAGTTCCGTCGGCCAGCGAGCGCTGCCACAGGTCGGGGACCTCGTCGGCGATGCGGATCACCTCGGCTCCGACGCGCTCCACGGTGGCGAGCACCCACACGGCTGCCACGGCCGCGGCGCGGCCCGGGGAAGGCACCGCGTCGATGACGCGGACTTCGAGATGCCCACGAGGTCGGACCGGAGGGAACATCGTGGTCAGGTGCACGGCAAGGTCGGCCGCCGTCGGTGGATCGACGTCGTCGTCGAGCCACGTTCGGAAGCTCCGCCGGCACTCCGCAGCCTCGACGCCGCCGCCCCTCGCCCGCAACATCACCGTGGCGTCGAGCACAGCGTCGACCCACGCCTGCGGATCGAGCGTCGGCACCGGTGTGGTGCGGGACGGGTCGGTCGCCGCCCAGACGCGCTGGCGCGCCGACCCCGTGCCGGGCACGCCGGAGTTGGCGAACAGCGCGCTCAGCAGCGGCGCGGCGGCGCTGAGCACGCGCCAGCACCGCAAGGGAGTCGGACCCGGATCGACGCTGAGCTGCAGCGCCGCAGTGGACGCCATCATCCGCACGCCCTCGGGGGACTCCTGCCGGAAGTGGCGCTCCATGGCCACGTACCGTGGAGCGTCGAGGCTCGGACGTGGTGGTCGGAGTGGGTCCAGGCCGAGCGGCACCAGCACGAGGCCCGTCCGGGCGAAGCGACGGACCAGTGCTCGAGCATCCTCCTCGATGGCTGCCCGCAGCGCTTCGGGGCCGGCGAACGTCTGCGTGCTCAGCTCGAGCTGCCCGCCGGGCTCCACGCTGACGGTCCCGCCCGCCGGCAGCTCCTCGTCACCGGCCGCCTCGGCGGTCTCGGCCGCGGGTACTGGCCGGCTGGGTCGGGACGCGTCGAACACCAGCCACTCGGCCTCGGCGCCGATGCGCATCTGGTCGGATCCCCGCAGCGTGTCCCGGATGGCCCGGTCGGCGGCGTCGTGGGAGAGGCGCCCGCACCTCTCCATCATCGGCGGCAGGCCCGGTTGTGCCAGTCCATGATGCACTACCCTAATCCTGCTGGCCGGCTGGCCGGCAGACGAACGAGCTCGCCGTAGGACAGGAGTCGGATGATGGACTGGATCGCACTGACGCAACGGGCCTGCCGGGCCGGTCACGACCTCGTCGGCTGGATCATGTGGGACCCCGATGCCATCGCCCGCTACGAGGCGCTCGGCGTCCCGAACGGCGCCGGCTGGATCGTGACGTGGCGGCTCGCACCGCTGGGCGACATCGCACCGGCCGCAGCGGCCGCCGC
>DMTU01000212.1:0-861 GCA_003476595.1 Acidimicrobiaceae bacterium | reverse complement strand
GCACCGGCCGCAGCGGCCGCCGCCACCTACTCCATCGATCCCAAGATCATCGAGATGATCCTCGGTCTCGCCCGCGACGTCACCGACACCGACGCCATCTGCGGCGTGAGGGATGCATCCGTCATCCCCGGGCTGGAGGCCATCGCCCCCGGCGTGGGCGACGCCCTCGCGCCGCTCGCCGAGGATCTCTGGCGGGGCGTCGACGCCGTGCACTTCGGCGCCCGACCGATGTTCTCCGCGCTGCGGGCTCAGCCGCGGCCCGAGTCGGCTCCCGTGCTCTCGGCCTGGCTCGCCGCCAACTGCCTGCGCGAGTTGCGGGGCGACAACCACTGGGCCCTGTGCGCCGCAGCCGACCTCGACCCTGTCGAGGTCGGGCTCTTGCACTCGGTGATGGTCGATCCCGACGAGTACGGGAGCGAGGAGTGGATCGCCCGCAGCCGGGGCAACGACGACGACGCCATCGCCCGAGGATGGGATCGGCTGCGAACCAAGGGCCTCGCCGACGGAGCCGCGATCAACGACCACGGCCGGCGATTCCGCCTCGACCTCGAGCGACGGACCGACGAGCTCACCGCCCCGGCGTGGCAGGCCGTCGGAGAGACCGCGACCGTCGCCTTCTGCGAGGCGATCGAACCCCACCACGACGCCTTCCTCGCTCGCGTCGACGGCACCGCCGGGGCGCGTTGGATGCCGGCGATGCGCCACCGAGCCACGCTGTGACCACCATCGACGAGATCCCGGTCGCCCACACACCGCCAGGCGGTTACGGCGGCACCATGCCGCCGCCCATCCTGGGCGGCTGCGACGAACCGCTCCCGGATGCCGCCCCCGACCTGCGCGGCATGTGGCAGGTGGTCACCG
>DMTU01000211.1:26171-26386 GCA_003476595.1 Acidimicrobiaceae bacterium | reverse complement strand
GCCGAGGCCCTCGCCGTCGTCGAGTCCACCGGACGCAACGCGCTCGACGAGCTGCGCCGCCTGCTCGGCGTGCTCCGCCACGAGCAGGGCGCGCCGGCGATCGAGCCGCAGCCCACCGCCGGCGACCTCGCCGCGCTCGTCGAGCAGTGGCGCGACGCGGGCATGGACGTCGAGCTCGACCTCGAGGACGGGCCCCGGGAGCTCCCCGCCGGCAT
>DMTU01000211.1:24681-25988 GCA_003476595.1 Acidimicrobiaceae bacterium | reverse complement strand
CAGGAGGCGCTGACCAACGTCATGAAGCACGCCGGGCCGGCACGCGCCCACGTCACCGTGCGCTACGACGACGCCGTCCACATCGAGGTCGCCGACGACGGCCGGGGCAGCCGGCCCCACGACGACGTGCCCTTCTCGGGACAGGGCCTGATCGGGATGCGGGAGCGGGTCGAGCTGTTCGGCGGCACCCTCGCCATCGGCGCCCGCCCCGGTGGTGGCTTCCGGGTGCGGGCCACCATCCCGCTGAGCCGATCGGCCGTGGCGTGAGCGCGATCCGCGTCGTGGTCATCGACGACCAGGAGCTGGTGCGCACCGGCTTCCGCATGATCCTCGACGTCGAGGACGACATCGACGTGGTCGGCACGGCCGGCGACGGCGACGAGGCCGTGGACCTGTGCCGCAGCGCCGCGGCCGACGTTGCCCTGATGGACGTGCGCATGCCCCGCGTCGACGGCATCGAGGCCACCCGCCGCCTCCGCGCCGCGGGCATCGAGACCCGCGTGCTCGTGCTCACGACGTTCGACCTCGACGAGTACGTGTTCGACGCCCTCCGGGCCGGGGCCAGCGGCTTCCTGCTCAAGGACGCGCCGCCCGACGACCTGGTCCACGCCGTCCGGGTCGTCGCCTCGGGCGAGGCCCTCCTCGCCCCGAGCGTGACCCGCCGGCTCATCGAGGAGTTCGGCCGGGCTGCCCCCGCGCCCCGACCGGCGGAGGACGAGCGCCTCGCCCGCCTGACCGAGCGGGAGCGGGAGGTGCTGGTGCTGATGGCCCGGGGGCTCTCCAACGGCGAGATCGCCGAGCAGCTGTACCTGGGCGAGGCCACCGTGAAGACCCACGTCGGGCGGGTGCTGATGAAGCTCGAGGTGCGCGACCGGGTGCAGGCGGTGGTCCACGCCTACGCCACCGGCGTGGTGACCCCGGGTGCCTGACGCCCGGATCAACCTGCAGGACGATGGCGGATCATCCGCCAGCCGGACGACGGAGCCTCGGCCCGTCCGTACCGTCCACCCCATGAACGAACACGACGCAGCACCTGCGGGCATCGCGGCCCGCGCCATCGACGCCGTCAAGGTCTACGGCTCCGGCACCACCGAGGTCACCGCCCTGGACCACGTCGACGTCGAGCTGGAGGCCGGCCGCTTCACCGCCATCATGGGCCCCTCCGGCTCCGGCAAGTCCACGCTGATGCACTGCCTCGCCGGCCTCGACACCTTGACCTCCGGGCAGGTCGTCGTCGACGGCACCGACCTGTCGACCCTGTCGGAGAAGCAGCTGACCGAGCTGCGCCGCGACCGCATCGGCTTCGT
>DMTU01000211.1:17676-24421 GCA_003476595.1 Acidimicrobiaceae bacterium | reverse complement strand
GGCCAGACGATCGTCATGGTCACCCACGACCCGGCGTCGGCGGCCTACGCCAACCGGGTCCTGTTCCTGGCCGACGGCCGCATCGTCGACGACATGGCCGACCCGACCGCCGACCGGGTGCTGGACCGCATGAAGCGCTTCGGCGACGACCTGGCCGAGGTGGGCTGAGATGCTCCGCCTCAGCATCCGCCAGCTCCTGGCGCACAAGATCCGCTTCGTCATGACCAGCTTCGCCGTCGTGCTCGGCGTGAGCTTCGTGGTCGGCAGCCTCGTGGTGACCGACACGGTCCGGCGCAGCTTCGACACGCTCATGACCGAGATCAGCGCCGGCGTGGACCTCCAGGTCCGCTCCGGGGCCCCCTTCGACGAGCAGTCCTTCACCGGCAACCGCGAGCCCATGCCCGCCGAGCTGCTCGACGTCGTCCGCGGCGTCGACGGCGTCGAGGTCGCCGAAGGCGGCGTGGGTGGCTCCGCGCAGCCCATCGGCACCGACGGCGAGCCGGTCACCACGACGGGTGCCCCGCTCATCGGCACCTCGTGGAGCGGCACCGACCGGTTGAACCCGGTCACCCTCAACCTCGGGGAGCGCCCCGACGAGCCCGGCGAGGTCGCCTTCGACCAGGGCACGTTCGAGGACCAGGGCTACGAGATCGGCGACACCGTCGAGATCCTGCTGCCCGGCGGGACGGAGACCTTCACCCTCGTCGGCACCGCCACCTTCGGCGAGAGCAACTCCCTCGCCGGCGCCGTCCTGACGATGTTCTCGACCGAGGAGGCCCAGCGGGTCTTCAACAGCGAGGGCCTCTACGACGAGATCTACATCGGCCTCGAGCCGGGTGCGGACGTCGACGACGTCCAGGCCGCCCTGGCCGGAGCCCTGCCCGACAGCGTCGAGGTCGTCACCGGCACCCAGGTCAGCGAGGAGGGCGCCGACGCCTTCGGCGAGATCACCGACATCTTCGGCAACGTCCTGCTCGGCTTCGCCGCCGTCGCCCTGTTCGTGTCGGCCTTCTACATCTACAACACGTTCTCGATCATCCTGGGCCAGCGCATCAAGGAGCTCGCCCTCCTGCGGGCCATCGGCGCATCCGCCGCCCAGATCCGCCGGACCGTGATCCTCGAAGCGCTGCTGGTCGGCACCCTCTCGTCGGCCATCGGCCTCGGCACCGGCGTGCTGACGGCCATGGGCCTGCGGGGCCTGCTGAACGCCGGCGGGTTCAGCCTCCCGCCCGGCGCCCTGGTGGTGCAGGCCTCCACGGTCATCACCGCCCTGGTCGTCGGCATCGGCGTCACGATGGCCGCATCGATCATCCCGGCCCGGTCGGCGGCCAGGGTCTCCCCGATCACCGCGCTGCGGGACGGGGTCGAGTCCGGTGGTCGCTCCCGGCGCCTGCGCCTGACCATCGGCGCGGCGCTGACCGGCGTCGGCGCCGTGCTGGTGCTGCTCGGGCTGACCGTCACCGACGGCACCGCACCGACGCTGAGCGCCCTCGGGTTCGGTGCGGTCCTGGTGTTCCTCGGCATCGCCAACCTGTCACCGCTCGTCGCCGGTCCGGTCGCCCGCCTGCTCGGGGCGCCCATCGCCAAGCTGTTCGGCGAGCCGGGCGTGCTGGCCCGGGCCAACGCCGCCCGCAACCCGTACCGGACCGCATCCACCGCCTCGGCGCTGGTCATCGGCCTGGCGCTGGTGACGATGGCATCGGTCGTGGGCACGTCGGTGAAGGAGACCTTCGCGGCCAAGATCGACCAGTCGGTCATGGCCGACTACGTCATCAGCGAGTCCTCCTTCGCCGGCTTCTCCCCCCGCCTGGCCGAGACCCTGGCGGAGACGCCGGAGCTGGACGCGGTGTCGGGCATCCGGTTCGGCCGCTTCCAGTTCGAGGGCGCCACCCGCGACCTCGTGGCCGTGAACGCGAACGGCGGTGACCTCGTGGACATCGACGTGCAGTCCGGCGGGACCCTCGCCGATCTGGGCGCCGACGGGATCTTCGTGCACGAGGACCCGGCCCGGGACCTCGGCCTCGAAGCCGGCGACGAGGTGGCCCTGGCCTTCAGCGCCACCGGGGAGCAGACGTTCACGGTGGTGGGCATCCACGCCGATGCCACCTTCGCCGGGAACTACGTGATCTCCACCGAGGCCCACGACGCCAACTTCACCGACGTCACCGACGGCGTCGTCATGGCCCGGGCCGCCGACGGGGTCACCCCGGCGGAGGCCCGCTCGGCGGTCGAGGCGGCGCTGGTCGAGTTCCCCCAGGCGGACATCGACGACCGCCAGGAGTTCCTCGACGCCCAGGAGGCCCAGATCGACCAGATCCTGGTGACCGTCAACGTGCTGCTGCTGCTGGCCGTGATCATCGCCGTGCTCGGCATCGCCAACACCCTGGCGCTGTCGGTGTTCGAGCGGACCCGGGAGCTCGGCCTGCTCCGGGCGGTGGGCATGTCCCGCCGCCAGACCCGGCGCATGGTGCGCTGGGAGGCGGCGATCGTGTCCCTGTTCGGTGCGGTCCTCGGCGTGGTCGTCGGCGTGCTGTTCGGGATCGCCGCCTCGTCGGCCCTGCCCGAATCGTTCCTCGACCGGATCGCCATCCCCACCGGCACGCTGGTCGGCCTGCTGGTGCTGGCCGTGGTCGCCGGCCTGCTGGCGGCCATCGCCCCGGCCCGCCGGGCGGCGAGGCTCGACGTGCTCCGAGCCATCACCACCGAGTAGCGCTTCTCTGGAACTGGCAGTGCTGGTGTCGCGCCCCCGTCAGCGCACGGCGCGGAAGCCGGCATCCCCCTCGCGAACGTCGACGGCGTCCTCCCGGACGCCGTCGACCCGCGCGTGGGACGGGCCGTGGTGCAGCCAGGCCACGAGCTCGGCGACCGCGCCCGCCGGTCCCTGCACCTCGAGGCGGACCGATCCGTCGTCGTGGTTGCGCACCCAGCCGGTGAGGCCCAGGCGCTCGGCCTGCTGCACGGTGTGGTAGCGGAACGACACCCCCTGCACCCGGCCCGTGACCGAGACCGCCCGGCGGACGACGGGCTGGTCGAGCGGGCTCATCCGCCGGTGAGGTCGCAGCTCGCCGGGGCGTTGACCGGGTTGCACCGGGCCGGACCGTCGCCGGGCAGGTCCACGACGAGGGTGTAGCCGAGGCTCTCGTCGGCCACGTAGTAGTCGGTGGACAGGTAGTGGGCGCCGCTCTCGAAGGCGGCGTCGCGCCGGGTGGTGTCGCCGGTGACCGCATCGACGCCGGGGACGTCGGTGCGGGTGCGCACCAGGTAGCCGGCCTCGACCGCGGCCCGGATGCGGTCGGCGTCGGTGATCGGGTCGTCGATGCGCAGGAACGCGGCGTCGGACCGGCCCTCCTCCGACGACGTGAACAGCAGCCGGCCGTCGAGGTTCGTCGCGTCGCCGACGTAGGTGTCGCGCGCCGGGCCCAGGTCCACCAGCGAGAACAGGACCTTGCCGGCCGCATCCTCCAGCGTCGGCCAGGCGTCGCCGGCGAGCACCGCCTCCTCCAGCGTGGCGGCGCCGCCCCGGACGTCGTCGGGCGTGATGATCGAGTCCCGGTCGAACACCGAGAGGATCTCGGCCTCCAGCGCATCGAACAGCGCCCGGTCGAAGGTGAGGACCTCGGTCCACGGGATGCCGAGGGCCGGGTCGAGGTCGTCGCCCATGGCGTCCGGCAGCGACTGCTGCTTGGTCTCGATCATGATCATCACCGGCTCGTGGTCGGGCTCGGCCGAGGACCACGCCTCGATCTCGGTGAGGCAGGCCACCAGGGTCAGGCACGTGCTGCGGAAGTCGACATCGACCTGGTGCAGCACCTTGAAGCCCGGCTCCTCGAGCGCCGCCTCGCCGCTCTCGATGGGTCGGCCGAGCACCGCCAGCGCGGGACGATCGGCGAAGCGGCCGCCCTCGGGGTCGGCGTAGACGTCGAGCTCGAACTGGCGGATCCCGTGCGCCTCGAGCTGCTCGGTGAGGGGCAGGTGCTCGTAGTCGAGCTCCAGGGCCACCTTCTCGCCGGCCACGGCGGCGATGCCGGCCCGCACGTCCGGTTCGGGACGCAGGTGGTAGCTGTTGTGCGAGCCCAGGACCTGGATCTCGTTCAGGCGGACCTCGTCCTCGGGCGCCTCGGTCATCGTCGTGGTGTCGTCGGCGGCATCACCGGACCCGGTGTCGTCGGGAGCAGCGGCATCGTCGTCGCCACCGCAGGCAGCGACGAGCAGGGCGGCGGCGAGCAGGAGCGCGAGGAGGCGACGCATGCCACCGGTGTACCCGAATCCGAACTGGCAGTCGTGGTGTTGCGGCTACGGCGACGCCGGCCGCACCCCGTAGGCCGCCATCGCACCTCGCACCATCGAGTCCTCCGTCACCTCGTCGGCGTGGAACACGTACGACGGCGCCACGATGGGGGCCACCGCGGCGACGGTGAGCTCGAAGACGCCTCGCAGCGTGAAGCGGTCGCCCACCACCGAACGCAACGGGGCGGACACCTCATCGAAGTGCTCGTCGTCCGGACCGTGGAGGTGGAGGGCTCCGGTCAGCTTGAACCCGCGCTGGCGGAACACGTCCACGACGCTGAAGCAGCCCTGCGGGTTGGCCCGGGCGTTGCGGGCCGAGCGGGGCGAGGCGATGTGGGCGATCACGACGCGGTCGCCACCGAGGTGGGCGAACACCTCCTTGGGCGACACGTTCGGCATGCCGTGTTCGTCGGCCGTCGCCAACCACCCGAGGACGGCGGCATCGAGCGCGGCCACGACCTCCTCGTCGAGCTCAGGCACCGTCCGCTCCCAGCCGCCGCTCCAGGTGACGAGCCGCCGAGGCGTCGCCGGGTCCACCACGTGCCAGCAGCCGCTCGTGGACGGCACGGCGGTGCGCGTCGTCGACGTTGGCGCCGTACTTGAACTTGGCCCGGACGTCGGCGATCGGGATCCGGAGCCCCCGGATCGCGCGGAGCCGGGCGCCGTGCTTGACCGGGTCGACCGCATCCAGCTCCGGCTGCAGGTCACCCAGCTGGCGGCGCAGGACCTCGGCGATCTCGTCCGGGTCGTCGACCACGACGGCCACCCCGGTGATCTGCGCCGCCGCGTAGTAGGTGGTCGGGATTCCCCGCCGCGGGTCCTCGTCGCCGACGGCCTTCCACTCGGACGGCACGTAGGCCCAGTCGCCGGCCACGCTCAGGACAACGGTCGGGTTCTCGGCGATCGCGTCCCAGATCGGGTTGGGACGTGCCAGGTGCAGGACGACCTCGTCGGCGTCGAGCACGAACTGGGTCGGCACCACGACGGGGACGGTGCGGTCCCGTCCGCCGGCGACGAGGTGCCCGAAGGCGTTGGCGGTGACGAAGGCACGCCACTCCGCCTCGTCGATCGGGCGGTCCCAGTCACGGATGAGCACCCGCTCATCTTGGCCATCCCGAAGCGCCACGTCGCAGCGACTTCTCCCCCACCTATGGTCCGGCGCCGTGGGGGACGACCGCTGGAACCACAACATCCACTTGCACCGAGTCGTGCTGGACGCGGTGCCGCCCGGTGCGCAGCGGGCGCTCGACGTCGGCTGCGGCGAGGGCATGCTCAGCCGCGACCTGCACGAGACGGTCCCGGAGGTGGTGGGCCTGGACCTGCACGAGCCGAGCCTCGACCTGGCCCGGGCCCAGTCCGACGGCGATGGCATCACCTGGGTGCTCGGCGACGTCCTCGACCATCCCTTCGAACCCGCGTCGTTCGACGTGGTCGCGTCGATCGCCGCCCTGCACCACATGGACACCGTCGCCGGTCTCGAGGCGATGCGCGACCTCCTGCGCCCCGGTGGCGTGCTGGTGGTCGTGGGCCTGGCCCGCACGCGCTTCCCGCGCGACCTGGGCTGGCAGGTGGCCGGCGCCGTCAGCACCCGCTGGCTGAAGCTGAGCCCGAAGCGGACGTACTGGGAGCACTCGGCGCCGATCGTGTGGCCGCCGCCGGACACCTACGCCGGGCTCCGTGCCATCGCCGAGCGCGTGCTGCCGGGCGTGGCGTATCGGCGTCACGTCCTGTGGCGCTACTCCCTGGTCTGGACCAAGCCCGACCTCCGCTGACCGCTGCGCTCAGAGCCGGTCGGTGGGGTACCCGGCGTAGGACTCCTTGAACACCCCGGAGTGCAGCAGCACGTGGGCGACGAGATCGCCGGACTCGGCATCGGTCACGTCGGTGCGGACCCACGACGACTCGGTGCGTCGGCTCTGCCCGAGGGCGACCACCTCGCGCTCGAGCACGTACTCCTGGCCCACGAAGATCGGGCCGGCGACCAGCTTCACCTCGAGATCCAGGAACAGCCCCACCGACGGCCCGCGCACCGGGAAGTCGGCGCCGACCTTCTGGGTGAGGACGCTGACCATCTCCATCGGCAGGATCGGCCTGCCCCAGGGGTTGGCCTCCGTCCGGTACCAGTCGCTGGGCTCGGTGATGGCGTCCAGCTTCTGCTCGATGGAGAACGGGTACAGGTCGCCGTTCGGCGTGCCCAGGTCCACCGACGACGTCACCGGACCGGAGCGGTCGCCGACGGACATCTGATCGACGATGAACAGCTCGCCCGGGTCGCCGAGCTGGGCCCGGCGCTCGTCGAGCGCGGTCGGGACGTCGGGGGCGGCGGTGACCGAGCCGGCGAGCACCGGGCTGCCGTCGGCCTTCGCCGCCGAGATGTCGGCCCGGTCCGGGCCCGTCCGCGTCGCTCGAGCGGTCACGCCCTCGCCCTCGACGACCATCGTGCGGAAGTGCGCGCTGA
>DMTU01000211.1:14589-17606 GCA_003476595.1 Acidimicrobiaceae bacterium | reverse complement strand
CGCTCGAACCAGGCGTCGCCCCACAGCAGGTGGGCGAGCGGGTCGAACTGGGAGAAGTGGGTCGGACCCTCGATCGGTGCGCCGGACAGCCCGAGCGAGTCGGCGGTCGACTCGTCGTGCAGGCTCGCGTGCCCGCCGTAGGTCTGCTCGGCGAGCATCTGCCGCGGTGCCCGCTCGGGCCCCTCGACGGTGACGGGTGTGTCGAACGGTTGCTGCTGCATCGGGGCCACCTCCGTCGGCCGGCGCACTTCGCCGCCGCGACGACGTGTCTAGACGACCGGGTTGCCGCCCGAGCGGGTGGATGCCGGCGGGCCGTCGACGGCGCAGTGGCGCGACGGGATCGACTGCTCGTCGCCGGCAGCGAGCACGTCGTCATCGATGGTGAAGGCGGCGAGCGCCCCGCCGGATGCCGCCAGCACCGCGGTGATGATCACGGCGACGCGGAAGCCGTCCGTGAGCGCAGCCGGGTCGCCGTAGTCGCTGCCGGAGATCCCGGCCGCGACAGGGAGCACCGCCACCGCGAGCAGGCCGGCCGCCCGGGCCACCGCGTTGTTCACGCCGGAGGCCACGCCGGCGTGGCGGACGTCCGCCGCCGCGAGCACGGTGGCAGTCACCGGCGCGACCGTGAGGGCCAGGCCCATGCCGAACACCACGACGGCCGGCAGCACGCTGGTGCTGTACGTCGCCCCGGGCGTGATGCGGACCATCAGCGCCATGCCGGCGGCGATGCCGAGGGGCCCCACCGTGAGCGGCAGCCGGGGCCCGATGCGCTGCGCGAGCCGTCCCGCCCACGGCGAGCCGACGAGCATCAGCAGGGTCACGGGCAGCGACGCCGCACCGGCCTCCAGCGGCGAGTAGCCGAGCGATCCCTGCAGGTGCACCACGAGCAGGAAGAACACGCCGCCGAGCGCGCCGTACACCACGAAGGTCACGGCGTTGGCGGAGGTGAACTGGCGCGACGAGAAGATGTCGAGGGGCAGCATCGGTGAGCGACGGTGGCGCTCGACCAGGACGAACACGACGAGGCCGCCCGCCCCGACCACCGCCGCGGTCAGCACGGCCACGGACGTCGCGTCGCGCGCAGGGGCTTCGATCAGCGCGAACGTCACGCCACCGAGGCCGAGGACGGCAGCGAGCGCCCCGGCCAGATCGGGCTCCTTCGCCGCTGTGTCGTCCCGGCTCTCCGGCACGTGACGGGCGGCGAGCAGCACCACCGCCGCCATGGGCAGGTTGATGAGGAACACGGCGCGCCAGGACACGGCGTCGACCAGGTACCCGCCGAGGAGCGGACCGACGGCGGCCGAGATCCCCCCGAGCGCCGACCACGCGCCGATGGCCGTCCCCCGGTCGTCGCGCCGGAACGACGCCTGGATGATCGCCAGGCTGTTCGGCGTCAGCAGCGCACCGCCGATCCCCTGCAGCGCCCGTGCGGCCACCAGCCACCCGGTGGACGGCGCCACGGCGCAGAGCAGGGATGCAACGGCGAACCAGACGACCCCGATCACGAAGACCCGCCGGCGGCCGTACCGGTCCCCGAAGGCCCCGCCGACCAGGATGAGCGCGGCGAGGGGGAGCAGGTAGCCGTTCAGCGTCCACTGCAGGCCGGCGACGTCGGCGCCCAGGTCGGCGCCGATGGAGGGCAGCGCCACGTTGACGACGGTGCCGTCGAGCAAGGCCATGCCCGAACCGAGGATGGTGGCGAGCAGCACCCACCGGGCGACGGGCTGCCCCATCGCGAGCTCGTCGGAGACCGGCACCGGCGCGAGGCTACGACGGCGGTCGTAGGGTCCGCCCATGGACCTCGAGGTGAAGCGCGACGACCTGCACGAGACCCGCGTGGTCGACTCCCCGCCGGCACCGCTGGAGGCAGGCGAGGCTCGGCTCGCCGTCCGGCGCTTCGGCTTCAGCGCCAACAACGTGACCTACGCCGTGTTCGGCGATCTCATGGGCTACTGGACCTTCTTCCCGGCCGCACCCGACGGCGAGGGCTGGGGCCGCATCCCGGTGTGGGGCTTCGCCGAGGTGGTGGAGGCCAACGGATCCGGCCTCGACGACGGCGAGCTCGTCTACGGCTACCTGCCGATGGGCACCGAGCTGGTCGTCACGCCCACGCGGGTCAGCGAGCACGGCTTCACCGACGCGTCCGCCCACCGGGCCGGCCTGCCGCCGGCGTACAACGGCTACACGCGCTGCGCCACCGACCCGGTCTACGACCCGGCCACCGAGCCGCTCCAGATGCTGCTGCGGCCGCTGTTCATGACCGACTTCGTGCTCGACGACTGGCTGGCCGACAACGGCTTCTTCGGCGCCGGCGACGGCACGGTCGTCCTGTCGAGCGCCTCGTCCAAGACCTCGTTCGGCCTCGCCCACCTGCTGGCCCGACGGGCCGATCGGCCCGAGGTCGTCGGCCTCACGTCCGCCGGCAACGTGGCCTTCGTCGAGGGCCTCGGCGTCTACGACCGGGTCCTCACCTACGACGACGTCGCCTCCCTCCCCGCCGACGGGCCCTCGGTCTACGTCGACATGGCCGGCGACGCCGGCGTGCGCAGGGCGGTCCACGAGCAGATGGGCGGGCTCGCAGCGAGCGTCCAGGTCGGCGGCACCCACTGGGAGCAGGTCGGCGGCGGTGGCGATCTCCCCGGCCCGGCACCGGCGCTGTTCTTCGCGCCCGACCAGATCGTGAAGCGGCGCGAGGACTGGGGTCCCGGGGGCGTCGAGTCCCGCTTCGCCGACGCCTGGGCCGAGTTCCTCCCCGTCGTGGAGGACTGGATCGAGGTCGTCGAGCGCCAGGGCGCGGACGCCGTCGCCGACACCTACCTCGAGGTGCTCGACGGCCGGGCCGATCCGGCCGTGGCGTTCGTGCTCTCGATGGAGTGAGCCGCGGTTCGCGCTGAGCCGGTCGAGGTGGAGGCGGAGGTCTCCCCCACGCCGGCGCCGACTCGACAGTGTGGTTCCTGCTGTCGAGGGCGACGAGGCCTGCACCGGGGATCGGCGACGCCAGCGAACGACCCGCCTCG
>DMTU01000211.1:12661-14489 GCA_003476595.1 Acidimicrobiaceae bacterium | reverse complement strand
CGAACGACCCGCCTCGTCACGCCAGCGGGTCGGTGGTGTCGGGGTGCGCGTGCCACCACGCGTGCAGGTACGCCGCCGCCGCGAGGTGGAGTCGCCGCGCCGCGGGGTCCGCGGCCCCGGCGTCGAGGCACGCCAGCGTGTACTTCACCCGGTGGGCGTCGTGGTTCACGGACGCCGTGCTCGCCAGGAGGGCCGCCGTCGCCGACGTGTCAGGTGCGTGCCACGCCGCAGCGGCGGCCAGCTCGGGAGCACCGAAGAGGGCGTCGCGCAGATCCGTCGTGGTGTGCTCCGGCACGTGGTCCAGGTCGACGGTCCCCTCACCGGACGCCGCCCAGTGGGCCGCGAGGTAGGCGGCTGCGACGTACCGGGCTCGTCGCACGCCGACGATGTCCGGAGCGTCGGCGCCCAGCATCAGCGCCGCCTGGGCGAGCGTGAGGCAGTGGGTCCATCCGTACGGTGCCTGGTCGCTGGGGCCCTGGAGCATCGCCTGCGCGGCGAACCGCAGGACGCGCACGTCCGCGGCAGGACCATCGAGGTCGACCTCCACCAGCGCGTCGAAGACGCCCGCTGCCGCCGCGTGCTCGACCATCGAGGCGATGGACCGCGACGGCGGCGGACCGATCGGCTCGAGCTCTCGGAGGACGTCGAGGACCGGACGGCCCGGTCGACCGGACGGGTCCGCCGACAGGACCGCATCCGGCACGTCGATTCGACGGGCCGGGTCGAGCGCGAGGGCGGCCATCGGGTGGCGCAGCATCTGACCGGGCAGGCCCCGAGGCTGGGTGCGGGCGAGGAGCGCGAGGTAGATGTTGCCGTGACCAGCGGCGCCGAGCCGGTCCACGGAGGTCGGCGACAGCAGGCGCACCAGATCCGACGGGCGGGCGCGGGCACCGAGCCACGCGGCAGCGCTGTCCACCCGC
This sequence comes from Acidimicrobiaceae bacterium, assembly GCA_003476595.1. Lineage (GTDB taxonomy): Bacteria > Actinomycetota > Acidimicrobiia > Acidimicrobiales > Salinilacustritrichaceae > Salinilacustrithrix. The sequence goes on along the minus strand of DMTU01000211.1, from coordinate 13,569 downwards.
GGCCCGTCGCCGGCGCTGATGGCGGCCGCGAGAACGGCCTCGCACGCCTCCATCGAGGGGTGCTCCTCGACCGATGGGTCTCCCAGCGGGCTGCCGGTCGCGACGTAGCCGGCGACCAGGCTGGCGACGCGCCGGCGCGTCGTGCCTCGGTCGGCGGCGGCCACGTGGGGCAGCAGCGCGGCGCGGGCCAGCAGCTCGAGCGGCGCGTGCAGGACGAAGGAGGAGCGGTCCCCCGGGACATCACGCCTGGGCACGCCGATCTCGGCCGCGGCCCACGCCACGAGCCGGTGGTCGTCGAGCTCTGCGAGCACGGGGTGGTCGAGGTCCTGGAGCGGGGCGTCGAGCAGCATGCGGAGGACCGTAGAACCTCGAGTTAACTTGAGGTCAAGGAGGTCGCATGACGAAGCCACTGCGCACACGGGAGCTCAGCATCGGCGAGGTGGTCGAGCGGTCCGGGGTACCGCACACGGCTCTGCGGTTCTACGAGGAGCGGGGCCTCATCACATCGACGCGCACGTCCGGCAACCAGCGTCGCTTCCCGCGCGACGTCCTGCGACGGCTGTCGTTCATCAAGGCCGCCCAGCGCGTCGGTCTGACCCTCGAGGAGATCACCGAGGCGCTCTCGTCGCTGCCAGACGGCCGGACGCCGAACCAGCGCGACTGGGAGCGGCTGTCACGACGCTGGACGGCCGAGCTCGACGAGCGCATCCGCCTGCTCACCGCCCTGCGCGACGACCTCACGTCGTGCATCGGGTGCGGATGCCTGTCGCTGCAGCGATGCCGCCTGTACAACCCTGACGACGGGGCAGCCGACCTCGGTCCGGGCGCTCGGTACCTCCTCGGCGACTCCGCCGAGGAGGTCGTGCGTCGCACCCGCTGAGTCCGAGGCGTACGGTCGGCCCATGACC
>DMTU01000211.1:5118-12540 GCA_003476595.1 Acidimicrobiaceae bacterium | reverse complement strand
CCCGCCCCGATCACCACGAGGTCGTGGATGCGACCGTCGCCACCGAGGACACCATGACGCCCCAGCGGGTGCCGGTGCGGATGTACGAGGCACCCGAGGCACTCGTCGTCGTCGCCCCGATGTGCGCGGTGCAGCGCAGCGACGTCCACATCGAGAAGCGCGGCACCCAGCTGCGGTTCTGGGCCCACCTGCGCAGCGCGGCGCCGCGGGAGTACCTGCTCGACGAGTGGGACTTCGGCGGCTACGAGCGCGAGCTGGAGGTGCCCGACGGCTACGGCGCAGGCATCGAGGCCACCCTGGTCAACGGCCAGCTGGTGATCCGCCTGCTGAAGGGCGCCGACGTGGGCGACATGCGAGCCCAGCCCGAGGGCGCCGAGATCACCTGACCCGGCCCGCAGCGCCGTCCGAGGGGGCCGGCGGTGGGGTGATGGAAGCCGGCTCGGAACCACATCCACTTGACACCTTCCGAACACCGTTCCATAGTTCGAACGGTGTTAGGAGAAGCAGAGACGGACGTGGGGTCCGCGCCGGTCCGGGACCGGCGCGCGGAGCAGCGCGACCGCACGCGCGAGGAGATCGTCGCCGCGGCCTGGGAGCGGTGCCGGGCCGAGGGGCTGGCCGGGCTGTCCCTGCGCGACCTCGCTTCCGCCGTCGGGATGCGGGCGCCGTCGCTGTACTCCTACTTCGACTCCAAGCTCGCCATCTACGACGCGATGTTCGCCGAGGGATGCCAGCAGTTCCTGGACGAGGTGGTCGACCTGCCCCGCACCGGCGAGACGATGACCGACCTCACGACGAGCCTGCGCCACTTCGTCGAGTTCTGCGCCAGCGACCACGTCCGGCACCAGCTGCTGTTCCAGCGCACCATCCCCGGCTTCGAGCCCTCCCCCGAGTCCTACGCCATCTCGGTCCAGGGGCTCGAGGTGCTGGGCGAGTGGTTCCGGGACCTCGGCTTCGACGACCCGGCCGACCTCGACCTGGCCACGGCCGTCGGCTCCGGGCTGGCGTCCCAGCAGATCAGCAACGACCCGGGGGGCGACCGCTGGCTCCGCCTCGTCGACGACGCCGTCGAGATGCTCGTCGCCCACCTCGAACGCAAGACCGAGACACAGACCCAGGCCAGGACCACCAGGGGGGAACCATGATGCAGATCACGAGCGTCGAGGCGGTGCCGACCATCGCGCGGCCCGAGTCGATCCGGCTGGCCGAGGCCGAGACGGCGCGCCTGGCCGCGGTGCTGCGCTCGCTCGACGACGCGGCCTGGTCGGCGCCGACCGACTGCCCGCTGTGGGACGTGCGGGCCATGGCCGGCCACGTGCTCGGCATGGTCGAGACGTTCTCGTCCCTGCGCCGCTTCGCCCGGGACATGCGCGCGGGGAGCAAGGCCGCCGGCGACGGGCCCTTCATCGACGGGCTCACCGCCGTGCAGGTGCGAGCCCATGCCGGGCTGTCCCGGTCCGAGCTGATCGACCGGCTCGAGGCCCGTGGCCCGGTGCAGGCGGCGTGGCGGGGCAGCCGGCGCCTGATGCGCCAGATCCGCACGACCGAGGACGGCCCCGACGGGCCCGAGACGTGGAAGGCCGGCTACCTCTTCGACATCATCCTCACCCGGGACACGTGGATGCACCGGGTCGACATCACCCGGGCCACCGGTGCGCCGATGGAGCTCACGGCCGACCACGACGGGCGGATCGTCGCCGACGTGGTCGCCGAGTGGGCCCGTCGCCACGGCCAGCCCTTCACGCTGCGCCTCACCGGCCCGGCCGGCGGCGCGTGGGCGTCCGGCTCGGGCGGCGAGGACATCGAGCTCGACGCCGTGGCGTTCTGCCGGATCATGGCCGACCGGGCCGAGGGCCCGGGACTGCTCCGCCAGCGCGTCCCGTTCTGATCCGACCGGGCCTTCCTTGCGCCGCTACGCGACCAGATCGTCCAGCGGCCCGGCGGGCCCGCGACGGTTGAACCACTCGATGCCGTAGACGGCCGTGAAGGCGGCGGCGTCGAGCCGCATGGTCTCGGAGTGCTCGGGCAGCTGGCTGGCGTGGGCGGCGAAGGCGGCGCGCTTGGCGTCGATGTGGGCCCGGACGTCGACGAGCAGGTCGATCTCCACGGTCGTGTGGCCGTAGGTGCCGGTGTGGCCGTGCCAGGTCTCGGTCACCGCCTCGGTCGCGGTCTCGACGACGTGGACGTCGACGAAGTGGAGGTGCTCCCGGTCGACGGTCATCTCGTAGCGGGTGGCGATGCCGGCCAGCTCGGCGGCCCGAGCCGACACGTCGTGGGCGTGGATGTGGTCCGGGTGGCCGTAGATGCCCTCGGGCCCGTCGGCGACGAGGGTCCCCACCCGCTCGGCCTCGAGGATGGCGGCCAGCTCGGCGGCGGCGTCCTCGACGGGCACGCGCACGAAGGACCCGGGGGGCGAGACCGGGCCGATCCCGGAGTCCACGAAACCGAGGTGGTGCACGGCGGCGGCGCCGAGGATGTCGCCGGCGGCCTCGAGCTCGCGCCGCCGCAGGTCGCGCAGCGCCGGGCTCGGCTCCCCCTCGGCGGTGTCGCCGCTCGTCGCGGCGATGATCACGACACGGTGGCCGGCGTCGGCGAGGGCCCGGATGGTGCCGCCGCAGAAGATGGCCTCGTCGTCGGGGTGCGGGCACAGCACCGCGATCGCTCCCGCGGCGCTGCGTCCGGCGCTCACGCCCGCGCCGCCGCCACGCGCTCGCGCTCCGGCTCCGGGGTCGGCAGCATCGACGACGCCACCGCGCCGAGCAGGGCCACGCCGCCCGACAGCAGGAACACCACCGTGAAGGACCCGGTCAGGTCGGCGATCAGCCCGCCGATCTGGGGCGAGGTGACCTGCGCGATGCCGAACGCGAGGGTGGCCACCGCGTAGCGGGGGCCGTAGGTGACGTGGTCGCTGGCCTGGACGATGTAGGTGGCGATCACCGACGGCAGGCCGCCGAACATCATCCCGATGGCGACGCCGCCGGCGAGCACGGCGGCGGTCTGGCCGCTCAGGATGCCGCCGGTGCCGGCGGCGAAGAGGGCGAAGCCGCCGACGAGCGACGGGCGGGGGCCGATGCGGTCGGCGACGGCGCCGAGGGCGATGCCCCCGACGATGGTGGCGAGGCCGACGGCGGCGAACACGCCGGCGGCCCGGCCGTCGCTGTAGCCGGCGTCGTCCTCGAGGCGGGCGGTGAGGTAGGTGATGGCCAGCAGGTAGCTGAACCCGAAGGCGGCGTAGGCGAGGGTGAGGGGCACCCATCCCCGCATGGTGCGCAGCACGGCCAGGCCGCTGCCGGTGCGGGCCGGCGTCGGCTCGGCGTCGGGTCGCAGGAGGACGACGATGGCGAGGGCGACCACGAGGCCGATGGCGGTCTCGATCCGGTACACGTCCTGCCAGGCCTCGACGCCCCAGCGGTCGCGCAGCGCCTCGGACAGGCGGCCGGCGAACACGATGCCCGTGCCGATGCCGGCGCCGATCATGCCCACGGCCGTGCCCCGGCGGGCCGGCGGGACCGCGGCGGCAGCGATCGCCGGCGACGGGATCCAGATGCAGGCGCCGCCGAGTCCCATCACCACCAGGCCGAGGGCGAGCACCGCGCCGTTCGGGGCCACGGCGGCGATGGCGAGGCCAGTGAGGGACAGGGCGAAGCCGACCCGCATGATGGTCATGAGCCGGACGGTGGCCGTGGCCCGGATGATCAGCAGCGTGCCGGCCAGGTAGGCAGCGACGTTGGCCGTGCCGAGCAGGCCGGCGACGGAGTTGGACACCCCGAGGTCGTCGCGCACTGCGGGCAGCAGCACGCTGTAGGTGAAGCGGCCGAAGGCCTGGGCCACCGCGGCGCCGAGGGCGACGAGGACGACGACGCCCCACCCCCGTGCTCGTGTCACCCCCGTGCTCATGTCCTGGCCGCCATGCCGGCGGAGTCTGTCAGGCCGGCCCCGCCCCGCCACCCGAGTACCGGACGCGGATCGGGCCCCGCCAGTCGTCGTCGGCTGGAACCGGCTCTCCCCGCTGGAGGACCTCGACCCGGCCCTCGACGGCCAGCGCCCGCACGACCTCGCGGGCGAGGTCCATGTCGTCTCGCCACGCCTCGCCACCCACGGCCCGGGCCGCGTCCGAGGGGCAGATCGTCTTGTCCGGCGCCCGCCTGCGCGCCAGGGCCAGCACGGCCGCCTCGAGCCGCTGGCGGCGGGCGTCGTCATCGGCCGGCCTCCACCACGGATGGCCCCGCTCCCCCAGCGCGACTTTGGCCGCCTGCACCCGGGCCCGGGCCTCGACTTCCACCGCCTCGTCGCCGGCCCGCGCCGCCGCCCCGACCGCCCGCCGGGCGTCCATCAGCTCGTCGACCAGCTGCTGGCGAAGCACCTCGGGGATTCCCGGGTCGCTCGCCCGCCGCCGCCGCCCGCGCACCACGACGTAGCGCCCGTCCTCGGTCCGCTCCGGCCCTGGTCCTGCCATGCCGCCACCCCTACCCACTGGTCGCGGACCGCTGCCGGGCACGCGCCGGCCGTCGGCGGGTCCCCGCCGGGCGCGCAGCAGCGCGCCCGGGACCACGACGGTCTCCGGGCACGCCGGCGGGGCTGGGGGCTGAGGCCAACGGTGGTGTCAGTCGGCCAGGGTGAAGGTGCCCTGCTCGGGCTCCGGTCGACGGGTGGGCGGCTCGGTCCCGCCGTCACCCAGGACCGCACCGGGCGGCCCACCGCTCGCCGGCGGCGCATGCCACGGCCTGCCCTTCCGGGTCTCGAACCGTCGCCGTCCCGGCGGACCGACCAACCGGAGGTCGTTGCGGGTCTTGAGGTCGTGGCAGTGCCAGCACAGCCAGCTGAGGTCGTCGAGGCGGGTGTCGTGGGTGAGCGTCCAGCCCTCGTTGTGATCGATGTCGAGCAGGTAGGTCCCTCCGCACCCCTCCCGCTCGCAGTGGCAGCCCCGGGCCTCCATGGCCGTGCGCTGCCGGGCGGTGACCTGGCGACCGAGGTGGGTGACGTTGCGCACGTCCTCACCGTCACGGAACACCAGCGCGAGGAAGGCGTCGGAGAGCAACGCTCGCACGGCGGACACCGAGACCGGGCCGACGCCCACGATCTCGCAGGTCTCGTCGCCCTCGACCCGGCCCCGGTTCAAAGCCGGCACATCGATGAGGGCGATGACCTTCTTCTCCGGTCGCACCGCCTGGCTGGACCGCTTGGCGCCGTCGTCGCCGCCGCCACCGAGCAGCAGATCGCGGACGACGTCGGCCATGGTCGCCTCCCGCCGCTCGATACGGCCGGCGTCGCGAGCATCGGCGAAGGCCCGCTCGACCCGGGGCTTGAGGGCGGCATCGACCTCGGCCATCACATCGGCCGGCAACCGCAGCAGCAGGTTGCCCATCCCCTCGGCGTCGTTCCAGCGCTTCACCTCCCGAGCCCGCTGCAGACGCCGACGGGTCTCCTCCCGGTCACGGTCGGCCTTGGCCTTCGCGGCCGCCGACCGCTTGCGCAGCTCGTGCAGCGGGTCCCGCCGAGCCGAGCGGATCAGCTCGTCCTCCTCCTCCGGCGACGCATCGGCCCCGTCGGAGACCTCGTTGGCCTGGTCGGGTGACACATCGCCCCGACGGACGGCCTCGTCGGTCTTGGGCTGACGCTTCAAGCGCTTGCTGGTGTTGAGCTTCCGCCGGGCCGAACCGGTGGGCGTGCCGGTCTTGCGGGCGATGTCGTCCTCGGCCGACTTGGCGCCGTTGCGCTTCCAGGCACCGGCCTCGTCGTAGCGGGCCGCCATGCGCAGCACGGCCCCACCACCGAGCCGCTCGAGCGAGGCCAGCGCGTCGAACGCGTCGGGGACCTCGTGCAGGGGGATGGCGTCGGGGTCGAGCCGCCGGCACAGGTCGTGCACGCCAGCGACCACCTCCAGCACCTCCGCCGTCGTCACGGGCCCCTTTGTCATGGTTTGCACCATATCGAACTGGTGTTCGCTCCCGCAACCCCGATCCCACAGAAACCTGCCCGAGGTCGGACGTACCGTCTGCCCGGTGAGCTACGAGTTCAGCGCCGAGGTCTGGCTGCACCAGGGCGATGCGGCCTGGCACTTCCTCACGGTCCCGGAGGAGATCTCCGACGACATCGAGGAGCGGACATCGCACCTCCAGCGGGGGTTCGGGTCGGTGCGGGTGCGCGTCCGCATCGGGGCGACCACGTGGGCCACGTCGGTCTTCCCCGACACCAAGCGGGGGGCGTACATCCTTCCCGTGAAGAAGGAGGTCCGGCGGGCCGAGGGCATCGACGACGGCACCGTGACCGCCGTCCGGCTCGAGCTCGTCGACGTCTGAGTCGGCTGTAGGGACGGAGGGCCCTGGTGGTTGGCCCCCGATACCTGGAACCTGGCAGGAGGAGGCAGCGTGTGACGTCGGACAGCCAGGTCGCTTCGAAGGACGTCGAGGAAGGCCCACTGCTGAAGACGATGATGAACCTGGCGCAGTTCCATCGCGATCACGAGCGCTTCTACGCCACAGCGCCACGTGAGGCCGCGCTCCGCCTCCAGAGACAGGGGCGTGCGCTGCAGAGCTTGGCCGACCGCTGGAGCGACGTGGAGGTCGGGGACGCGGCCGCGCTCAGCCCCTTCGAGGGCGCCGAGGATCTGAACGATCCGGCTGCACTGCAGCTCGAAGGTGTCCTGTTCATGGAGGGGGAAGCACGTCCCGCTGAGCTCACGGGCATGATCCGAGACCTCCGCACGCGTGCCGACGACTGCCGCAGCACCGGCGAGTGGCTCACGAACGCGATGCAGGCCTCCTGGCAGGCGGTGCGCGCGTTGCTCGACATCGACGAGCTCGCCGATGTCCTCGGAGAACGGCACCGGATCATCGCCAATGACTGGTTGGCGGCGTCGATGAACACGCTGGTCGCAGAGTTGCTCGACCGCGCTGCAGACATGATCGACCGAATCGACTTCACCCCGGCGGCAGTACGTGCTGACCTCGCTGGGGAACGGGTGCTGCCCCGCAGGCTCTACTCAGCGGCTGAGCTCATGGCCCGGGCGGCCGACCTCCTCAGCGAATCCGCTGGTCTCGTTCATGACAACGAACGCCGATGGCGTGTGTTCCACCGCTGCGTGAGCGAAGTCGCCGACTCGACCACGACCTCCTCGCGGCATTGACCTCGTCGCGCGAGGCTGGAGGGGTCGGCTTCCGCCGTCGAAGGGAGGCGCCACCGTGGGCACCGCTTCGTTCCGCGAGTACTCGGGCCCGGCGGCCCAGCTGTACCAGGACTTCTTCGTCCCTTCCATCGCCACGCCTGCCTCCGGTGAGCTGCTGCGGGTCGCCGACCTGCAGCCGGGCGAGCGAGTCGTCGACGTCGCCTGCGGGACAGGCGTGATCGCCCGCGCTGCCGCCGAGGTCGTGGGCCCCAACGGCGCCGTCGCTGGTGTCGACGTCGCGCCGGACATGCTCGCGG
>DMTU01000211.1:0-5006 GCA_003476595.1 Acidimicrobiaceae bacterium | reverse complement strand
ATGCTCGCGGTCGCAGCCGCGGTACCCGCCACAGGCGCGGAGATCGAATGGACCGAGGGCGACGCCGTCTCGGTGCCCCTCCCCGACGCATCGTGCGACGTCGCACTGTCGCAGATGGGCATCATGTTCGTCGGCGACAAGGCGGCCGCCGCATCCGAGCTGCACCGGGTCCTCGCCCCAGCGGGGCGGGTCGTGGCCAACACCCCGGGCCGGATCAGTCCCGTGCTCGAGGCCATGCGGGACGCGATCGCCGACAACGTGGATCCGAACCTGGGCGCTTTCGTCGACGTGGTGTTCTCGATGCCCGATCCCGAGATCCTCGTCCGCCTCCTCGTCGACGCAGGGTTCGAGGACGTCGTCGGCGAGGAGTACTCGGCGTCGCTCGACCTACCGGCACCCGCCGAGATGCTCTGGAGCTACATCAACCTGACGCCCCTCGGCTCCTTCGTGGGATCGGCGTCCGAAGAGGCCAAGGACGCGATGGAACGGCAGTTCGTCGAGGCGTGTGCGACCCACGTGGTCGACGGCCGCCTCCCCGTCGACCAACCCATGGCCCTCGCCCACGCCGTCCGCGCCTGAGGCCAGTGGGCTGCTCGGTCTCTCTGAGCCTCATCGCATCAACCACGTCAGACCGCTACCGACGCACCGACATCTGCGACCGCGCGAGCCGGCGCCGCGAGCCGTCACCGCCGATCGGTGCGCCGCCGCTCCTTGGCCTCCTCGCGCGCCGCCCGGCGCGCCTGCGCCCGCTGCCACTTGCCGTCCCGGCTGCGACACGCCTTGCGGCAGTACCGCTGGTTGGCGGAGCGCCGCTCGAACAGCACGCCGCAGCGCCAGTAGGCGCAGACCGCCAGCCGCTCCGGATCGAAGTCGGCATCGGTCACGTCGTCGTCGGCATCCTCGATCCGACCAGTCAACCCGCAGCCGATCGGGCGAGCGCTGTCAGACCCCCTGGGGTTGACTGGCGCCATGACCGACGCCGCCGCCCGCTACCGCCGTCTCGCCGAACGGTTCACCGCCGTCGTGGACGACGTCCCCGACGACGCCTGGGGCGCCCCCTCCCCGTGCGAGGGGTGGACGGCGCGCCAGGTGCTGGACCACGTCGTGGAGAGCCAGCACGGCTTCCTCGCCCGGTTCGACCTCGCACCGGAGCTCACCGGCGACGACCCTCGCGCCCGATGGGCGACCCTGCGCGACGCCATGCTGGCCGCCGTCGACGATCCCGCCACCGCGAGCACCGAGTACGACGGCATGTTCGGCCCCACGACGCTGGCCGAGACGGTCGACGGGTTCATGTCCGCCGACCTGGTCGTCCACGCGTGGGACATCGCCCGCGCCACGGGCCTCGAGCAGCACGAGGCGATGCCGCCCGAGGAGGTCGAGCGCCTCGACGCCCAGCTGCGCGGCATGGGCGACGCCATCCGCTCGCCCGGCGCGTTCGGCCCCGAGGTCCCCGTGCCGGAGGACGCACCCCACCAGCACCGCTTCCTCGGCTTCATCGGACGGCAACCCTGACCACGGTCGGCGGCCTGGTCGCCCACCGGTACGGGGCGGTCGCCGATGCGATGGCCACGTGCGGCCCAGGCGTGGCGGTCGCCGCCATCGTGGACGGCGAGGTCGTCGTCGACGCCGCCACCGACGGGCTCACCCCGCAGTCGCTCGTCCACACCTGGTCGGCGATCAAGCCCGTCACCGGCGCGTGCGTGCTCGCGCTCGTGGCCGACGGGCGGCTGGACCTCGACCAGCCCGCGTCCTCGGTCTGGCCCGAGCTCGACGACGACCGCCTCCTCATCCGCCACGTCCTCACCCACTCGGCCGGGCGCATCACCTGCCCCGACGCCGACCTCACCGACTGGGATGGCGCCGTCGCCGCCCTCGCTGCGCAGCCGGCCGACGCGGCCCCCGGCGAGGTCGTGTGCGAGCACGCCATCACCTTCGGGTTCCTCGCCGGCGAGCTGGTCCGTCGGGTCGACGGGCGCAGCCTCGGCACCTTCCTGCGCGAGGAGCTCGCCGGTCCGCTCGGCCTCGACGTCCACATCGGCGTCCCGCCGTCGGAGCTGCACCGCGTGGCCGACACCGTCGGGCTCGACCAGGGCTACTGGGACGAGGTGCGCGGCGACCCGGCATCGCTGCGGCCCCGCTCGCTCGGCCCGTTGCCGGATGTCAACACCACGGCGTGGCGCGCCGGCGAGATCCCGGCCGTGAACGGCCACGCCACCGCCCTCGGCCTGGCCACCTTCCACCAGCGGCTGCTCGAGGGGCGGCTACCCCCGCTCGTCGACCGCCCGGGCGTGACGGCGCACGACCGCTTCGTCGACGAGGAGGTCACCTGGAGCCTCACCGGCGGGCGCATCGACGGCGAGGACATCGGCATGGGTGGCCTCGGTGGCCAGTGGGCAGCGGCCCGGCCGACGGCCCGCCTGGCCTGGGCGTTCCTCACCTCCCACGTCGGCGACTTCGAGCGCGCCCAGCGGGTGGAGGACGCGCTCCTCGCTGCGCTGGGGTGACAGGCTCGGCCCATGGCGAACTTCGGTGACTTCCAGGTCGGCATCTACCTCGACGGGATGATGAACGGCACCACGCCGGACCTCACCACCAACCTGGCCCGCATCGAGGACCAGGCCCGCGAGGTGCTGGAGCCCGAGGCGATGGGCTACATCGTCCCGAGCGCCGGCGACGGCGCCACCACCCGGGCCAACCGGGAGGCCTTCGACCGCTGGCGCATCATCCCGCGCATGCTGCGGGGCACGGCCGAGCGGGACCACTCGACGACCGTGCTCGGCACCCAGATGGCGGCACCGGTGATGATCGCCCCCGTCGGCGTGCAGACCCTCGCCCACCCCCAGGGCGAGCTCGCCACCGCCCGGGCCGCCACCGAGATGGGCCTCACCTACATCCACTCCACGGCCGCGTCGCACGACTTCGAGCAGGTGGCCGAGGCGAGCGGCGAGGGCTCCCGCTGGTACCAGCTGTACTACCCGACCGATCCGGACGTGACCGAGAGCTTCCTCGAGCGGGCCACGGCGAGCGGCTACGAGACCCTGGTCGTCACCCTCGACACCACGCTGCTGGGCTGGCGGCCGGCCGACCTCGACCGGGGCTTCCTGCCGTTCCTGTCCAACGTCGGCGTGGCCAACTACCTGTCCGACCCGGCCTTCCGCTCGAAGCTGGAGCGCTCGCCGGAGGAGGATCCGGGCTCGGCCACCTTCCTGTGGGCCGGCATGTTCCCCAACCCCGGCCTGAGCCTCGACGACCTGCCCTTCCTGCGGGAGCGCTGGGACGGTCCGATCGTGCTGAAGGGCATCATCCACCCCGACGACGCCCGGGCTGCAGTGGACGCCGGCGTGGAGGGCATCGTCGTGTCCAACCACGGCGGCCGCCAGGTCGACGGGGCCATGGGCGCCCTCGACGCCCTCCCCCGCGTCGTGGAGGCGGTGGGCGACCGGGCCACGATCCTGTTCGACTCGGGCATCCGCACCGGCACCGACGTGATCAAGGCCCTCGCCCTCGGTGCCGAGGCCGTGCTGCTCGGCCGGCCCTTCCTCTACGGCCTCGCCCTCGACGGCCAGGCCGGCGTCGAGCACGTGCTGCGCTGCCTGCTCGCCGAGCTCGACCTGGCCCTCACGCTCGGCGGCTACCCGAGCATCGCCGACCTCGGCCCCGAGGCGCTCGAGCGCTTCTGAGCCGCCGGCCACAGGTCAGTCCACGTCCCGTCGGTGCACGAGGACGGCACCGATCACGAGCGCGGCGAGGACGTAGCCCCAGAAGATCGATGCGTGGAGGGCGTTGGACAGGCCGGTGGCCGCGACGGCCGCGGGATCGAACTCCGACTCGATCCCGAGCGAGCGCCAGCCGGTGTCGAAGGGCACGAACCGGACGACCTCGCCCGGGGCGAACTGGACGAGGATGCCCTCGACCACCAGCCACCACACGAGCAGGCCCGAGACGGCGCCGGCGCTGTGGCGCACCACCATGCCCACACCCAGGCCGAGCACGGCCGAGCCCCAGACGTAGAGCAGGGCCCAGAGCGCGGCGGAGGGCACCCCGCTCGTGTCCCCGACCTCGAGCCCGCCGGCGAGGGCACCGGCGAACCCGGCGACCAGCCCGATCGCCCCCAGCGCGAGGCCGAGGGCGGTGGCGACGACGGCCTTGCCGGCCACGACCGGCCAGCGCGCCGGCTGCGCGGTCAGGGCGCCGGCGAGGGTGCCGTGCTGGGCCTCGGCGCTGAACAGCAGGATGCCGGCAATGGCCGCCAGCACCGCGGTGAGCGCGGTCGAACCGATGGCGACCTCGGTGACGGTCAGGGCGTCCTCACCGGTCACGAACACGGCCGTGGCCCAGGAGGTCAGGAGGCCGACGACCGCGGCCGCGGCGAGGACCGTCTTGTTCGTGCGCACGGTGCTGGCCTTGATCCACTCGCTGCGCAGGACGGCGGCGAGGCGGTCGACGTGGCGGCGACCGGAGGCCGACGTGGCGTCCGCGGTCCGGGGGAGCGGGAGCTCGGTGGTGGTCATGGGTTCCTCTTCCTGGGTGATGGGGTGGGATGCGTTGGTCATGCCGAGGCGAACTCGGCGGCGCCGGCGGTCATCTCGAGGAGGCTGTCCTCGAGCGACAGGCCGGTCCGGTCCGTGAGGGACTCGACGGTCTCGGCGGCGATGAGCCGGCCGCCGCCGACCACGACGAGGTCGTCGGCGAACCGGGCCAGCTCGGCGATCAGGTGGCTGGACACGAGGACCGTGCCGCCGGCGTCGGCGAAGGCGCGCAGGTGGTGCCGCATCCAGCGGATGCCGTCGGGGTCGAGGCCGTTCGACGGCTCGTCGAGCAGGAGGACCCGGGGGTCGCCCAGCAGCGCGGTGGCGAGCGCGAGCCGCTGGCGCATGCCGAGGGAGAACCCGCCGGCCTTGTCGTCGGCCACGCTCTCCAGGCCGACGTCGGACAGCACCTCGTCCACCCGGCGGGTGGGGATGCCGCTGAGCGCGGCGCTGGCGCGCAGGTGGTTGCGGGCG
>DMTU01000057.1:1180-3382 GCA_003476595.1 Acidimicrobiaceae bacterium | reverse complement strand
GGGCTCGGCCGGCGCGGCGAGGGCCGGGGCGAGCGCGCCCCGGCCGACGGTGAGCGAGCCGCTGGCGGCCAGCGACAGGAGGAGGAAGCGACGGCGATCCACGGGCGAGACTTCCCGCTCCGATCACGTCATTCCTGCCCCCAGGTGCCCGCCCGCGGGCCGGCCGCAGTCAGCGCAGCAGGCCGAGGCGCCGGCAGCAGCGCACGAGCAGCCGGTCGTCTCCATCCAGCTCGACGTCGACGCTGTCGACGAAGGCCCTCGCGATCAGGAGGCCTCGGCCGTTGGACCGCAGCGGATCGTCCAGATCGGGCGTCGCCGGGACCAGCTGGGGGTCCTCCGTCCGGTTGGACACCTCGAGCACGAGCATGCCCGCGTCGATCTGGGCACGGGCGTGGACGCGGTCGGTGGGCGCCGGGGACGCCGCGACGGCGTTGGCCGCCAGCTCGCTGAACACCACCTCGAGGTCGTCGATCGTCTCGGGGTCGAGCTCGGCCTCACGCATCCAATGGACGAAGCCGCGCCGGGAGTCGGGGACGGAGCTGACGTCCGCGCCGAAGCGCACGGAGAAGGGCGCTGTCGAATGACCGCTCCGCTGCGGGTGTCTGGGCATGCGGATCCGTTCGGGTGGTGGCTGGAGCCCCCCGCATCGGGAGGTCCGGCTTTTCTACCCAACCCGGCAGGTCGTCAGTCGGTTCATCCCGATCGCGCGGGCACCAGGGCCGGGCCGAGCAGGTCGGCCATGTTCTGGTAGTAGAAGCGGTGCTTGTCGGCCTCGCTCACCTCAGGCATGGCGTCTTCGAACTTGGCCAGCGGATCCCGGCCGCCCTCGGGGTGCGGGTAGTCGGTGGAGAACATGAACAGGTCGGCCCCCGCCTGCTCGATCATCCAGCCCACCGGCTCCCCCGGGAACGGGGCGAACCGCAGGTGCTCGTGCACGTACTCGGAGGGCGTGCGGGCGAGGGACTGCAACGGCGCCTCGGTCCGCCGGAAGGCCCGCAGGGCGAAGTCGAGCTGGTGCATCCAGGACACGACCCAGCTGGCCCCCTCCTCGATGACGCCGCCCCGCAGACCGGGGAACTGGTCGAACAGGCCGTCGAGGATGAGCGTGCCGAGGAACAGCGCCGGCGAGTTGGCGATGGCGAGGAAGTCCTTGGAGCGGATGTTCTCGCCGCCGCCGAGGTGGTCCGTGACCGGGCGGCCGTTGTTGTGGAAGCTGCGGTCCAGCAGGCGTCCGCCGCCGCCCACGTGGAGCACGAAGGGCACCCCGCTGCCCTCGAGCAGCGCCCAGAACGGGTCCAGGTCCGGATGCGTCGGCGACCTCTCCCCCGCCGCGGTGGAGGGCACGTGGACGGCACCGCTGCCGAGCTCGATGGCCTCCTGCAGCAGGGTGACCGCCCGGTCGGGATCGTGGAGGGGCACGTACGCGACGGGCAGCAGGCGGGGATCGTCGGCGCAGAAGGCGGCCACGGCTCGGTTGTGCGCGGCGCTCCCGGCGTACAGCAGGTCGAGGTCCTTGCCCACGAACATCGCCGACGCGAAGGTGGCGAACACGAGCTGGCCGTGGAACCCGAACAGGTCGACGACGTGGCTGCGCTCCACCGGATCGAACGCGCCCATGGCGTTCCACCCCTTGTCGAGCAGCAGCCGCTCCTCGGCCTGTGCCCGCGCGCCGGCATCGACCTTGCGGGCCTCGGCGTCGCCGGTCGCCCGGTCGAGCACCGGCGCCAGCTTCGCCATCGACCGGCCCTTGAGCCGATCGAGCATGTCGCGCTCGATGTAGGGGTCGAGGAAGCCGGGCAGCTCCATGAGGTGGCTGTCGGCGTCGAGGATCGCTCGTCCCCCTGCGTACGTCATCGTCACTCCGTTCCGTCCTGGTTGCACTTTGCAACCGCCTGTCCCGACAGGAGAGCACAGCCGGTTGCAGAGTGCAACCACCCGTGCGCCACACTGGGCCGGTGGCTGCCGAGGTCGCCGGACCCGAACCGGAGCGACTGTCCGCCGACGAGCGCCGGCAGGCCCTGCTCGACGTGGCGAAGGCGGTCGTGAACGAGTCCGGCCCCGACGCAGTGACCATGGGCGCGGTCGCCGAGCGGGCCGACGTGACGCGGGCCCTCGTCTACAAGCACTTCGAGAACAAGGACGCCCTGCTCCTCGAGCTGTACCGGCGGGAGGCGAGCGCGCTCGACCGCAGCATCCGCCGGC
>DMTU01000057.1:860-1043 GCA_003476595.1 Acidimicrobiaceae bacterium | reverse complement strand
GCCGACGCCGGCTTCGAGCCCAAGCTCCGCACTTTCGTCCGGAGCTGCCTCGACGCGGCCGGCGAGCACGGCCAGTTCTTCGCTCCCCTGCGCAGCGCCCGCACGAGCGACGACGCCCGCCGCCAGCAGCGCCGATGGGACCGGCGGACCTCAGGGTACTTCGCCGACCTGGCCGCCGAGGAG
>DMTU01000057.1:419-729 GCA_003476595.1 Acidimicrobiaceae bacterium | reverse complement strand
CGCCATCGGCGTGCTGTTCTCCGGCATCCAGAACCTGCTCTCCCAGATGCGGCGGAGCCCGAGCGCGGACCGGCGCGACCAGCTCGAGGAGGTCTACGTCGAGATGACCATCGGCGCCCTCGAGCGCCTCGCCTCGGGCCGCACGCCGCGGGCGTAGGGTCCTCGGACGACGACGTCTACCAGGGGGTGGTGGAGGTGCGGCACAGGTTCTGGATCCGGAACGGGATGGAGCACGATCCCGCCGCGAGGGATCAGCTTTCCTCGGTCCGACGTGTGGGCAACGAGCGCTCCGGCGGGCCCGATCCGTCCA
>DMTU01000057.1:0-155 GCA_003476595.1 Acidimicrobiaceae bacterium | reverse complement strand
CTCCGGCGGGCCCGATCCGTCCACGCATGCGCCGGATCATCGGACGTGTGGGCGGATCCAAACCGCTGCGTCACGATCGGTCCACACCTTGGCCGACCGCCGCGATCCGGCGATCGCACGGGCGTCGTCGGTGGTTGTCGCTACGACGTGGCGCA
>DMTU01000154.1:5882-6106 GCA_003476595.1 Acidimicrobiaceae bacterium | reverse complement strand
CCGGTGTGTTCGGGATGAGGCGGACCGGATCGCCCTGCACACGGACGGACCAGGTGGTCCGGTCGGTGGGGGCGGTGTTCGTCGTGTACTCCACCTTCCACCACGTCGCGCCGCCGTACTCGCTGGCGATGTCTTCGGGGAGATCGATCGACAGCGTCAGCGACCGCTCGTTGTACTTCCAGCGCGACAAGCGATGGGGACCGGGCTGGGGGTTCCATGCACAA
>DMTU01000154.1:4717-5677 GCA_003476595.1 Acidimicrobiaceae bacterium | reverse complement strand
GGGTTCCACGCACAATCGTCAGCCGAGCCGTTGCCGTCGAGGTCGACGTCCCGCCCGCCCGAGCAGCGGTAGCCGGAGTTGACGTCGCGGTAGGTGTTGCCGATCAGATCGAGCCGGTCCACGCTGCTGCCGCTGCAGCCGCCGGTCGGTGGGGCGACGCCACCGCTGCAGTCGACGTCCCAGTCGAAGGTCACGTAGTCACCGCTCGGGTCCTTGATGCGCAGCGCCTCGGCGCCCTCACCTGGGTCGAACAAGGTGATCTCGAGCGTCTTGCCGTTGTGCTCCGGCCCGATCTCCGACACGAAGAACTCGGCTTGCGTACCGGTCAGCGATGCGTAGACACCCATGTCGCCCACCGCGTAGACCTGAGGGCAGTCGCTCGCATAGAGGCTCGTCTCGCTCTCGTCCGACGAGCAGGCCCAGAACCGGCCGTTCCGGCGCTTCGAATCGACGTCTGCCCGGAGGGCGAAGCCGTTCGTGCGAGGGCCGTTGTAGCTGTCCTCGCCGACGGACACCTGCACGTAGTAGGTCGCGCCCTCGACCGGGGGACGGACCGAGGTCAACGTGTGCCAGGAGTCGCATCCCCACGTGCGGGGGTCGAAGGATTCGGTGTGGGTGGCCCCGGTCGGCCATCCGTGCCGGTCGAGGACCGTACCTGCGAGCGGGTCCAGCGATCCGGTACGGACCGTGTACGTGGTCGACATGGCGCCGTTCGATGAGTCGCCAGACCGAGAGCCGTTGCAGACGGCGGGGTCGTAGATCTCGATGTCGATCTCGCCGGCGACGTACCCCGGAGGAACCGTCACGGCGTAGACGTAGCCGTACCACCGCTGCTCGTCGTTGTCCTGGGTCGCGTGGCCGTCACCGTGGCTGCCCTCGCATCGGAAGCTCACGCCGCCGCTGAGGGAACGAGGGTTGCTGTGGTTGCTGTAGTTGCCAGCTGACCTGGCGGTGTACCGG
>DMTU01000154.1:3672-4603 GCA_003476595.1 Acidimicrobiaceae bacterium | reverse complement strand
ACCGGTCGCCGTTCTCCTTGGAGCTGCACGGCCCGTTGACAGCGAGCCAGAAGTTCTCTCGCAGTGCTGCGGTCTGGCTCCGGGTTCGATCGACGACCTGAGCCATGTCACCGCCAGCGCCCGAGTTGCCCATGAGGTCGCCGGTGCCGAGGTGGTTCCGCGGGCTTCCGAGCGCGACAGCGCTCACGTACTCGGCGGTCGCGACGCGAGCGACGTGGTCGGTGCCGCCGAACATGGAGCCGAAGTAGACGGGAAGTGCGGCGTCTTCGATCCGAACCCGGAGGCTGTCGGTCGAGGGCAACCCCCCGACCGTGGGCTGGGTCACCTCGACGATCACGCCGTCCTGACCGTGGACGAAGCCGTTGCGGGCGGCGACCTGCCGTGCCTCGGCGATGGCCGCGGACATGCCGCTCGGGAGCATGGTCACGGCCGCAAGAGCGGCTGCGTCGGCAGACCTCTGGATCTTGGCGGCTTGCGAGTAGCGGCTGCCGAGGTCGACCGCCACGGTCGTGGCCCCGAGCAGGACGACCATCCCGAGTGCCAGCAGGACGACCGCGAATCCGCGGTCAGTTCGTCGTTGGTGTCGCATCGGCGTGCGCCTCCACGTCGTAATCCACATCATCAGCAACCCGGGAGTCCGGATGCGCAGGGTTCGATCGCGTACACGGCGGTCCGCTCCAGGGTCAGGCCGCCAGGGATCGACCGGGTGATCCCGGAGTACTGCAGCTGGGCGTAGATGCCGACGTAGTCCGGCCGGGGGCTCCGGCCCCGTTCGCGTCCGGCGGGGCACCAGTAGCGGTCGCGCGATGTGCCGGTGCAGCTGCCGAAGCTCGATGTCGGAAGATTCAGATCGGCGGCCTCGTACCGGTTGCAGAGGCCGGGCACAGAGGTGGTGAGGCACTGATCCGGCACGGCTCCGTCGGCTGTTGTC
>DMTU01000154.1:0-3597 GCA_003476595.1 Acidimicrobiaceae bacterium | reverse complement strand
CTCCGTCGGCTGTTGTCGACCGGTAGACCACCAGCAGGTCCAGGCTCATGTTCTTGCTGGACCCGAGGAACGACCGGAAGGTCTGGAGAGCCTCGTAGTCGGCCATGGGCTGGTCGGCGACGCTCGCGACCACGCGGCCAGACTGCTGCACCGTCTTCTCGACCACCGTCGACTGCCGCCAGGCGTAGCCGAACTCGATGGTGCCCAACGCCAGGATCGCCAGGACGCCGACGGTGATCGCCGCCTCGATCAGCGAGGCACCTCGGCTGCTGCGCCGCCTCATCCCGTCAGCGCTCCGATCTCGACCCGGACGACGGAGGCGTGTTCCAAGGTCACGGAGCTCCCGAACAACCCGGTGATCTGCGGACGTTCCACACGCATCCAAACCCCGAGGTGGTCGACTGCGTCCACGGTGGGTCCGTTCCGTCGCTCCGAAGCCGGCCACGAGCAGGCGACGTCGCTGTCTGGACAAGCGAAGTACGTGATGTCTCCGCGCTCGACCGCATCGAACGCCTCCGAGACGTCGTTGTAGACGTTGCAGCGCCCGGCGATGGGCGACCCGGCCTTGCAGTCGTCGGGCACCTGTTCCTCGGCGGTCACGCCGCCGGTGGGTCGATCGGCCTTGAAGATCACGATGCGCTGGATCCAGTCCGCACCCATGGACCCGGTCGCCTCGCGAAGGGAGCGGATGATGTGGAAGTCCGGGCTCGAGCCGTCGGCCGCCATGTCAGGACCCATGACCGCCGCGACTCGAGAGCCGTCGCTCACGGAATCAGACGCGACCTGGTAGTCGCGGAGCATGTAGCCCATCTCGATGATGCCGAACACGAGCGCCAACAGGACTGGCGCAACGAGCGCCATCTCGACGAGTGCGGCACCACTGTCGTGGTGACGACTGTTCCGTCGCATCAGTCGCGCTCCACCCAGGGACTGCCGTCGGCCGGGGGTGCCAGCGGCGGTGACCCGCTGATCGAGGTGATCACGACCTGCATGTCGCCCGCATCGGGCGGGACCGAGACGCGCACCTGGCACACGACGAGGCCGAAGAAGCTGAAGGTGTCGCAGCTGCCTCGTCCGACAACCGTCCCGTCCCGCTCCCGCACGTCGTAGGACAGCGTCCGGTCGGGCTCGCCGCCGTACTCGAGGAGGAGGATGGGCCCGTTGAGCGAACCGCGGTCGAACTGCAGTGGCCGGATCGGTTCCCACTGCACGACGGCGACCGTGCTGGGATCGGGGTCGCCGGTTGGGACCGACGATGTCGTCGTGTCCACCGGTACTTCCGTCGTGGTGGTCGTGGTCGTTGTCGTGGACGTCGTGGTGGTGACCGCTCGGAGCTGGCAGGACGGCGGGGGCGGACGCTCCGACACGCAGTCGAACTCGTTGGCCACCTCTTCGCGGGTGCTGTCCTCCAGCATCTCGAGCGCCCCGATCGACACGAAGACGAACAGGCTGAGTGCGAGCGCGTACTCGATGAGTGCGGCACCGCGGACCCCTGCGCCACGCACGCGCTGGTTCGGGACGGTTCTTGTTGGATGGACCTCCGCGCTCTGGTGCACGCCTTGGCATCGGTACGTGTGCGAGAGAACTTGAGGCCTGCCGGAATTGGACGTGGTGATGGCAGCCTGGCGCTCCGTCCCACCGGCGCCAGCGACAGAAGGCGACCCCCTCCGCTTGGTCCAAGAAGACTATGGACGTTGCGCGCGGAGAGTGGCAGAATCAGCGAGACCGGAAGACGGTGACGTTGCCAGCCGGGCGCACCACAATGTTGCACTCGTTGGAACGAAGGATGGTTCGAGTTGCGGGCACGCATGATGAGAGGAGTGCATCACCTGTCATGCCGCGGACGCGATGACCGGGGGGCGGCGCTCATCGAACTCGCCCTCGTCGTTCCCGTGATGCTGGTGCTGGCCTTCGGGCTCATCGGATTGGGACTGGCATACAAGTCGTCATCCGTCTTGGTCTCCTCATCGAGGTCTGGTGCGCGCCTGGCTGCCGCGGCCTACGCGCCGGCAGTGGCTGACAACGCGCAGCGTGCCGCCATGCTCGAGAACCTTCGCGTGTCCGTGGAGCGCAACCTCGACGGGCTTCCGGGTCAAGCCGAGCCGCGCACCCTGTGGGTCTTCCGTGCGGATTCGAGCGGGGAGCCCACCGGGGGTCCCGGATGCACGAGCGACTGCATCCGTTGGACCTGGGACGAAGCGACAGGGACCTTCGGCTCGCAGACCGGCACCTGGCCGGCTCCTCGGGCGTGCGGTGCCGTCATCGACTCGGTCGGCGTGCGTCTCACGGCGCGGCACCAGATCGACAGTCCCGTCTTCGACGGTCTCGACATCGAACGCTCCACGGTCATGCGCCTCGAACCGATCTCGGACCAGGCATGCTGACGACGCGCGGCCCACGTGGCCAGCGCAGTCAACGTGGCGAGCGCGGTGCCGTGCTCGTCGAGGGTGCGTTCGCCGTCCCGATCATCTTGCTGATCGTGCTCGCCGTCTTGGAGTTCGGGATGTACTTCACGTCGGCGTCGGCAACGACCTCGGCCAGCCGAGACGGTGCTCGCTACGGCGTGGCGCACTACGCCCGTCGCTCGGACCCCCTGGTCGTCAGCGACGAGATCCGCCAGGTCGTCGAACGCGATCTCGGGAGCCTGACCGGATTCGGGACCCCGACCCAGATGTGGATCTACCGCGCCGAGGCTGACGGCAGTCCAGCCGGCGTCGGTGATTGCGAGGTCGACTGCGCTCGCTACACCTGGGACGGCTCGGCGTTCGCGTACGACGTGACCAGCGACCCGTGGGACGACGCGAACGCCTGCCTGCTGCCCGGTGTCCCCATCGACGATCTCGGTGTCATCGTCGAGGTCCGGCATCGTCCGGTGTCCGGGACCATCGGCACCGGCGTCCGGACCATCCGGGAGCGGACGGTCCTGCGGCTCGAACCACTGCCTACTCCCCAATGCTGAGCGACGAGACGATCATGCCTTCCACCGAATCGCGCACGTTCCGCCGTTCTGGGGCGGGCGACGGCGAATCCGGCTTCGTGCTGGTCTGGTTCGCGCTCCTGCTCACGATCTTCATCGCCATGGCCGGGCTCGGCGTCGACGTCTGGAACTGGTGGCAGACCGCCCAGCAGGTCCAGCGAGCCGCCGACGCTGGCGCCACGGCGGGCGTCACGTTCCTCCCGAGCGACTTCGCGTCCGCACGTTCCACGGCCTTCGACCTCGTCGAGCGCAACGGGTACGACTCGGCCAACACGACGGTGCAGCTCGGTGATGCGCCGAGCAAGCTCAAGGTGACCGTCACTCACGAGACCGACAACTTTTTCACCCACTTCTTCGGCGTGGACACGACGGTGATCACCCGGTCCGCCACGGCGGAGTTCACTGGTCCGACGCCCATCGGGTCCCCCATCAACCACCTCGGCAACCAGCCCATCGGCGACGGGGACGCACTCTGGCCATCGGGCGTGACCGACTCGGTGAGCGCCAATCCGCAGGTGTGGCTGCAGATCGCCGGGCCGGGCAACAACAAGAACAACGGCGACCGGTTCACCTCCAACCAGTGCGCGCAACCTGGCAACGGGCCGGGTGGGGTGTGGGAG
>DMTU01000137.1:25890-31509 GCA_003476595.1 Acidimicrobiaceae bacterium | reverse complement strand
GAGGCGAACGTGCCCGCGGACCTCCGCGTGGGCTGCGTGCCATGCAGGCAGACGCATGACGATCTGGGCGAGCCATGCGCTCGCCTCCTCGTACCGCAGGGCGCGATCGAGCGCGCCGGCGGTGGCGCAGGCGATGGCTGCGGGCACGGCGAAGGTGATGCGGCATCCCGGACACGTCTCCAGCTGGCCCTGCACCGCGCTCTCGGCCTCGTCGACGGCTGCGAGCGCCGCCTCGGGGTCGCTCCCGGCGAGCATGACCCGGGTCCCGTAGATCCGGTCGAGCAGGTGGAAGCCGATGTCGGTCACCCGAGCCAGGTCCAGGGCCTCGTCGAGGAGCTGCGTCGCCTCCGGTGAGCGGCCGCGGTGGTGGGCGACCTCGGCCAGGCGCTGCAGGGCGTGGGCCTCGCCGACCGCTCCCCCGATCGCCCGGTGCAGCCGAGCCCCCTCCTCGAGGTCGATCGCCGCGTCGTCGATGCGCCCGGCGTGCAGCTCGGCCTCGCCCCGGAGGTTCATGGCGAAGGCGTGGCCGCGCATCGCCCCCAACCGCAGCGCCTCGTCGGCGAGCGCGTCCGCGAAGGCGATGACCTCGTCGTAGGGACGGGCGCCGTAGAGGAAGCGCTGGGTCATGCAGAGGTGGCCGTCGAAGACCCGCACGGCGAGGTGGGGCACGTGCGCGGTGTCCCGCAGGTCGGCGAGGACGGAGTCGTGCAGCTCCCCCCGAGCGTGGGCGGCGGCGGCCTGCGCCCACGACGCGATGACGATCGATGCCGTGTCCCCGGTCTGCAGGGCGAGGCGCCGGCTCTCGGCCGCCTTCGCGGTGCCGAACGCCGGGTCGGCGAAGCCGAGCGCGGCTGCACCGGCGTAGGTGAGGGCCTCGCTCAGGCGGCCGGCCACCGAGGTCGGGCTGGCGCCGGCGATCGCCTCCAGCCCACCGGCGGGATCGCCCTGCTTGATCTGGGCGAGGGCCCGCATGGCCATGAGGTCGTGCGCCGCCACGGGGTCGGCCGCGGCGATGGCGGCGTCGTAGGCGCGCAGCGCTCGGGGGTCGCCCATCATGTCGAGGGACTGGGCTTCGATGCGGAGCGCCGACGCGTTCGCCGGGTCGTGGGCGAGCACCGGCTCGACGTGGCGTCGCGCGTCGGCGAAGGCACCGAGGGCCACCGCACGCTCGGCGGCGGCGAGCGAGGGATCCACGGCCTCGGCGGGGCGCTCGCCGGCGAGCCAGTGCCGGGCCACGGTCGCTGGAGCGGCACCGCTGTCGGCCAGCACGCTCGCTGCCCGACGGTGCACCTCGAGGCGGCGGTGCGGGGGGAGCTGGCCGGCCAGTGCGCTGCGGACCAGCTCGTGGACGAAGCGGTAGCGATCGCCCACGACCACGAGCACGCCGGCCTCGAGCGCGGTGTCGAGGAGGTCGTGCAGCTCTGGCTCCGGCCCGGCGAACAGGGCGAGCGCCGTGGACTGGTCCAGGTCGCCGCCGCCGAGAGCGAGCCGCCGCAACCCGTCGACGTCGGCCTCGGCCAGATCGGCCAGGCGCGCCGTCATCGCGGCACCGACCGTGGCCACCGCGTCTGCGTCCTGGCCAGCGATGCGAGCCAGCTCCACCAGCACGAAGGCGTTCCCCGCCGCCTCCTCCCGCAGCCGGAGGCGGGTCGGCTCGGCCAGGTGCGGCGCGACCGCCCGGAGCAGCTCGTCGGCCTCGCCGTCACCCAGCGGTCGCAGCTCCAGCTCGTGGGACCGACCGGCGCGGTCGAGCCGACGCAGCACCTTGGCCAGCGACGCGTTGGCCGGCGCGTCGCGGCGAGCGAGCACCACGACGACGTCCCGGACAGAGGCCGCGGTGTGGCCCACCACGTCGATGGTCGCCTCGTCGGCCAGGTGGGCGTCGTCGACCACCAGGAGGACCGGCCGCCCACCGGCAACTGCCCGGAGGAGCTGCTGCAGGGCCCCGACGACCTGGTGCCGCGAGAGCGGTCCCTCGGTCGGCCGGCTGCCGAGGCCGGGGACCAGTGCACCCAGGACGCCCGCGGCGTTGCCTGCGAGCCGAGCCAGCAGGTCCGGGTCGTCCACGAGCAGCTCCTCGAGCAGCGGCAGCAGTGGTCCGTAGGGCTGGGGGTCCCCGTCGGCGGTGACCCAGAAGCACCGCCAGCCGGCCTCGGTGGCGAGCTCCCCGAGCACCTGGCAGATCGTCGTCTTCCCTGATCCGGCGCCCCCGTGCACGACGACGGCTCCCCCGCGCCGGTCGGCCGCGGCGCGCATCGCGCCCTCGAGCACAGCGAGCTCGGCATCGCGGCCGATGCAGGCCACCGCACCGCTCCGGGAGCCGCTCGCCAGGCAACGCTCGTGGAGGCTCCGGGAGCGCTCGTCGGGCGCGACGCCGAGCTCGGAGGCGAGCGAGCGGCGGAGGGCGGCGTACCAGCGCAGCGCCTCGGCGCGGGAGCCACGCCGCAGCGCCGCCTCCATCAGCGCCTGGTGTGCCGGCTCATCCGTGGGTTCCAGCGCCACGACATCGGCCCACCGACCTGCGGCGCGCAGCAGGTCGAGGCGCAGCGTCCGCACGCTGCGCCGACGCTGCTCGGCCCAGTCCTCGTAGCGAGCGTCGGGAAGGAGCTCACCACCGCACGAGTCGGCGACGGCGGCGCACGCCTCCGGATCGGCGGCCGCGAGCGCCGCAGCGCCGGCGGCCTCGAAGGCGTCGACATCGACCAGCACCTCTCGGTCGGGGAAGAGCGCGACGGTCCCGCCTCGGAGCACGACTGCGTCGGCTTCGCCGAGCACCTGACGGGCGTGGTGCGCCGCCTTCCGCAGGTTGTTGGCGGCGGCGTCGGGCGACAGGTGCGGCCACAGCGCGTCGCACACCTCGTCCCGGAGGAGCTGGCGACGACCCGAGAGCGCAAGCAGCTGGACCAGCTCGGCCGAGCGGCGACTCGGCCAGTCCCCCTCCTCGACGGGCCCGACCGCGGCGGCGACGCGGAAGCAGCCGAGCACGTCGATGCGCACCGCCGCTGCGGTCACCGACCCGTCGGCTGCAGCCACGCCGCCACCCTACGCTTCGCCTGCCGGATCAGAGCCGGACGACGTCGCCCTTCATGGAGTAGAGGACGTGGAGCACCTCCGCCTGCTCGCGCTCCCCGACGCCCAGCGACCCCATGGCGGCGATCGCATCGTCGAGCACGGCCACGAACTCGGCATCGTCGATGTTCATCCCGGTGTGCACCTCGGCGATCGGACGCCCCTCGTAGGTCGGCACGCCGGACAGGCCGGTGCAGAAGAACTCCGTCGCGCCCTCCACCATCTGCTCACGGTCCTTGGAGGCGTTCTCGTAGCGGGTGGCGATGAGTGGGTTCTGCAGGTGGTTGTCCAGCAGGCGCTCGGCCATCGCCCGGATGCCGTCGCGGCCGCCGAGGCGCTCGAAGAGTGGGATCTGCTCCATTGGGTGCTCCTTGTGGGTTGGTGGTTCGGGATCAGTGGGTCGTGCGGGCGTCGAGGACGAACCCGTGCGAGGTGGCGGCCAGGAGCCGCACGCGCGCCGCTCCGGCCCGGGTGAGCCAGCCGCCGATCGTGATCGGACCGTCGACGAAGCCGTCCGGGCGGGAGGCCTCCACGACGACGAGCGCCCCGGTCGGCCGGGCCAGGCGCAGCGCGCGCCGGGCCGTGCCGACGGGGTCGGCCAGCTCGGCGAGCCCGTCGAGCACGCAGACGAGGTCGTAGGACCCCGCGGCGAGCGAATCGGTGCCGGCGTCCACTGCATCGAGGGTCGCGAGCGGATGGGCAGCGCCGAGCAGGTCGACCGCGGCGCCATCGCCCCCGACCGCGGCGACCCGGCCGCCGTAGTCGAGCCGGTACACGACGGATCCGAGGGCCAGCAACCACTCGGCCATCGCCGGGCCGGCAGCGGCCTGCACCGCTCGGCGGTCGCTCGGCTGGATCAGCGTGCTCACAGACATCTGCGCCCCTCGGTCGGTCACGGGTGCAGCGTCCACGACGCGCGTTCCTGGAACGTTCCCCGGTGTGTCGGGAGCGTTTCCACCCGGTCACGATGTGCCCATCAACCACCAATCGCCGTCCGGGCTTCTGTAGAACCTCGGACATGGCAGACACCGCAACGACCCCCGGGTCCCTCGGTGCGCCGGTCTCGCAGCTCAAGTCGCTCACCGACCAGCTCGTGACCGTCACCACCGATCGCGGCGACGTGACCGGCACCGTGCTGTCGTGCACGCGCCAATCGGTCTGGCTCGTCGCCGGCGACGACGTCGACATCGTCGTCGCCCTCGACGACATCACCGGGCTCGTCCACCACCCGGCTTCCGCCGCCGCCTAACCCCCGGCGATCGGCGCCGCCGTCCGGGCCAGCCGGCCCAGCTGCATCGACCGCGCCACCTCCGCCAGCTGTGCGGGGTCCAGCACGTCCGAGGACAGCTCGATCGTGACCCCGACCTCGTGGTCGAGGACGAGGCGGGCCCAGCCCCTGATGCGGCGCCCGCGGTCAGGCCCCCGACCGTGGTCGAGTGCGGCGGCGCTGACGATCCCCGGGAGGTCCGCGTGGTCGACGTCGACGACATCGCCGAGGGTGCGGCGCACCCGCGATGCGGTGACGAGCTGGTCCTGGACGACGCTGACCAGCACGGGATCGGTGCCCGAGCGGTGCAGCTGGCCTTCGACCGAACCGCCGCCCGACTGGCCGATCATCGGGCTGCCGTACGCAGTCGCGGTCCCGCTGCGCCGCTCGGTGACCGACAGGCCGCGGGCGGCGAGCGCAGCCTCGTCCAACCCGGGGGCCCGGCCGTGCTGAAGCGACGGTCCCGGAGGCAGCTCCACTGCGTCCGCCACCGCCTGCTGGTCGGCGAGGGACAGGCCCTCACTGGTCAGCGACAGCCCGTAGCCACCGGCATCCCACTGCAGGGTCCGCAGCCCCCGCCCGTCCGGTGCACCGAGGACTCGGGTGCTCGAGATGGACGACGTGTGCTCGGCACCACCGAACGCGCGCCGCGTGGCGTCCACGACGAGGAGCACGCGAGCGTCGTCACCGATCAGCGACACCAGGTGCACCCGCGGCACCGACACCGTCCCCCGGGTGTCCGGGTGGTGCTCGAAGACGCCACCCCAGGGTTCGGCCAGGACGCTCGCGGTCGCGATCGCGACCGGCCCCGGCTCGGACACGACGGCGTGGGTGACCGTCGGATCAGGCGAAGCGGCCGGTTCGGTGCCATCGGAGCGCACCAGCTCGACGCCGACCACCGCGGCGAGCAGCGCAGCCGCCCCGGCGGCCCACGGCCCCCGCGACCGCCGGCGGGGCGGCGCGGGTGGGGTCCGGACTGGAGCGGCGCCGACCTCGCCGACCCACGACGGCCGCTCCGCCGGGGCGTCCACCTCGAGCTCCAGCAGGTCGCCCGCGTGGCTCCGGACGGGCCGCCCGTCGGCGGCCTCCCGGTAGGTCACCCGGCACCGCGCCATCACCATCGACGGTAGCCCCGCGCCGCATCCGGGGATACGGCGCCCGGGACGACGGCCAATAGGGTGCCCACGTGGCCGAGTTCATCTACACCATGCACAAGGTGTCCCGCTTCTACCCGCCGGACAAGGAGATCCTGAAGGACATCTCCCTGTCCTTCTTCCCCGGCG
>DMTU01000137.1:19949-25820 GCA_003476595.1 Acidimicrobiaceae bacterium | reverse complement strand
AAGGACATCTCCCTGTCCTTCTTCCCCGGCGTGAAGATCGGCGTCATCGGGCACAACGGCTCGGGCAAGTCGTCGCTGCTCAAGATCATGGCCGGCCTCGACGACGAGTACTCGGGCCAGGCCCGCCTCTCCCCCGGCTACACCGTCGGGTTCCTGCCCCAGGAGCCCCAGCTCGACGAGAGCAAGGACGTCCGGGGCAACATCATGGACGGCGTCGCCAACGTGGCCGCCCTGCAGGAGGAGTACGACGCGCTGCTCGCGTCCTACGCCGACCCCGACGCCGACTACGAGAAGATCGGTGCCCGCCAGGCCGAGCTCGAAGCCAAGATGGCCGCCAGCGGCGTGGACGACCTCGATCGCACCATCGACATCGCCATGGACGCCCTGCGCACGCCGCCGGGCGACGCCGACGTGCGCGTCCTCTCCGGCGGCGAGCGCCGACGGGTGGCCCTGTGCAAGCTGCTGCTGTCCAAGCCCGACCTGCTCCTCCTCGACGAGCCCACCAACCACCTCGACGCCGAGTCGGTGGCGTGGCTGGAGCGCACGCTGAAGGACTACCCGGGCACCGTCGTGGCCGTCACCCACGACCGGTACTTCCTCGACAACGTCGCCGGCTGGATCCTCGAGCTCGACCGCGGCCGCGGCTACCCGTTCGAGGGCAACTACTCGGGCTGGCTGGAGCAGAAGCAGGCCCGCCTCGAGCAGGAGGACCGCTCCGACCAGAAGAAGCGCGAGACCCTCCAGCGCGAGCTCGAGTGGATCCGGATGTCGCCCAAGGCCAAGCAGTCCAAGGGCCGGGCCCGCATCAACTCCTACGAGGAGCTGCGCGCCCAGGCCGACCAGGGCTCGGGCCGGCTCGAGAAGCTGGAGATCGCCATCCCGCCGGGCGACCGCCTCGGCGACCAGGTCATCGACTTCGAGTCGGTGGCCAAGGGCTACGACGACCGCCTCCTCATCGAGGACCTCAGCTTCAAGCTGCCGCCGGCCGGCATCGTCGGCGTCATCGGCCCGAACGGCGCCGGCAAGACCACGATGTTCCGGCTCATCACCGGCGCCGAGGAGCCCGACGACGGCGACATCATCATCGGCAAGACGGTCAACCTGTCCTACGTCGACCAGAACCGCGACGTCCTCGACGATGACCGCACGGTCTACGAGGAGATCACCGGCGGCGTCGACGTCCTCCAGATCGGCCGCCGCGAGATCAACGGCCGGGCCTACGTCGCCTCGTTCAACTTCAAGGGCTCCGACCAGCAGAAGAAGGTCGGCGTGCTGTCCGGCGGCGAGCGCAACCGCGTGCTGCTGGCCAAGAAGCTCAAGGAGGGCGGCAACGTCATCCTCCTCGACGAGCCCACCAACGACCTCGACGTCGACACGCTGCGCGCCCTCGAGGACGCGCTCGAGACGTTCCCGGGCTGCGCCGTGGTCATCTCCCACGACCGCTGGTTCCTCGACCGCCTCGCCACCCACATCCTCGCCTTCGAGGGCGACAGCCAGGTGCGCTGGTTCGAGGGCAACTTCACCGAGTACGAGGAGTGGCGCCGCAAGGAGTTCGGCGCCGACGCCACCGAGCCCCACCGGCTCAAGTACAAGCCCATCACCCGGTGAGCTGAGCGTCCCGCGGGCGGCCCGCCCGCCGGCTCACACGACGGACAGGGTGACGTCGACGTTGCCGCGCGTGGCGTTGGAGTACGGGCAGACCTGGTGCGCCTTCTCGACGACGTCGCGGGCGACGTCGCCCGGGATGTTCGGCGCATGGACGTCGAGGGCGACGGCGAGCCCGAAGCCGCCTGAATCCAGGGGGCCGATCGAGACGCTGGCCGAGACCTCGGATCCGTCGATGTCTACGCCCTCGCCCTTCGCCACCATCTTGAGCGCCGAGTGGAAGCAGGCGGCGTAGCCGGCGGCGAACAGCTGCTCGGGGTTGGTGGCACCACCGGGCCCACCCATCTCCTTCGGGATGCGCACATCGACGGCGAGCAGGCCGTCCTCGCTCTCGGTTCGGCCGTTGCGCCCGTCGCCGCGGGCGGTCGCGATCGCCGTGTAGATCGCCTGCATGATCGTTCCTCCGGAATTGACTATTGGACAATCATATTGTACACGATCTTCTCTGGCAACAGGAGTGGCGGTAGGATCGTGGACATGGCGGACCATCTCCCCCAGCTCGAGCTCGGCAACCAGCTGTGCTTCGCTCTCTACCGGGCGAGCCGAGCCGCGGTGCGGGCCTACGGGCCGGTGCTCGGTGAGCTCGGCATCACCTACCCGCAGTATCTGGTGCTGCTGGTGCTGTGGGAGGCCGACGAGCCGATGAGCGTCGGCGCCATCGGCGAACACCTCCACCTCGACAGCGGCACGCTGACCCCGCTGCTCAAGCGCCTCCAGGACCAGGGCATCGTGACCCGCGAGCGTGACCCCGACGACGAGCGCCGGGTGCTGGTCGCCCCCACGGCCGCCGGCCGGGCCATGCGGAAGCGAGCGGCGACCATCCCGGCCGAGGTCTCCCAGCAGTACGGCGTCGCCGTCTCAGACGCGGTCGACCTCATCGCCGAGATCCACAAGATCGCCGACGCCATCGAGGGCACCGTCGACGCCTGATGGCCCGGCGCCGGTGATCCCAGGCCGCCCGCCACGGCCACCCGCGGCGAGGCGCGTCCGGCTCAGGTGTTGGCG
This sequence comes from Acidimicrobiaceae bacterium, assembly GCA_003476595.1. Classification (GTDB taxonomy): domain Bacteria; phylum Actinomycetota; class Acidimicrobiia; order Acidimicrobiales; family Salinilacustritrichaceae; genus Salinilacustrithrix. The sequence goes on along the minus strand of DMTU01000137.1, from coordinate 23,150 downwards.
GCGTGCTCGGTGAGCACCTGGAGCGCACGATCGGCGTGGGTCTGCATGTTCAGCTCGGAGCTGAAGGCGGCCAGGACGCGCCGATCGGCGTCGATCACGAACGTCGCTCGCCGGTTGAACAACGGGCCCGGGCGCTTCACGCCGAACCGCGCGGCCACCGCACGATCGACGTCGGACAGCAGCAGCAGGCCGAGGGAGTTGCGCTCATCGAAGGTGGACTGGCGGTCGACGCTGTCGGCGCTGATGCCCACGGCTCGCGCACCGAGCGCGTCGAGCTCGCCCCGAAGGTCGCGGAAGTGGCAGCTCTCGGCAGTGCAACCCGGGGTCATCGCCCGCGGGTAGAAGAACACGACCACCGGTCCGTCGGAGAGCAGTCCTGACAGCGTGACCGGTCGGCCGGACTGGTCGGGCAGGCTGAAATCAGGGGCCGTATCGCCGGCGTGCAGCTTCATGCTCGTCCCTCGGTGGAGAACCATTGGGCGCCATCATATTATGCATCATCTCATCTGGCAAGGCGGATCACGCCTGTAGCATCGACGGCATGGCAGATCACCTCCCCCAAACGGCCACGTCCGCGAGACCCAGCCTCGACCACCTCTCAGGCCGCATCGTCACCGGGGCCTTCGTCCTGCACTCCGGCCTGGCGAAGTGGAACGGTGCACCCGAGACGGCCGAGGGCGTCCACGGCATGGCATCGACGGCCTACCCCTTCCTGCGCAGGCTCCGCCCCGCTCGCTTCCTCAAGGTCCTGGCCGCGGCCGAGATCGCCGTCGGGGCCACGCTGCTCACGCCTCTCGTACCGGACCGCGCCGCCGGCGCCGTGCTCACCGGGTTCAGCGGCGGACTGCTCGGGCTCTACGCCCGGGCGCCGGGACTCCGACAGGAGGGCAGCGTGTGGCCGACGCAGAACGGCACCGCCATCGCCAAGGACGTCTGGATGTTCGGCATCGGGCTCGACCTGCTGGCCGCCCGACCCGCGACGCCGGTCCCGGCGACCGCCTGACGCGATGTTCCTCGCGACCGCCGTCGTCAGCGTCATCCTCGCCGTCCTCCTCACGCTGTCGGCAGCGATGAAGCTGCAGCGCAACCCGCAGATCGTGGATTCCGTCCACGGCGTGGTCGGCTTCCCGCTCGACCGGTTCTGGATCCTCGCCCTCCTCGAGCTCGCCGCCGCCGCCGGACTGGTCATCGGACTGTGGGTCGCGCCGCTCGGGATCGCGGCCGCCATCGGCACGGTCGCCTACTTCGTCGGGGCGATCATCGCCCATCTGCGCGTCAGCGACACCAAGGGGGCCGCCAACCCAGCGGTCCCACTCGCCCTCTCGATCGCCGCGCTGGTGCTGCGCGTGCTGAGCGCGTGAGCGTCGAGCAACGGGGCGCACCCCGGGTCGGGACACGGCCGCAGCCGATGGCGTACGGGCCGATCTCCCGCTGACCGGGTCGGCCCTCAGGCCGGCAAGACGTTGTGGTTGGCCCGGAGGTGGTTCTGCGGATCCCAGCGTGCCTTGAGGGCCTGCACCCGTGTGCTGTCGCTGAACGCCGACAGCACACGGTCGTCCTCGTCCTCCGCGATGAGGTTCACGTAGACGCCGCCGGTCCCGTGCACGGCCATGGCGTCGTTGAAGCCGTGCGCCCAGGCCATCACGTCGTCATCCTCGGCCTGGTCGGTCCACCCGGCGATGATGTGGAACGACGCAGCGGCGCCGCGACCGCCGAGCGCTGTCGAGGCGCCGGGCACGCGGGCGACGGCGCCGCCCTTGGGCTCGAGGTAGGCGGCGGTGAGCGCTCCCCGCATGGTGCGGACGTGGGCGGCGAAGTCGTCGATCGCCGCGCCGCTCAGCTCGGCGACGTCGTGCGCCTGGCTGTAGTAACGCTGCCCGGCGGGCAGGTTCGGATCGAAGGCCTGTTGTGCATCGACGTAGGTCATCGGGCCGACGGCGTCGAGCAGCGGCTCGCCGAGCTCCTGGAGCGGAGCGACCACGTCGTCGGCCCCGGGATCGAGGTGGAACACGATCAGGTCCAGCACCGGCTGGCCGTGGAAGCGTTCCGGGAACGGCTCGATCGGCGGTGCCCGGAACGTGAAGGCCAGGCACTGCAGATCGTCGGGGGCGTCGGCCATGAAGGATCGGTACGCCCGCAGCACGCCCTCGGCGTCGTCGAAGGGGTAGACGATCTGGCCGGCCAGCACCTGGGGGCCCACTTCGTGGAGGCGCAGCTCGAACGACGTGGCGATGCCGAGGTTGGCACCGGCGCCCCGCATTCCCCAGAACAGCTCGCGCTCCTCGTCGGCGCTCGCCCGAACCTGCTCGCCGTCGGCCGTCACGACATCGACCGCCACCAGGTTGTCGACTGCGTTGCCGAAGCGGCGCGACAGCCACCCGGTCCCGCCGCCGAGGACGGATCCGGCGACGCCCACCGAGGACGCGGTCGGTCCGGTGGTGGCCAGACCGTGGTGCTGGGTGGCCGAATCGATCTGCGCCCAGGTCGCGCCCGCCTCGACCCGAGCCAGCCGGTCCTCGGCGTGCACCTTGATCCCGGACATGCCGGACAGGTCGAGCAGCACGCCGCCGTCCGCGACCGTGTGCCCGGCGTAGGACTGACCTCCGCCCTTCACGGACAGCTGCTCGTCGTTCGCTCGTGCCCACCGCACGGTCGCTGCGACATCGGCCGCACTGGTGCAGCGCACGGCGACGTCGGGTCGCCGATCGAAGCGCGCGTTCCACACCTTGCGGGCCGCGTCGTAGCCCGTCGCGCCGGGTGCCAGGACCTCCCCGTCCACCAGTTCCTCGAGCTCGTGCCGTGCCATCTCCGTTCTCCGTTCCCGGCGACGGTCGCCGTCCCGCCCACCCTGCCCGGACGCGCTTTTCCCCGCGCTTTCCTCCTCCCTGCTGCGGTCGCTCACCAGCTCCGGGCGGCGACCGCCCGCACGCGGACGCGGACCGCAGGGGCGCGGTCCCACACCCGGGCGAGGTAGTGGTGCACGAGCAGGCAGGGCCAGGCGGAGAGGCGATCCACCGGTTCGAGGGCATGCATGGCCCGGTCACCACGACCGGCACCGAGCTCGGCCAGAGCGGCCGCGAACGGGTGGCGGTTGACCTCGACGGTCTGGGCGACGGCGTCGGCCGCCACCGGGTCACCGCAGCCGCGCAGGGCCAGCGACAGCAGCGCGGCAGGTCCACCCTCCGTCCAGTCGAGCCCGTC
>DMTU01000137.1:948-19876 GCA_003476595.1 Acidimicrobiaceae bacterium | reverse complement strand
CCTCCGTCCAGTCGAGCCCGTCACCGGGGTGCTCCACGAGGGGGCGGAGCACGTCGACCGCGTCGCGCATGCGCCCGAGCTCGTACAGGCACAGCCCCTCGTACAGCGGCGCGGTGGCGTACGGCGAGAGGCGCTGCGCGACCCGGGCCTCGTGCACCGCGGCAGCCGGCGAGCTCACGGCCGCCAGCCCGAGCGCGAGGTGGGCATGCACCTCAGCGGAGCGGGGGTCGAGCTCAGCGGCACGGCGGGCGCTGGCGAGTCCGGCTGCTGCGTCGCCGGTGAGCAGGGCGACCCAGCTGTGCCAGCTGTGGGCATCGGCGTACCCGGGGCGGAGCCGCATCGCGTGCTCGAGCTCGGCGAGCGCGGAGGTGCCCCGCTGGTACGCCACGTGCAGCACAGCGCGGGACGTACGGGCCTCGGCCGAGTCGGGCGCGATGGCCAAGGCCCGGTGCACCGCCTCCTCGGCCCGGGGCAGGAGCTCGTGGCGGTCGCCGTGCCCGTAGGCGTCCATCGACACGAGGGCATCGCAGAGGCCGACCCAGGCACCTGCGTAGGAGGGGTCGCGACGGGTTGCCTCGTGGAAGCAGGCCACGGCGCTGGCGAACCCGTCGGCGGTCTTCAGATCGAACTGCACCCGTCCCGCCGCCACCAGGCGGTACGCGTCGAGATCAGCCGTCGGACCCGGACCGGTGGCCGACGGCGCCTCGAGCTGGCTCCCGATGGAGGTCGCGATGTCGCGGGCCAGGTCGTCCTGCAGGGCGAACAGGTTGTCAGCGGTGAGCTCGTCGTCGAACGTCGCCGCCCATCGCTGCACGTCGCGGGGAGCATCGACGAGCTGGATCGACACCCGGAACCGAGCACCCGAGCTCTGGACCGTGCCGAGCACGACGGTGCCCGCACCGAGCTCCGCGGCGACCTGGCGGGCGGTCCGGGTGGCACCCACGTAGCCGGCCACCGAGGTGCGCGCGATGACCGTGAGGGCGGGCACGCGGGACAGCTCGACCAGCAGGTCGTTGTGCAGCCCGGCGGCGAGGAGCGCTGCGTCGGCCGAGGCGCCGAGGACGTCGAAGGGCAGCACGGCCACCGTGCGAGCGTCCGGCGCACCCGGCCGAGGGAGACCGGCGGCGCTCGGGTCGAGTGCCGGGTCGTGGCGCAGGACCTTGAGGTGCAGGTCCGCCAAGGCGGGCGAAGGATCCACCCCGAGCTCCTCGGCGAGCACCCGCCGGGTGTCCTCGTAGGCCGCCAGCGCATCGGCCTGCCGCCCGGCCCGGTAGAGCGCGAGGACCTGGAGCCGGCGGAGCGGCTCGTGCAGCGGGTGCTCGCCCACCAGACGGCCGACGTCGACGAGCACCGCCTCGGGATCGCCGACGGCGATGCACGCCTCGGCGCGGGCGGCGGACGCCCGCACGTGCAAGTCCTCGAGCGCCCGCACCTCCACCGCCAGGGCGGTGTCGTCGGCGAGCCCGCCCAGCGGGCGTCCCCGCCAGAGGGCGAGGGCGTCCCCGAGGCTTGTGCGGGCCGCACCCGGATCGCCGTCGACGAGGCCGAGGCCCGTGTCCACCAGCGACTCGAAGCGACCGACATCCACCGTTCCTGCCGGGCAGCGCAGCACGTAGCCGCCGGAACCGTGCTCGACGGTCGCCGGCACGCCGGCAGTGGCGAGGGCACGCCGCAGCTTGGACACGTTGACCTGGAGCGCCCGGTGCGGCTCCGGGGGTGGCGCCTCGCCCCACAGCACGTCGACGAGCGCGTCCACCGGTCTCGGTCGCCCAGGACGCAGGGCCAGGGCACCGAGCAGGAGCAGCCGCTTCGGACCGCCCGGGTCGGTGACCCCCGCCAGGTCAACCGGGCCGAGGACGCGTATGCGCACGCCGTCCGCCTCCATCGACCGAACGGTACGCCAGGCACACCGGCCACGCGACGCACGCAGCACGGCAGTGAGGGCATGGTCTAGAACGTGGCCCATGACGGCCACGGGGACGGAGCAACCAGCGGCGGGTGGGAGCATCCTCGGCACGAGGGTGCAGCGGGTCGAGGACCCGGCGCTGCTGCGCGGCCGCGGCACCTTCATCGACAACGTCGCTCCGCCCGAGGCGCTGCACATCGCCTTCGTGCGCTCGATGGCCGCCCGCGGCCGCATCCTGTCCGTCGACGTCGACGACGCAGTGGCGATGCCCGGCGTGGTCGGCGTGTTCACCGGCGCCGACATCGACGTCGGGCCGCTCGCCTCCAGCCCGATCCTGGCCCACGGGATCACCCAGCCGCTGCTGGCCCGGGACGTGGTGCGCTACGTCGGCGAACCGGTCGCCGTGGTGGTGGCCGAGACCAAGGCCCAGGCCGTCGATGCCGCCGAGCTCGTGTGGGCCGACGTCGAGACGCTCGATCCCGTGCTCGAGCTCGAGGCCGCCGCGGACGGCGCGGTGCTCGTCCACGAGGAGGCCGGGTCCAACCTGGTGCTCGACCAGGGCGACCCGGTCGGTCCCGAGCAGCTCGCCGGCCCGGACGTGGTCGTCGTGAGCGAGCGGCTCGTCAACCAGCGCATGGCCCCCGTCCCGCTGGAGTCCCGGGCCGTGGCGGCCCGGTGGGACGGCGATCAGCTCACCCAGTGGGCATGCACGCAGGGCGCCCACGGCACCCGCAAGGAGCTGGCCAAGGTGTTCGACGTCGACCGCTCCCAGGTGCGGGTGATCACGCCCGACGTGGGGGGCGGGTTCGGGGCCAAGCACGGCACCACCCCCGAGGAGCTGGTCGTGCCCTGGGTCGCCCGGCGCCTCGGCCGTCCGGTCCGCTGGGCCGAGACCCGCTCCGAGAACCTGGTCGGCATGGTGCACGGCCGCGGGCAGGTGCAGCACGCCAGCCTGGCCGGCACCCGCGACGGCCGCCTCACCGGCTACCGCCTCGACGTGCTGCAGGACGGCGGCGCCTACGCCGGGATGGGGGCGGTGCTGCCGTTCATGACCCGGCTGATGGCGCCGGGGTGCTACGCCATCGACGACGTCGCCGTCCGCATCCGCTCGGTGCTCACGAACACCTCCAACGTCGGCGCCTACCGAGGGGCGGGCCGGCCCGAGGCCGCGGCGGCCATCGAGCGCATGGTCGACCGCTTCGCCGCCGAGATCGGCATGGACCCCGTCGAGGTGCGCCGGCGCAACCTGCTGGCCCCCGAGGCCTTCCCCGTCCAGACGGCCACCGGTGGCGCCTACGACACCGGCGCCTACCAGGCCGCGCTCGACGCCGCCCTGGAGGCGGCGGGCTACGACGAGCTGCGAGCCGACCAGGCCCGCCGACGGGAGGCGAGCGACCCCTGCCAGCTGGGCATCGGCGTGTCCGCCTACGTCGAGATCACCAACGTGATGCAGGAGAAGGAATACGGGTCGGTGGAGATCACGGCCGAGGGTGGGGCCATCGTCCGCACCGGCTCGTCCGCCCACGGCCAGGGCCACCACACCGCGTGGGCCATGCTGGTCAGCGACCGCACCGGCATCCCGATGGAGCGCATCGAGGTGCGCCACGGCGACACCGACGACGTGCCCCGGGGCAGCGGGACCGGCGGATCGAAGTCGCTGCAGATCGGCGGCGCGGCCGCTGCGGCGGCGGCCGAGCTGGTGGTCGACGAAGCCCGCAAGCTGGCCGCGGAGCTGCTGGAGGCCGACCCCGCCGACGTCGTGCACGACCCCGCCGCCGGCACCTTCGCCGTCGCCGGCGCCCCCGTGTCGGCCAAGACGTGGGCCGAGCTCGCCGCCGCCGCGCCCGCCCAGGGCATCGAGCGGCTGTTCGCCGAGACCGACTTCCAGCCCGGCGGATCCACCTTCCCCTTCGGCGCCCACGTGTCCGTGGTCGAGGTCGACACCGAGACCGGGCAGGTCCGGGTGCTCAGGCACGTGTGCTGCGACGACGCCGGCACGATCCTCAACCCGCTGATCTTCGACGGCCAGGTCCACGGCGGGGTGGCCGCCGGCATCGGACAGGCCCTGTTCGAGGAGATCCGCTACGACGCCGACGGCAACCCGCTCACCACCACGCTGGCCGACTACGCCCTGCCGTCCGCCGCTGAGCTGCCCAGCTTCGAGCGGGTGGTGCAGGAGACCTCCACGCCGCTGAACCCGCTGGGCGCCAAGGGCATCGGCGAGGCCGGCACCATCGGCGCCACGCCTGCCGTGCAGAACGCCGTGGTCGACGCCGTGGCGCACCTCGGCGTGCGCCACATCGACATGCCGCTCACCGCCGAACGGGTCTGGACCGCCATCCAGGTCGCATCTTCCTGAAAACTGGCAGTCGTGGCGTCGCGCTCGCTCAGCGCTGGACGGCGTGGGCCTTCAGGTCGTCCAGCGTGCACCACTCGAGCGTCTGGACGTGGGTGGCCTCGAGCACGACCTGCGGGGCCTTGCCGGCTTCGAAGGCCTCCTGCCAGCGCGGCGCGCACAGGCACCACTGGTCCCCGTCGCGCAGGCCGGGGAAGCCGAACTGGGGCATGGGCGTCGACAGGTCGTTGCCGGCGGCCTTGGAGAACTCCAGGAAGTCGTCGGTGACCACCGCGCACACCGTGTGCACCCCGACGTCGTCACCACCGGTGCTGCAGCACCCGTCCCGGTAGAACCCGGTCATCGGGTCGGTGGAGCAGCTCTGGAGATCGGTGCCGAGGACGTTCTTGGCCATGTCCCAGTGTGGACCGCTCAGAGCCCGATCGTGGACGCGTGGTACTTCGCCAGCGCGGCGTCGCTCCCCTCGAGGGTGCTGGCCGACTCCCGGCCGAAGAGCGCGAGCATGATCTCGCCCGGGCGCCCACGCAGGATCACGGACTCGTCTCCGTCCTTCGCCTGCCGGCTGCGACCGTCGTGGGCCACCAGCTCGACACCCACGTCGGCCTTGCGGGTGAGGATCTTGCCCCACCGTCCCAGCGCGACCCACAGGGCTTCGTCGAGGTCGTCGTCCAGTCGGGGCAGCTCGCCGTTGGCCCGGCGCACGTCCTCGTGGTGCACGAACCACTCGTGGATGTCGCCGGCCGGGACGTAGCGCCCGAACCACTGGCGGGGTGGGCCGTCGCGCAGCTCGGCGACCAGCTCGCCGAAGGGACGCTCCGCCGCCTTGGCCTCGAGCTTGGCGGTGTAGCGGGCGAAGGGCCCACGGCCGAGCAGGCCAGGGCCGGCGTCGAGGCGGTGCTCCCGGGTGTGGAGGTGGGCGGCGAGCTCGGTCGTGCGCCATCCCTCGCATCGGGTGGGCGCGTCCGGGCCGAGCTGCTCGAACAGGTCGCAGAGGGCGGCGCGCTCGCGGAGGGAGGGGTGCATCGGCCCTGTCTACCGCCGGTCGGGACCCGTGCAGCGGCGCCTACCGTGACCTCATGGACGACGAGGCCCAGGGACGACGTCGGCGGGGCCTGATCCTCGCCGGGATCGTCCTCGTCGTCGGCGTGCCCCTCACCGTGACGACGTGGCTGTCGGAGCGCAACGTGGACCGCCAGGCCAGCGAGCTGGCCGAGGACCTGCGCCGCGCCGGCCGCCAGGTGGACGACGTCTCCGCGCTCGCCGGCGACGAGCTGCGCTCGTTCGGGGCCGGCTCCGGCGATCCCCTCACCGACGCCCTCGGGCACGGCGACGCGTTCCGCGGTGCCGCCTTCGGCACGACCGGCATCAGCCTCGCCTACGAGACGAGCTGGGGGCTCGGCCGTCGGTGCGTCCACCTCCTCCTGCGCGACGACGCCCCGGTGCTGACCGAGATCACCGACGCCGCGAGCTGCCAGCCCCTTGCCATCGAGTAGCCACGAGCTCCTCGACCTCGGCGCGGAGCTCGGCCAGCGCCGCGTCAGTCATGGCCGCGAGTGATCCCCCGGCGAAGCGGTTGTCGTCCGTCACGTCGCAGCACGCGAACGGCGGCATGGGCATGCGCGCCTCGTGGATGCCCAGCTCGGTCTCGGCCAGGACCAAGCCCTCGAAGCGCTCGTGGAGGACGTCCACGGCCACGTGGCGCCCGTCGAACTCGATGCGCCTGCGGGTCTTGCGCAGCTCCCGGCCCGGCAGGGACGTCAGCGCGGTCACCTCGTGGTCCGGCACGTACATCGTGGTGAGCATGACCCGGCTCGGGTCGTCCGGGACGGGGCGGACCTTCTGGGTGAGCTTGTGCACGACGCCGTCAGCCCCCTCGACCCGGCGGATCCGCAGGTTGGTGCCGTCGAGGTAGCGGTCGGTGATCTCCGCCCACGGGGCGGCACCGTCGGGCACCTCGGCGAGGAGCCATCGCTGCTCGCGCTCGGGGTGGGCGTAGCGCCCGTGGCCGGGTCGGCGTCGCTCCATGCCCGCACTGTCGCACGGCGACGGCAGTTGGCGGCAGGGCCGGAGGTCCCTGGTCGGCCGTGACGGGTGGCGGGGGCAGCGACGCTCGGGCAATCTCTCGCGGGTGACCGGTGCGACCAGGGCCCGACGCAACGCCATGGACCGGCTCCGGCCGATCCGTCGTGCGCTGCGAGGTGTCGAGGCAGCCCAGGTCCGCCGCTTCGGCCGGAGCGCCCTCTCGACCTTGTTCCGCACCCCGGTGCTGGTGCTGGAGACGACCGGGCGCAGGAGCGGCCGGCAACGGCAGACCGCGCTCGCCTTCCACCGCCGCCCCGACGGCGACCTCGTCATCGTCGGGGGCGCCGGAGGGCAACGCCGGACCCCGGACTGGGTCGCCAACGTGCGCTCCCACCCGGACGTCCACGTCATCGCCCCGGTCCGGGTAGGCGCCGGGGAGAGAAGCGTTCCTCGCAGACCCCCCTTCGTGCGATTCGTCCCACGACCGGTTCCGCCTCCGACGGGTCGCCGGCGAGCAGCTCAGCACCGCGGGCGTTCCGTGGCCGCTGCCAGCTCCGGACCCGGGGGGTTCAGCCGGTGAGCGTCTCCAGGAGCGCGAGGACGCGGCCGGCTTGGGCGTCCGGGGCGCCGTCGTCGGGGGTCAGGCGCAGCTCGGGTGACTCCGGTGCCTCGTAGGGGTCGTCGATGCCGGTGAAGCCGGTGATCTCGCCGGCCCTCGCCTTGGCGTAGAGCCCCTTGGGGTCCCGGGCCTCGCACACCTCCAGCGGCGTGTCGACGAAGACCTCGACGAAGGGCAGCCCGGCCAGCTCGTGGATCGAGCGGACCCGGTCACGGTCGGCGCGGTAGGGCGAGATGACCGGCACCAGCGCGACCACGCCGGCATCGGCGAACAGGCGGGCGACCTCGCCGACCCGCCGGACGTTCTCGGTGCGGTCCTCGGCGCTGAACCCGAGGTCGCCGTTCAGGCCCTGGCGCAGGTTGTCCCCGTCGAGCAGGTACGCCGGACGCCCGGTGGCCACGAGCAGCCGCTCGACCTCCACGGCCACGGTCGACTTGCCGGAGCCGGACAGGCCGGTGAACCAGACGGTGGCGCCGAGCGAGGGCCGAGCCGCGCGATCCAGCGCCGAAGGGTGCCAGACCGTGTTCGGGGTGGCCCGAGCCGTCACGAGGACAGCCTCAGGTCTCGCCGAGGATCATCCCGGCGGCGACCGTGTTGTTGGTGGACTCGTCCACGAGGATGAAGCTGCCGGTGAAGCGGTTGCGCCGGTACTCGTCGAAGAAGAGCGGCGCAGTGGTGCGCAGCGACACCCGGCCGATCTCGTTCAGGGACAGGCTGGAGGCCTCCTCGTCCCGGTGCAGCGTGTTCACGTCGAGGCGGTACTGGACGTCGTTCACCATCGCCCGGGCCCAGCGGGTGGTGTGCTTGATGGCCAGCTTCTGGCGGGGCTGGAGCGAGCCGGCCTCGGACATCCAGCACACCATGGCCTCGACGTCCTGGGACGCGATCGGCTGGTTCTTCGGGCGGCAGATCATGTCGCCCCGGCTGATGTCGATCTCGTCGGTGAGCCGGATCGTGACCGACATCGGCGGGTAGGCCTCGTCGATGGGCCCGTTCGGACCGTCGATCGCCGCGATGGTGGAGGTGAACCCCGAGGGCAGCACGACGACCTCGTCGCCCGGCTTGAACACGCCACCGGACACCGTGCCGGCGTAGCCCCGGTAGTCCATCCCCGAGGAGCTCATCGGGCGGATGACGTACTGCACGGGGAAGCGGCTGTCGATGAGGTTGCGGTCCGACGCGATGTGGACCTCCTCGAGGAACCGCAGCAGCGGCAGGCCCTCGTACCACTTCATGTTGTCGGACCGGTCGACCACGTTGTCGCCGAGCAGCGCCGAGACCGGAATGAAGGTCAGGTCGTTGATGTCGAGCTTGGTCGCGAACTGGCGGAACTCGGCCTTGATCTCCTCGTAGCGGTCCTCGCTCCAATCGACCAGGTCCATCTTGTTGATGCACACGACGAGGTGCGGGATGCGCAGCAGGGAGGCGAGGAAGGCGTGGCGGCGGGACTGCTCGACGATGCCGTTGCGGGCATCCACCAGCACCAGGGCCACGTTCGCGGTCGACGCCCCCGTGACCATGTTGCGCGTGTACTGGATGTGGCCGGGGGTGTCGGCGATGATGAACTTGCGCCGGGGGGTGGCGAAGTAGCGGTAGGCGACGTCGATGGTGATGCCCTGTTCGCGCTCGGCGCGGAGGCCGTCGGTGAGCAGCGCCAGGTTCGTGTACTCGTCGCCGCGCTCGACCGAGGTGCGCTCGACCGCCTCCAGCTGGTCCTGGAAGATCGTCTTGGAGTCGTAGAGCAGCCGCCCGATGAGGGTGGACTTGCCGTCGTCGACCGAGCCGGCCGTGGCGAAGCGCAGGAGCTCCATCAGAAGTAGCCCTCCTTCTTGCGGTCCTCCATGGCGGCCTCGCTCACGCGGTCGTCGGCGCGGGTGGCGCCTCGCTCGGTGATGCGGGTGGCGGCGACCTCTTCGATGATCGCCTGCAGCGTGGCGGCGCCGGACTCGACGGCCCCGGTGCAGGTCATGTCGCCGATGGTGCGGTAGCGAACGGTCTCGGTGAAGACCGTCTCGCCCTCGAGCAGCTCGATGTGGGGCGACTCCGACAGCAGCATGCCGTCGCGCTCGAACACCCGGCGCTCGTGGGCGAAGTAGATCGGCGGGATCTCGACGTCCTCCTCGTGGAGGTACTGCCACACGTCGAGCTCGGTCCAGTTGCTGATCGGGAAGACCCGGATGTGCTCGCCCTTGCGGTGGCGGCCGTTGTACAGGCTCCACACCTCGGGACGCTGGCCCTTGGGATCCCACTGGCCGAAGTCGTCACGGAAGGAGAACACCCGCTCCTTGGCCCGGGCCTTCTCCTCGTCGCGCCGGGCCCCGCCGAAAACGGCGTCGAAGCCGTGCTCCTCGATGGCATCCAGCAACGTCACCGTCTGCAGCTGGTTGCGGCTGGCCCGCGGCCCGGTGACCTCGGTGACCCGTCCCTGGTCGATCGAGTCCTGCACCGAGGCCACGATGAGGCGGGCGCCGGCCCGCTCCAACCGGCTGTCGCGGAACTCGATGACCTCGGGGAAGTTGTGGCCGGTGTCGACGTGCATCACCGGGAACGGGATCTTCGCCGGCGCGAACGCCCGGATCGCCAGCTCGAGCATGACGATGGAGTCCTTGCCGCCCGAGAACAGCAGCACGGGGCGCTCAAACTCGGCCGCCACCTCGCGCATGATGTGGATCCCCTCGGCCTCGAGGGCTCGGAGGTGGGACAGCTCGTAGCTCATCGGGTCCTGCTCGTCGTCCGGACGTGAGTGGGCAAATGTACGGTCGGTGCCGGTTGGTAGACAATCCAGCGTGCCAGCCCACGCCGCCGTGTCCGACACCGACCACGCATTGGCCAAGCGGCTGGCCGTCGCGGCCGGCGATCTGCTCGTCGGCCTGCGCGACCAGATGGTGGCCGACGGGGCCGACCCGAAGGAGCTGAAGGACGAGGGCGACCGGCGCGCCAACGACCTGCTGCTGGCCGAGCTCGACGCGCACATGGCCCCCGGCGACGCCGTGCTGTCCGAGGAGGCCCGCGCCACCCACGACGACGGGGTTCGCCTCGGCGCCTCGCGGGTCTGGATCATCGACCCCCTCGACGGCACGCGCGAGTTCTCCGAGCCGGGCCGGAGCGACTGGGCCGTGCACGTGGCCCTGTGCGTCGACGGCGCCCCGATCTGCGGGGCGGTCGCCCTGCCCGCCCTCGGCACCGTGCTGTCCACCGCCGATCCGGTCCTCGAGCTGTCGCGGATCGGGCAGCCCCGCATCGTGGTCAGCCGCACCCGGCCCCCGGCCGAGGCCGAGACGGTGCGCGCCGCCCTCGACGGCGTGCTGGTGGAGATGGGCTCCGCCGGCGCGAAGACGATGGCGATCCTCCGGGGCGAGGTCGACTGCTACCCGCACTCCGGCGGTCAGTACGAGTGGGACTCCGCGGCCCCGGTCGCCGTCGCCCTCCACCACGGCCTGCACGCCAGCCGCCTCGACGGCTCGCCCCTGGTCTACAACCGGGCCGACCCGTACCTGCCCGACCTGCTGGTGTGCCGGGCCGAGCTGGCCGAGCGCTCCCTCGCCGCGCTCGGGAGCTGAGCCGGTGGAGCTGAAGGCGATCCGCTACGAGGTCGCCGACCGCGTCGCCCGGCTCACCCTCGACCGGCCCCACCGGGGCAACGCGTGGACCGGCCGCATGCACCTGGAGTACCGCTGGGCGATGACCGAGGCCGAGGCCGACCCCGAGGTGCGCGTCGTGGTCGTGACCGGCGCCGAGGACCCGGACGGCCGCACGGCGTTCTGCGTCGGCGCCGACGCCAAGGCACTGGAGGGCCACGTCGACAAGGGCGGCTACGACGATGGCCTGCGCGGGTCCGAACCGCCCATGCCGGACGTCGACGCCCCCTTCGCCGCCGACTTCGCGTTCCAGCTCGGCATGCGCACCCCGGTGGTGGCCGTCGTGAACGGCGCCGCCGCCGGCGTCGGCCTGGTCATCGCCTGCTTCGCCGACATCCGCTTCGGGGTGCAGGGCGCCAAGCTCACCACGGCGGCACCGAAGCTCGGCTTCCCGGCCGAGTACGGGCTGTCCTGGCTGCTCCCCCGCCTGGTCGGCGCCGGCCGGGCGGCCGACTGGCTGCTGTCCGGGCGGATCTTCCTCACCGAGGAGGCCGCCGAGGTCGGGCTGTTCTCCGCCGTGCTGCCACCGGCTGCGCTGGCGACCCACGTGGAGGACTACGTGACGACCATGGCCCGCCACGTCTCGCCGGCGTCCGTCGCCGCGACCAAGGCGCAGCTGTGGGGCGACCTGCTCCGCCACGATCCGGCCGCGTCCGTGCGACGGTCGATGGCGCTGCTGCGGGAGATGTCCCTCGGGCCCGACTTCGTCGAGGGCGCCCGTGCCCTGTCCGAGCGCCGGCCGCCGGAGTTCTGACGCCTTCTATGACGCATGGTCCGGGGGTACGGGCCTTCCATGGCTTCGAAGCAGGACAGCAACGACCCGGACGTCGTCAACCGCTACACGGGCACGGGGGTGACCGGCACCGTCATCCTCCTCGCCCTGCTCGCCGTCGCCGTGGTGATCCTGCTGGCCCAGAACACCGAGAACGTGCCCTTCACGTTCGTGACCTTCGAGGCCGACGTCCCCCTCTACGTCCTGTTCCTGGTGACGGCGCTCGGCGCGTCCCTGATGACCGTGCTGGCGTCGGCCATCTGGCGACGCCGCCGGCGCCGCACCCGGAACGAGCGCGAGGAGCTGGAGCGGCTGCGTCAGCGCTCCTGACGGCGGACCTCGGCCAGCACCTCTGCCGTGTGCTCGCCGAGACCGGGAACACCACGGCGCGGTCCGGCCGGCGTCGATCCGAAGTCCACCGGCGTCATCACGGCTCGGTGCGCCGCTGACCCCTTCCCCTCGGGGACGTCCACGAACGCGCCGGCTGCCACGGCCTGGGGGTCGTCCACCACCTCGGCGAGGGTGTTCACCGGCGCCCACCACACGTCGTGCTCGTCGAAGCGCGCCGTCCAGTGGTCACGGTCGGCGGTGGCGAAGGTCTCGTCCAGCAGGGCGATCAGGGCCGGGGCGTTGATGCGCCGGCCCTTCGCCGACCCGAACCGCTCGTCCTCGGCCAGCTCCGGCCGCCCGATGGCGCGCAGCAGCGGTGGCCAGTGCCGGTCGGCTTCGAGGCCGAGCAGCCAGAACCAGCGCCCGTCGCCGGCCTCGTAGGAGTTGATGAGCGGGTTGCCGACCGTGGTGCGCGGGTCGGTCGGCAGGTGCTTGCCGTAGCGGAGCTGGATCGTGAGCGGCCAGCCCATCGTGTAGATCCCGGCCCGCAGCAGCGAGGTGTCGACCAGCTGGCCCCGACCGGACCGCTCCCGGGCGAACAGCGCGGCGCAGATGCCGGCGGTGATGGTGGTGCCGGTGATGTGGTCCCCGACGCCGCCGGCGTTGGCCACCGGCGGCTGGTCCGGCGGCACGGCCTGGCTGGCCATGCCCGACCGGGCGAAGAAGGCCCCCAGGTCGTAGCCGGCCCGGTGGGCATCGGGGCCGGTGCGGCCGAAGCCGGAGACCTGGGCGTAGACCAGCCGCTCGTTCGCCTCGAGCAGCACCTCCGGACCGAAGCCCAGCCGCTCGACGGCGTCGGGTCGCAGGTTGGTGAGGAACACGTCTGCGGTGGCGACGAGGTCGTGCAGGTCGCGGCGACCGTCCTCGCTGCGCAGGTCGAGCACGACGGAGCGCTTGCCGCGGTTGTCGAGGTCGAACGGCGGCGACTGCGGCTCGCCGTGCCCGGACAGGACGGCGAAGAGCCGGCGCATCGGGTCGCCTTCCGGCGCCTCCACCTTGATGACGTCGGCACCCCAGTCCGCCAGCAGGCCGCCGGCACCGGGGCCGGCCACCCAGGCCCCCAGCTCGACGACGCGGATCCCCTCGAGAACGCTCGTGACCGCATCCTGTCGCGGATGGCGAGGTGTGGAAGCGGCAGGTGCCTGCGATGATGGGCCGATGGCGTCGCCCGACCCGACCGAGCCCCCCGCAGACCACGAGCTCGGTTCGTTCTCCGACACGCCGCCGTGGACGATCGAGCGCGACCAGCTCACGTGGTTGCCGCCGCTCGCCCGCGTCCGGCGCGAGGTCCGGGCCGAGATCCCCCGGCTCACCCGGCCGCACTGGATCCCACCGGTCCGGCGGGTCACCACCGTCACCCGCCACCTCGGCTGGGCGGTGGGGCGGTGGTACGTCGGCAAGCGGCGCACCGGCGGCTCGATCTCCCGGGCCGACCTGTCCCGCCGGCTCCGCATCGCCGCCGAGGCGCTCGGACCCACCTACATCAAGCTCGCCCAGATCATCTCCAGCGGCGAGGGCCTGTTCCCGGAGGAGCTGGTCGCCGAGACCAAGAAGTGCCGCGACCAGGTGCCGCCGGAGCCGTGGGACGAGATCCGGGCCGTGGTCGAGGCCGAGCTCGGCACGCCGATCCACGAGCTCTTCAGCCACTTCGACACCGAACCGCTGGCCGCCGCCTCGATCGCCCAGGTCCACCGGGCGACGCTGCACACGGGCGAGGACGTCGTGGTCAAGGTGCAGCGCCCGTCCGTGGCCTTCCGGGTCAAGGAGGACCTGCGGGTCATGGCCTGGCTGGCCCCGAAGCTGATCGGGCGCATCCCGGTCTCGGCGCTGGCCAACCCGCCGGCGCTGGTCGAGCTGTTCGCCGAGACCATCAGCGAGGAGCTCGACTTCCGCCTCGAGGCCGAGAACATGCTCGACGTCGCCGCCAGCTTCGCCGAGCTCGGTCAGCGCGACTACGTCATCCCCCGCCCCCACCCCCAGCTGGTGACCCCCCGGGTCCTGGTGATGGAGCGCCTCGACGGCTTCAAGTTCGACGACGTCGCCGGCATGAAGGGCGCCGGCGTCGACACCGTGCAGGTGGTCCGCACCGGGATGATCGGCTTCATGGAGGGTGCGCTGATCCACGGCATCTTCCACGGGGACCTGCACGGCGGGAACCTGTTCGTGATGCCGGACGGCCGCACGGCCCTGCTCGACTTCGGCATCACCGGCCGCCTCGACGACTTCAAGCGCAACGCCTTCCTCCGGCTGCTCATGTCGGGCACGTCGAACGACCCGATCGGCCAGCTCGCCGCGTTCCGCGACCTCGGCGCGCTGCCGCCCGACACCGACCTGGAGGCTGTGGCGCGCGACCTCGGACTCGACAGCCCCGAGGTGTTCGACCCCACCAAGGTCGACGGCGACGCGCTCGTCGCCGAGATCCAACGGGTGATCAAGGCCCTGCTCGGCTACGGCGCCAAGATCCCCAAGGAGCTGATGCTCTTCACCAAGAACCTGATGTTCGTCGACGGCGCCATCGCCACCCTCGCCCCGGACCTGGACATCCTCGAGGAGATCGCCCACATCACGATGCACTTCGCCACCACCCACGGCGAGAAGATCGCGGCCCAGATCGGGATGGCACCCGACGCCTGGGAGTTCGACATGGAGGGCGTGAAGGCCGGCTTCGGCATCTCCGACGACGTCGACCGCCTCACGTACCGGGACCTCCAGCAGCGCCGCGAGACCATCCGGAAGCGGCTCGAGGGTCGCAGCCTCCAGTAGCGGTGCCCGGGAACCGCCTCGAGGAGGTCGCGCCCGGCGTCCTGGTCGCCACCAGCCGCTTCATGGCGACCAACACCGTGGTCGTCGTCCACGGCCGCGACGCCCTCCTCGTGGACCCCGGTGTCCACCTCGACGAGCTCGAGTCCCTCGCCGGGGAGCTGCTCGCCCGGCGGCTCCAGCCCGTCGGTGGCTTCGCGACCCACGCCCACTGGGACCACGTGCTCTGGCACCGCGGCCTCGGCGACGTCCCCCGCTGGGCGTCGTCGGCCACGGTGACGGAGGGCATCGCCCACCACCACGAGCTGGTGGACCAGGCCGAGGCCGTGGTCGAGCTCGACGACGAGCGCCTCGGCCTCTCGCTCACCCCGGTCGAAGGCGCGCTCCCCTGGACCGGCCCCGAGGCGGTGCCGGTCGGCCACGACGCCCATGCCACGGGCCACGCCGCCCTCCACCTGCCCGAGCTCGGGTTGCTCGTGGCCGGGGACATGGGCAGCGACATCGAGGTGCCGCTGCTGGAGCACGGCGTCCCCGGCCCGCAAGCGCTGCTCGCCTACCACGAGGGACTCGAGCGGCTGGCTGCGCTCGCGCCCGTGGACCTCGTCGTGACCGGCCACGGGCACGTGTGCGACGGGGCCATGTGGCGCCGGCGCCTCGACGCGGACCGCCGGTACCTCGACGACATCGCCGCCGGCCGCCCGACCGACGACACCCGCCTGGTCGAACCGTGGCTCGAGGACGCCGACGCCGGCATGCGGGCATCGCTCACCAAGCGGGAGTGGCGGGTCTGGGCCCGCGCGCTGGCCTCGCCCGACGAGACGGCCTCGGCTGCGGTGCGCGAGGGCATCACGACGTTCCTCGGACGGCGGCCCGGCGTCGTGGCCGCCTACGTGCCGCTGCCCGGCGAGGTCGACCTCGCCGGGCTCCTCGACATCGGCGCCGACGTGATCGCCCTGCCCTGCATGGAGCCCGACGGCACGGTCAGCTGGCGCCGCGACGAAGGCCGGCGCCAGCGCAACCGGCTCGGGTTCGGCCAACCCAGCGCCGACCTCCCCGTCGTGGACCCCGTCGACTTCGACCTCCTGCTCGTGCCCGGACGGCTCTTCGACCACCACGGCATCCGCCTCGGCCGGGGTGGGGGCCACTACGACCGGCTCCTCCCCCGCCTGCGCCCCGGCGCCGCGGTCGTCGGCGTCACCGTGGACGAGCGCATCGTCCCCCGGCTGCCCACCGATCAGCACGACCGACCGATGACCCACCTCGCCACGCAGTCCGGCGTTCGCGCCGTGAGCGGGTTCCGGACCTAGCCTCGCCCGTCGTGCGCCTCGTCATCGCCCGCTGCTCCGTCGCCTACCGCGGCAAGCTCGCCGCCCACCTCCCGAGCGCCCAGCGCCTCATCCTCGTGAAGGCCGACGGCTCGATCTCCATCCACTCCGACGACCGGGCCTACAAGCCCCTCAACTGGATGAACCCGCCGTGCTCGATCACCGAATCGACCGACGACGACGGGCTGCCCCGCTGGCTGGTGCGGGGCAAGGGGGGCGACGAGCTCGAGATCTCCATCGAGGACCTGGTCAGTGATTCGGCCCACGACCTCGGCCCCGAGCCCGGGTTGCAGAAGGACGGGGTCGAAGCCCACCTGCAGGCGCTGCTCGCGGAGCGCTGCGAGGTGCTCGGCGAGGGCTTCCAGCTCGTGCGCCGCGAGTACCCCACCGACATCGGCCCGGTCGACCTGCTGTGCCGGGACACCGACGGGGTGGCCGTGGCGGTCGAGGTCAAGCGCCGGGGCGAGATCGACGGCGTGGAGCAGCTCACCCGCTACCTGGGGTTCCTCAACAAGGACCCCCGCCTCTCGCCCGTGCGCGGCGTGTTCGTGGCCGAGCAGATCAAGCCGCAGGCCAAGGTGCTGGCCGCCGACCGCGGCATCGCCTGCGTCGAGGTCGACTACGACGAGCTGCGCGGCATCGAGTCCTCCGAGCTGCGGCTGTTCTGACGTGGGCGCCCGCAGCGAGGTCGAGGTCGTCCACCAGCCCTGGCCCGTCGTCTACGACGCCCTGCTCCGCTGCCTGCCGAGCGCCGGCTTCACCGTCGCCGGCACCGACCCGGACCGCGGCCGGATCGAGCTCGAGACCAGGAACACGCGACTGACCGTCGCCGTGGGCGCTGTCGATGCGATCACCAGCGAGTGGGTGGCCACCTCGGAGCTGAAGCTGGGTCTGTTCCGGGAGCGCCACGAGCAGAAGTTCGCCGCCATCCGCGACGCCCTCGACCGCTACCTGGCCACCTACTACGGCTGAGGGGTCACACCAGCCCGAGGGCGTCCATCGCGGTCGCGACCTTGAGGAAGCCGGCGATGTTGGCGCCCATCACGTAGTTGCCCGGGGCGCCGTACTCCTCGGCGGTGGCGTGGCACGTGGCGTGGATCGAGCGCATGATCTCGGCCAGGCGGTCCTCGGTGTAGGAGAAGCTCCACGAGTCGCGGGAGGCGTTCTGCTGCATCTCCAGCGCCGAGGTCGCGACCCCGCCGGCGTTGGCGGCCTTGCCGGGACCGAAGGCGACGCCGGCCTCCTGGAAGACGTCGACGGCCTCGGGGGTCGAGGGCATGTTGGCGCCCTCCGACACGGCGATGCAGCCGTTGGCGACCAGCGCCTTGGCGTCGCGGCCGGTGAGCTCGTTCTGCGTCGCGGAGGGGAACGCCACGTCGCACGGGATGTCCCAGATGCAACCGCGCTCAGTGTAGGTGGCCGACGGCTTGCGCTCGACGTAGGTGCTGATCCGGCCGCGCTCGACCTCCTTGATCTGCTTGAGCAGGTCGAGGTCGATGCCATCGGGGTCGTGCACGACGCCGCTCGAGTCCGAGCAGGCCACGACCTTGCCGCCGAGCTGGTGGGTCTTCTCGATGGCGTAGATGGCCACGTTGCCCGAGCCCGACACCACGCACGTGCGACCGTCGAGGTCCTCGCCCCGCGCCCGCAGCATCTCCTGGGCGAACAGGACGGCGCCGTAGCCGGTGGCCTCGGTGCGCACGAGCGCCCCGCCCCACTCGATGCCCTTGCCGGTGAGCACGCCCGACTCGTAGCGGTTCGTGATGCGCTTGTACTGGCCGAACAGGTAGCCGATCTCCCGACCGCCGACGCCGATGTCGCCGGCCGGCACGTCGGTGTACTCACCGAGGTGGCGGTAGAGCTCGGTCATGAAGCTCTGGCAGAACCGCATGATCTCGCTGTCGGAGCGACCCTTGGGATCGAAGTTCGCGCCGCCCTTGCCGCCGCCGATCGGCATGCCGGTGAGGGCGTTCTTGAAGATCTGCTCGAAGCCGAGGAACTTGACGATGCCGAGGTTCACCGACGGGTGGAACCGCAGGCCGCCCTTGAACGGCCCCAGGGCGCTGTTGAACTCGACCCGCATGCCGCGGTTGATGTGGAACTCGCCGCGGTCGTCCTGCCACGGCACGCGGAACAGGATCTGGCGCTCGGGCTCGCAGATGCGCTCGATCACCTTGTGCTCGAGGAACTCGGGGTGCTTGGCCACCACCGGTCCGAGCGACTCGAGCACCTCGCGCACGCTCTGGTGGAACTCGGTCTGCCCGGGGTTGCGGGCGATGACCTCGCTGATGACGGATTCGAGCTTCTCGTCGATCACGTCGGGCTCCTGTGGTCGGACGGCCGGGGGGGCTCCCAGGTTAGGGAGCCCCCCGGGCTGAACCGAATCTGAACGGGACCGGCGGTTCGCTCAGGTGTAGGAGCAGGTCCCCTTGTCGAGCACCACTCGCCCGTCGCCGCCCTCGGTCTGGAAGACGGCTGTGCTTGCGCCATCGGGGCCGTCGCCGGTGCGCCACACCTTCACGGTGAGGTCCTCGCCGGGCAGCACGGGCGAGGAGAAGCGGCCGTACATGGAGCGGAACCGGGACGAGTCCCCGTCGCAGAGGGCCCGGAGCAGACCGCGGCCGGTGAAGCCGTAGGTGCACAGGCCGTGCAGGATCGGCCGGTCGAAGCCGCCCATCGCCGCGAACTGGGGGTCGGCGTGCAGCGGGTTGCGATCGCCCGACAGGCGGTAGATCAGCGCCTGCTCGGGACGGGTCGTGTAGGTCACGACCTCGTCGGGGTCGCCGTCGGGGCGCTCCCACTCGAGCGCCGGGCCGGAGTCCCCGCCCCAGCCGCCCTCACCGCGGATGAAGGCCGACATGGTCTTGGAGAAGAGGGGCTCACCGTCGGAGACGAGCGTGGAGGTCGCCTCGCTGACGACCACCGCACCCTTGCCCTTGTCGTAGATGCCGGTGATCTCGCTCACCGTCTCGATCTCGCCCTCGACCGGGATCTCCCGGTGCAGGGAGATCTGCTGCTCGCCGTGGACCAGCATCGCCGGGTTGAAGCTGCCGATCTGGGCGAAGGCCCCGCCGCCACCACCGAGGACGACCGCCATCGTGGGCAGCACCTTCTGGTCGATGTCGGTGGAGTTCTCGGTT
>DMTU01000137.1:442-878 GCA_003476595.1 Acidimicrobiaceae bacterium | reverse complement strand
TTCTCGGTCGTGTACTGCAACTCCTCGAGGGGCTCCTGGCCGGCGCCCACGCCGACGGCGTAGAGGAGCGCGTCCTTGGAGGTCCAGGACTGGCGGGTCGGTTCGCTCTTGGCGCCGACGGCATCGGGGTTGATGGGCACGTCCTACTCCTCGTCGTAGCCGGACATGTTGGCGTTCGGCCGGGCCTCGGAGACGATGCGCTTGACGTCGTCGGACAGGGCGGCAGGATCGTCGGTCGGCAGCTCGATGGTGGGGCCGCGGTGCCAGCCCTCGGACACCGACAGCGCCCGGCCGGACACGTCGAAGACCCGCCCGGTGACGTCCTTGGAGTCGGCGCTGGCGAGCCACACCACGATCGGGGCGATGTAGCGCGGCGACATGCGCTCCTTCTGCTCCTCCGGGAGCTGGCCCATGCCGAGGTTCTCGGTCATGCGGG
>DMTU01000137.1:0-345 GCA_003476595.1 Acidimicrobiaceae bacterium | reverse complement strand
GCCGAGGTTCTCGGTCATGCGGGTCAGCGCGGCGGGGGCGATGGCGTTCACGGTGACGCCGTAGCGGCCCAGCTCCTTGGCGGCGATGATCGTGAAGCTGGCGATGCCGGCCTTGGCCGCGCCGTAGTTGGTCTGGCCCACGTTGCCGTAGATGCCCGACGGCGAGGAGGTGTTGATGATGCGCCCGTCGACCTCGTTGCCGGCCTTGGACTGCTCCCGCCAGTAGGCGGCGGCGTGGCGGCTCGGGGCGAAGGTGCCCTTGAGGTGCACCTGGATCACCGCGTCCCACTCGGCCTCGGTCATGTTGGTGAGCATCCGGTCCCGCAGGATGCCGGCGTTGTTGAT
>DMTU01000344.1:5525-5848 GCA_003476595.1 Acidimicrobiaceae bacterium | reverse complement strand
CGTTCAACAACGCCGGCTTCGCCCTGTTCTCCGACAGCCTCATCGGCTACCAGCGGGACAGCTTCATCCTCCTGGTCATCGCGGTGGCGATCGTGGTCGGTGGCCTCGGCCTGCCGGTGTGGTCCCAGCTCGGCGTCCACCGCTTCCGGGCGCACTCGTGGTCCCTGCACGCCAAGCTCACGATCACCACGGTGGTCGCCCTCATCCTCGGCGGTTGGGCGCTCTTCGCCTGGTTCGAGTGGACGAACCCCGACACGCTCGGCCAGCTGTCGGCGTGGGACTCCACCATCAACGCCTTCTTCCACAGCGTCACCCCCCGGACC
>DMTU01000344.1:3908-5400 GCA_003476595.1 Acidimicrobiaceae bacterium | reverse complement strand
CACAGCGTCACCCCCCGGACCGCGGGGTTCAACAGCGTCGACATCGCCTCGCTGCGCGAACCGAGCCGCCTGCTCACCGAGGTGCTGATGTTCATCGGCGGGGGCAGCGCCTCCACGGCCGGTGGCATCAAGGTCACGACCTTCGCCGTCCTCGGCTGGGTGATGTGGGCCGAGGCCCGAGGCGATCCCGACGTCGTCGTGTTCGAGCGGCGCATCCCGGAGACGGCGCAGCGCCAGGCGCTCACCGTCGCGCTGCTGGCCATCGGCGTCGTCATCAGCGCGACCATGCTCCTGCTGGCGACCTCCGCCCTGCCCCGCGCCGACCTCATGTTCGAGGTGATCTCGGCGCTGGCCACCGTCGGGCTCTCGGCCAACATCACCCCGCTGCTCTCCGTGACCTCCCAGCTGGTGATCATCGTGCTGATGATCATCGGCCGCGTCGGTCCCATCACCTTGTTCGCCGCGCTCGTGCTCCGTGAGCACGACCGGCTCTACCGCCATCCCGAGGAGCGTCCGATCATTGGCTGACCACCCCCGCCCCCACCGCAGCCGCCCGGGCCTGCAGCGCTCGAAGAGCTCCCAGGTCCTCGTCGTCGGCCTCGGCCGCTTCGGCAGCGCAGTCGCCCTCGAGCTGACCGAGCTCGGGTTCGAGGTGCTCGGCGTCGACACCGACGCCCGGCGCGTCCAGAAGCTGTCCGACGAGCTCACCCACGTCCTCGAGGCCGACACCACCGACCCGGAGGTGCTGTCCCAGATCGGCGCCCGCGACTTCGAGAACGCGGTCGTCGGCATCGGCTCCGACATCGAGGCCAGCATCCTCACCGTGGCCGCCCTGGCCGACCTCGGCGTGCCGAACATCATCGGCAAGGCCGTGACCACCCCGCACGGCCGGATCCTGGAACGGGTCGGCGCGGACACCGTCGTCTACCCCGAGCACGAGATGGGCCGGCGCGTCGCGCACCTGGTGGGCGGCAGCATCCTCGACTGGTTCCAGCTCGACGCGAACTTCGCGATGGTCGAGACCCACGCCCCGGCGGAGACCCTCGGGCAGACCTTGGCCGAGCTCGAGCTGCGGGCCCGCTACGGCGTCACCGTCGTGTGCGTGAAGCCCGGCGACGCCGGGTTCACCTACGCGACGGCCGACACCGTCCTGGAGGAGGGCGACGTGCTCGTGGTCGCCGGCCCCGGCAAGGAGTGCGAGGCCTTCGCCCGGATGTCCTGAGGCTTGGGATCTGCACGGACGGGCCACGCCCTCCTGCGGCTCGGTTGGCGGCTGCGCCGCCGAAGGGCACCGTGCTCATGGGTCGCCTCGCCTGCCGGCTCGGCTCAGATCGCGACGGCCGGCTCGGGACGGAGCCGGTCGGCGCTGACCTGCTCGGCGATCGTCGCGAAGCGATCGGCGGCCGGGGGCAGGCTCCGCCCCGCTCGCCGGGTGAGCTGGATGGTGCGGGAGGCCAGGGGCGGGTCGAGGGGCAGCACCCGGATGCCGGGG
>DMTU01000344.1:0-3774 GCA_003476595.1 Acidimicrobiaceae bacterium | reverse complement strand
TCATCGGGGTCGATGGCCAGCATCGGCATGATCGCCCGCCCCATCCCGGAGCGGACCATGCCCTGCACCGCGCCGTTGTCGAGGGAGCGGAACACGTAGTCGGCCCGGATGCCGGCCGAGTCGAGCCGCTGGTCGATCAGGCGCTGGCACACGTTGGACGACGGTTGCCCGATGAGCGGGTGGTCGCTGATGTCGGCCGGGGCGGCGACGGCGCCGATGGGGTCGTCGGCGGCGACGAGCACCACGAAGGGGTCATGTCCCAGCACCTGGCACGACAGCCGCTCGTCGGTGGCGTCGACGGTGAAGGCCAGGTCGAGCTCGTCGGACAGGACCCGCTCGACCAGCGCGGTCTGATCGTCGGTCTCGAACAGGCCGATGTCCACCTGGGGCACCTCGGCGCGCATCCGCCCGACGACGGGTGGGAGGATCTCGGCCGACACCGACTGGAACGTGCCGATGACGAGGCGGCCGGTGACCCCGCGTCGCATCTGGTCCAGCTCGGCGCTGACCGCCTCGATCCGGTCGAGGACGTCCCGGGCGTGGTCGAGCAGCAGTCGTCCGGCGGGCGTGAGCTCGGCCGGTCGCGGGCCCTTGGGTCGGTCGAGGACGGGCAGGCCGACCGCCCGCTCCAGCGAGGCGATCTGCTGGCTCACGGCGGACTGGGTGAACCCGAGGGCACCGGCGGCCCGGGCGAAGGAGCCCTCCTCGGCCACGGCCACGAGGGCGGCGAGGTGGCGGATCTCCAGATCGGGGAAGGCCGGCATGGTGATCAGCATAGCTGATGATCACGAGCAGAGATCATCGCTGGTGCTGATGACCCGTCGGTCGTACGGTCGACCCATGACCCGCCTGCCCGCCACCGAAGCCCTCATCGTCCTCGCCGAGTCCGTCGTCGCCGACGGCTTCGACGCCCACCGCCCCGCCGTCATCGACCTCGTCGCTGCGGCTCGCGACCGGGGGATCCGCCCGATCCTCACCGGCATCGTCGCCGACTCAACCGCACCACGCGCCGTGCGCGAGCGCGCCCTCGGCCGGTTGATCGTGGCGCTGGCCGCCAGCACGGCCCCGACCCCGGGCGAGCGCCCGGCCATCCGCGCCACGGCGGCCTGAGGGGCGGTCGCCGCGCGCTGCGTGCGGCGGATGCCACACTCGGGCCGTGGGGTCCTCAGCTTGGGAAGCCGTCCTCGATCGCATCGACGATGCCGCCGCAGTGGCCGACGTCAGCGCCGGGGTGCACGCGAGGTTGCGACACCCGGAGCGGGTGCTCGAGGTCTCGATCCCGGTCCGCATGGACGACGGGACGCTCGAGGTCTTCACCGGTTGGCGGGTGCACCACAACACCGTGCGAGGCCCGGGCAAGGGCGGCATCCGCTTCCACCCCGACGTCGACGCCCAGGAGGTCACCGCCCTGGCGGCGCAGATGACCTTGAAGACCGCGGTGTGCGGCATCCCCTTCGGCGGGGCCAAGGGCGGCGTGCGCTGCGACCCCCGACAGATGAGCGCGGGTGAGCTCGAGCGGCTGACGCGCCGGTACACGACGGGCATCGCCCCGCTCCTCGGACCGGACCGGGACGTGCCCGCCCCGGACATCAACACCGACGGGCGGGTGATGGCATGGCTGCTCGACACGCTGCAGATGACCGGCGGCGGCATCCACCTCCCGGCCGCGGTCACCGGCAAGCCCTTGTCCGTGGGCGGGACCCGTGCCCACGCCGGTGGCACCTCCGCCGGCGTCGTGGTCTGCGCCCGGGCGGTCTTCGAGGCGCTCGGCATCGACCTCCCCAGTCGCCGTGCCGTCATCCAGGGCTTCGGCAAGGTGGGGGCACCCCTCGCGTTCCTGCTGAAGTCGGCCGGCATGCGCGTGGTCGGCGTCAGCGACGTGACGGGTGCGGTCATCAACGAGGGCGGCCTCGACGTCTCCGAGCTGTCCGACCACGTCAAGGCCACCGGCGGCGTCGCCGGCTTCCCCCTCGGCGATCCGATCGATCCCGACGACCTGCTGGCGCTGCCCTGCGAGCTGCTCGTCCCCGCCGCCCTCGGCGGGGTGATCGACGCCGGCGTCGCCGAGCGCATCCAGGCGGAGGTGATCGTCGAGGCGGCGAACGGCCCGACCCTGACCGAGGCCGACGCCGTGCTCGACCGGCGGGGGATCACCGTGGTCCCCGACGTGCTGGCCAACGCCGGTGGCGTGACGGCGTCGTACTTCGAGTGGGCCCAGTCTCGTCAGGGATACCCGTGGGACATCGCCCTCACCGCGGACCGCCACCACCAGGTCATGGCCGACGCGTTCGACGAGGTGTGGGCCGCGTCCCAGCGGTGGGACGTCAGCCTGCGGCGGGCCGCCTACGCCCTGGCCATCGATCGTGTCGGTGCCGCGCTGGACGCTCGGGGCATCTTCCCGTAGCGAGCCGAGCGCGCCGGTGGCCGGCTCCGAGGGAGCCGGCCACCGAGCACGTCAGCAGGTCCTAGCGGAGATCGAAGCGGTCGAGCTCCATGACCTTGGTCCAGGCCTGCGCGAAGTCCCGGGCGAACTTCTCGCGTCCGTCGTCCTGGCCGTAGACCTCTGCGATGGCCCGGAGCTGGGAGTTCGAGCCGAAGACCAGGTCGGCGGCCGTGGCGGTCCAGACGACCTCGTCGCTGCCGGCGCGGCGGCCCTCGTAGACGCCCTCCTCGCGGGCGGTCGTCCATTCGACGCCAGGGTCGAGCAGGTTCACGAAGAAGTCGTTGGTGAGGACGCCGGGCCGATCGGTCAGCACACCGTGGCTGGTGCCGCCGTGGGTGGCGCCGAGGGCGCGCATGCCGGCGACGAGCACGGTCATCTCCGGTGCGCACAGCGCCAGCAGGTTGGCCTTGTCGAGCAGGCGCTGCTCCGGCGGCAGCTTGTCGCCGGCCCGCCGGTACTGGCGGAAGCCGTCGCCGCGGGGCTCCAGCACGGAGAAGGCGTCGGCATCGGTCATCTCGTCGGTGGCATCGGTGCGCCCCGGCGAGAACGGCACCGTGATGTCGTGCCCCGCATCCCGGGCCGCCTTCTCGACGGCGGCGCTGCCGGCGAGGACGATGAGATCGGCGAGCGACACCCGCTTGCCGCCGGACTGGTTCGAGTTGAAGTCCTGCTGGATGCCCTCGAGCGCGGCCAGCACCCGACCGATCCGTTCGGGCTCGTTGGCCTCCCAGTCCTTCTGGGGCGCCAGGCGGATCCGGGCGCCGTTGGCGCCGCCCCGCTTGTCGGTGTCCCGGTAGCTCGAGGCCGAGGCCCAGGCCGTGAACACCAGGTCCTGCACCGACACGCCGGCGTCGAGGACCGTGGCCTTGAGGTCGGCGACGTCGTCGTCGTCCACGAGGTCGTGGTCCACGGCGGGGACCGGGTCCTCCCACAGCTGGGGTTCCGGCACCCACGGGCCGAGGAACCGCGAGTGGGGGCCCATGTCGCGGTGCAGCAGCTTGTACCAGGCCCGGGCGAACGCATCGGCGAACTCGTCGGGGTTGTCCCGGAAGCGTTCGGAGATCTTCCGGTACTCCGGGTCGGCGAGCAGGGCGAGGTCCGTCGTCGCCATCATCGGCGGGTTCTTCTTGCCCTCGATGTGGGCGTCGGGCACCAGCTCCTGGGCCTCGGCGTCCTTCGGCTGCCACTGCTTGGCGCCGGCCGGGCTCTCCACCAGCTCCCACTCGAGGCTGAACAGGGTGTCCCAGTAGCTGTTGTCCCACGTCGTGGGGGTGGGCGTCCACGCGCCTTCGAGGCCCGAGGTGATGGTGTCGGCGCCCTTGCCGGAGCCG
>DMTU01000342.1:25133-26676 GCA_003476595.1 Acidimicrobiaceae bacterium | reverse complement strand
CGCGCCGGGAGGTGCCGCTGCGGGCCAGCCCCGGCTCGAGGCCGGCGCCGGCGGCGGCCGCCACCACCAGCTGGTCGGCCCCGACGGGTGAGACCGGCGAGACCACGAGCACCAGGTCCCGTTCGAGGTCGACCTGGTCGAGCAGGGCGCCGAGGAGGTCGTCGGTGCGGGCGAGGGCGTCGGCGGCCACCGCATCGGCGACCTCGGGCGTCACGACCGGCTCGGTCGCCTCGGCTCGGAGCAGGTCGCTCAGCTCGACGAGGACCACGTCGGAGTCGTCCCAGACCCGTTCCACCTCGGACAGCACCGTCCCCGCGTCCAACGCCACGCCACCGGGCAGGTCGGGGCCGCTCTCGAGCAGTCCGCCGTCGACCCGCCCCCGGGCGACCTGGCCCCGCTCGTCCACGACGGCGAGGGCGGCTTGGCGGCTGAGCTCGGCCAGCGGCGGCTCGACCACGAGCTCCGCGTTGCCGACGACGGCGGCCGATCGCCCCTCGGCGCGCAGCGCGCGGCCGAGCGAGCCCGGCTCGGACCCGTAGAGGAGGTCGTCGTTGCGCCGCTGGATGGCGGCGGCACCGAGCTGGAGCACCTCGGCGTCGCCCGGGTCGACGCCGAAGCGCCGCTCGTAGACGTCGGTGACCGGCTCGCCCTCGAAGGTCGCGTCCGGCGGGAAGGCGAGGGAGGCGTAGCCGCTCGGGACGGAGGTGCGGTTCCCCGAACCCATCGTGGCGTAGCCCTCGCCCAGGTCTGTGTCGATCCCGATCGTGCGCACGCTGGCCGAGGCGACGGCGGATCGTTCGAGCAGCGCGACCAGGTTGGCGGGCTCCTCGTCGGCGACGAGCTCCCACGTGAGCGTCGGGATCGACACGATCAGCACCCGGTCCGCATCGGCCCGCGACGTGCTGGAGCGACCCGGGAGCACCACCAGTGCGACGGCGACCGCGATGACCAGGGCTGCGACGGCGATCCGGATCGGCTTCATCGGGGGGACACGACCTCTTCGTAGACGTCCCGGACGGCGGCTGCGAGGGCAACGGGTCGGAACCGGTCCGACGATCCTGGCACCTCACCGTCCGGGCGGGACGAACCCGCCAGCGCGGCCACGACGGCATCGGCCAGGCGCGCGGCGTCGCCGACCGGGACGACCTGGCCCGATGCCGGATCGATCACCTCGCGGACGAGGCCCACGTCGGTGGACACGACTGGGCGGCCGAGGGCCAGGGCCTCCAGCACGACGAGGGGCCCGGACTCCCACTGCGAGGTGACCACGACCAGGTCGGCCGCGGCCAGCTCGCTGTCCACGGTCGGACGGGCGCCGGCGAGGTGGACGACCTGCTCGAGTCCGCGGGCGGTGATCGACTGCTCCAGCTCGGCCCGGAGCGGGCCGTCCCCGAACACGAACCAGCGCAGCCCCGGCCGCTGGCCCCGGACCGCCGCGGCGGCATCAAGGAGCACGTGCAGGCCCTTCTGCGCGTGGAGGCGCGCGGCGGTGACGACCAGCTCCTCGTCGGCAGCCACGCCGAGCTCGGCCCGGACCTGCTGC
>DMTU01000342.1:24674-25007 GCA_003476595.1 Acidimicrobiaceae bacterium | reverse complement strand
CGGCCCGGACCTGCTGCGGCGAGCGCATCGGGACCGGCGGCGGGCCTGCCGGCGGGATCACGCGGATGCGGTCGGCACCGGGCCGGCCGGCGAAGCGGCGCGCCACCTCGCCGGAGATGGCGATCGTGGCGTCGGCGCGCCCGGGGAGCCGCTCCTCGAGGCGGCGCAGCAGCGGCGCCGACCACCCGGCGACCTCGTCGAGCACGAGGTTGTGGATGCTGACGACCAGCGGCGGGCGGGGCCGCAGGGTCGCGGCCAGCCAGCCGGCCTTGAGCCCGTGTGCGTGCACGACGTCGACGCCGTCGAGCAGCGGCCGGAGCGCCCGGCGGGCGG
>DMTU01000342.1:22775-24567 GCA_003476595.1 Acidimicrobiaceae bacterium | reverse complement strand
CGAGCACCCCGGCCGGGCCGGCGGTGCGCACCTCCCAGCCAGCGGCCCGGAGCTGCTCGCTGAGGTAGGCGACGTGGCGGCGGATGCCGCCGATGGAGGGTCCGAGCAGCTCGAGCGCGACGCGGCGGGTCACGTCGACCCCTCCCCCGTCGCCGGGCCGCCCCGGAGCAGTCCCACGATGACCATCGGTCGCGGCCCGCCGAGCAGGGCCTGCACGGCCACGTGGGCCGCGGCCACGGCGCCGCCGCCGAGGACGACGATGCCGAGCGAGCCGAGGCGCGAGTCCCACGTCAGACCGGCGACCACGCCGAGCACGGCCGCCGAGGCGACCGCCGCGCCGGCGAGCTGGGGGCCCAGCGCGGCGAGCAGGCGGATGGGCACGTCCCGTCGCCGGAGCCGGCGGGTCACCACCGCGCCGAGCACCAGGGCGCCGACGAGGTAGGTGCCGGAGTGGGCCCACGCCAGCGCGGCGACGAGCTCGTCCCCGTCGAGGGTGGCGGCGGCCACGGCCATCGCGACGACGCCGAGGGCGACCACGGCGGCGTGGGCGGTGGCGGGCGTCCGGGTGTCCTCCATGGCGTAGAGCATGCGCGTCAGGAAGTAGAAGAGCGCGTATCCCACCAGGCCGGGGGCGAAGCCGCGCACCACGTCGGCGATCAGCTCGGCACCGCCCGGCCCGACGTTGCCGAAGGACGCGACCCTGGCCAGCGGCTCGGCGAGCACCCCGAGCGCGACGGCGCTCGGGAGGACGAACAGGGCGATGGCCGTGGTGCCGCGCCGGACCGTGGCGCGCACGTCGTCCCAGCGCTGGGCGTGCACGTGCCGGGCCGCGGCCGGGAACATCGTCGTGAGCACCGGCAGGGCGAACAGCGAGTGCGGCAGGAGGAAGAACGTGAACCCGACCTGGTAGGCGATCACGCCGCCCTCGGTACGGTTCGCGAACAGCAGCACCGCGCCGAGGAAGACCTGGGTCATGGCCAGGTAGAGCGCGGCCCAGCCCCCCTGCCGGGCCAGGAACCGCAGCGCCGGGTCGGACCGGTCGAGGTTCGGTCGGAAGCGGAAGCCGGCCCGGCGGGCGCCGAGGATGGGTAGGGCGCAGAACGCGACCACGCCGAAGGTGGTGCCGCCGGCGAGGACCGCTACCTCCGCGGCGCTGAGGTCGAGGCTCGGCTCCTGACCCCGCCGCATCCACCAGAACAGCCCGTACGCGCCGCAGACCACGACGTTGTTCACCGCCGGCGCGATGGCGGGCAGGGCGAAGCGGCCCCGGGCGTGGAGCACGGCGGTGGCCACCAGCCCGACGTCGTACACCAGGATCTGGGGCAGGAACACGAGCAGGAAGACGGTGCCGAGCGCGACCTGATCGGCGCGGACCGCGGGGTCGTCCACGCCGGAGACCAGCACCCGCATCAGCAGCGGTGACGCGAGCGCGCCGAGGACGGCCAGGCCGGCCAGGACCGCGAGGGTGAGGCCCAGCACCGAGCCGGCCAGGCGCTCGGCGTCGTCGTCGTCGCCCCGATCGAAGCGGGCGACCAGCGCCGGCACCAGCACCGCCTGCAGCGCGCCGGCGGCGAACAGCTCGAAGACGANNACGATGTTCGGGATCGTGTTCGCCGACTGGTACGTGTTGCCGAGGAACGTCGTGCCGAGCACGGCGGCCACGACCACGACGCGGACGAACCCGGTGATGCGGCTCACCGCCGTCAGCACGGTCTGCGTCGCCGTCGAGCGGGCGAGGCTGCGCCGCTCGTCGACGGGGGCGGTCACGGGTCCTGGAGCGGCGGCAGCAGCG
>DMTU01000342.1:13980-22625 GCA_003476595.1 Acidimicrobiaceae bacterium | reverse complement strand
GGCGGCGCCCTCGCCGAGCCCGTAGTGGCCGACGGTCGAGCTGGCCAGGTCCTCGACGGCCAGGACCGTCGCCATCCAGCCCTGGAAGTGGTCGAGGCGGTCCACGGTGGACACCACGGCTCGCAGCTCGTCGTCGGACCGGATGGCTGCGACGGCCTCCGACACCGCGTCGCCGTCGCCCAGCGCCGACGTGACGACGGTCCGGATGGGCACGTCCACGCCCTCGGTCAGCCGGTCGACGAAGGGCTGCACGAACACGTCATCGGGCAGGGTCGGCGAGCCACCGACGAGCACGACCCGCACGCCGTCGGGCAGCGTCAGCTCGTCCTGGCCCTCGCTGACCGGCTCGAACACGAGGAATCCGGCATCGACGAGCGCCTGGGCCAGCAGCGGATCGGTCGGGTCCTCCGTGCCGTCGGCCTCGTCGTCGCCGGCATCGTCGTCCGGATCGCCGAGCGGGTCCGGCACCGTGCCGTCCACGTCGACCCCCTCCGACGGGGTCTCCGCATCGCCCTCCTCGGCGACGGCATCGTCGCCGTCGGGTGTGCCGGTCGCATCCCCGTCATCGGCTTCCTCGGCCACGGCGTCGACGGCCGCGTCCCGCCGCTGGCTGGTCTGGACCTCCCGGCCGAGCCGGTCGATCACCAGGCGGCGCAGCCGCGCCGGGTCGCCCGAGGGCTCCTCCAGCACCGCGGCGAGGTCGTCGATGTCGGCCTCCTCGGCCAGCAGGAGGCGCTCGGTGAGCCACCACTCGCCGAGCACGTCGGCGCCGGCGGCCTGCAGCGACTCGACGGCGCCGTCCACGTCGGCGTCGTCCACCCCGGCCGAGGCCATGACCACGACGGGCACGGCATCCAACCGCCCCGCGAGCAGGCCGGCACCTTGCTCGTCGAGGGCGGACTGGAGCGCTTCGGCCTCGGCGAGCTCGTCCTCGAGCAACTCGATCTGCTCGTCCCGGTCGCCCAGCCTGGTCTCGAGGTTCTCGAGCTGGCCGTTGAGGTTCTCGACCGTCGCCCGGTCGAGGAACGTCGAGCCCAGCGTCAGCCCGATGCCGATGGCGAGGAAGACCGCGGTGAGCGAGACGATGTGGTAGCGGAGGTTGATCATGAGGTGAACGAGACCCAGTACGTGCGGATGACCAGCCGGATCGGCTCGCTGACGAGGACGATCACGACCATGGTGAAGACGGCGGCGAGGACGAGGAGGAGCAGGTCCCGGGTGCGCACCGTGGACCGGTAGAGGCGGCTCACGCCCTTGGCGTCGACCAGCATCATGCCCACCTTCATGCGGACGAGGAAGGTGGAGGCCATGCCGGCCCGCCCCTTGTCGAGGAACTCGACCATCGAGTTGTGCGTGCCGACGGCCACGATGAGCTCGCAACCCTTCTCGTAGGACAGGAGCATGGCGATGTCCTCGCTCGTGCCCTCGGACCCGTACACCTCGTAGTCGAGGCCGAGGCCGTCGAGGCGCTCGCCGCCGGGGGCCCGCCCGTCCCGGTAGCCGTGGACGATGAGGCGGGCGCCGCAGCGCAGGGCCTCCTCCGAGACAGAGTCCATGTCGCCGATGATCACGTCCGGTTTGCGGCCGGCCTCGAGCAGTGCGTCGGCCCCGCCGTCCACGGCGATGAGGATCGGCTTCTGGTCGGCGATGTAGCCGGAGCGGCGCAGCAGGTTCAGATCGTCCTTGTAGCCCACGCCCCGCACCACGATGAGCACGTGACGCCCGCGGAAGTCCACGCCCGGCACCTCGGGCACGTCGGGCTCGTCCACGAGCAGGTGGCCCTCGGCCTGGATGTAGCGCAGGGTGTTCTCGGCGAAGCGCTCGAGCTCGGCGCCCATGGTCGACTTCGCGGCCAGGATCCGGTCCTGCAGCCCCTCGTGGGTCTGGCGCTCGCCGGTGGCGATCTCGTCCTCGCCGAGGAGGATGGTGCCGTCCTGGATCGTGATCCGGCTGCCCTCCTCGATGGCCATCACCTCGGCACCGGCGGCATCGATCAGGGGGATCCCGGCCTCGGTGAGGGCGAGGGGGCCGATGTTCGGGTACCGCCCGGTCATCGACGACGACGCGTTGACCACCGCTGCAGGGCGGGCGCCGACGAGGGTCTCGGCCGCGACGCCGTCCAGGTCCTCGTGGTCGATGACCGCGATGTCGCCGGGCTGGAGCCGGCTCACCAGGGCCTTGGTGCGTCGGTCGACCCGGGCGATGCCGGACAGCGAGGGTTGCCCGGAGACCGCGGCGGGCTGGGTCACGCCTGCCTCCGAGCCTCGGCGGCGGCGTCGAGCAGCTCGAGCGCGTGCTCCCGGCCGGCGTCGCTCTCCGGCTGGCCGGAGAGCATGCGGGCGATCTCCTCGACCCGGGCGTCGTCACCGAGGGCCGTGACGGTGGCCGTCGTGGAGGTGTCGGTCGCCGACTTGGCGACCCGCAGCTGGCGGTCGGCGAAGGCCGCGACCTGCGCGAGGTGGGTGACGACCAGGATCTGGTGCCGTCCCGCCAGGGCGGCCAGTGCCGTGGCGACCGCCCACGCGGTCTCCCCGCCGATGCCGGCGTCCACCTCGTCGAACACGAGCGACGGCGGCCCTGCGGTGAGCTCGAGGCGCAGGGCCAGGGTGGCGCGCGACAGCTCGCCGCCGGAGGCGACCTTGGAGATCGGCGCCGGCGCACCGCCGGGGTTCGCGGCGAGCAGGAAGCGCACGTCGTCGGCAGGTCCGTCGCCCTCGACCACGACCTCCACGCGCGCGGCCGGCATGGCCAGGGCTCGGAGCCGTTCCTCGACGCCGCCGGCCAGCACCGGCGCCGCCGCCTTGCGCGCCTTGGCCACGGCGGCGGCCGCGGCGGCCTCCGCCTTCCGGGCGCTCGCCAGCTCGGCCTCGAGCGCCTCGGCCCGGGCGTCGTGGCCGAGCAGCTCGTCCAGCCGGCGGCGGATGCCCTCGCGCTCGTCCAGCACCTCGGCGAGGGTGTCGCCGTACTTGCGGCGCAGCTCGGCGAGCAGCTGGCGGCGCTGACGGATGGCCACGAGGCGCTCGGGGTCGTCGGCGATGCCCTCCGCGACGTCGCGCAGGTCGTGGGCCGCCTCGGTGACCTCGGCGGCTGCGGAGCGCAGCCGGCCCTCGAGCTCGGCGAAGGGCGCGCGCCCGCCGACCAGGCCGATGACCGACTGCAGCTGGTGGGCGACGCCCTCGTCACCGACCAGGGCCTCGGCTGCTGCTGCGGCCGCATCCCGGTGGGCGACGGCGTCGGCGAGCAGGTCCTCCTCCTCGTCGAGGCGATCGTCCTCGTCGGGGTCCTCGAGCGCGGCGTCGTCGAGCTCGGTGAGCTGGTAGCGGAGCAGATCGATCTCGCGGGCCCGGCTGCGCTCGTCCCCGCCGAGCTCGTCGAGCTGGGCCGAGATCGCGGCCACCTGCGCCCGAGCGTCGCGGAGCGGCTGCAGGTCGACGCCGGCGAACCGGTCGAGCGCGTGGCGCTGGGAGGACGCCTGCAGGAGCTGCTGGTGGGCGTGCTGACCGTGCAGCTCGACGAGCGCGCCGCCCCGCTCGGCCAGCTCGGCGACGGTGACGGGCCGCCCGTTGACGTAGGCCCGGCTGCGGCTGCCGGTGGCGGCCGGGATCACCCGCGACAGGACGACCTCCTCGCCCTCGGCCGTCACGAAGCGGCCGTCGACGATGGCCTCCTCGGCGCCGGGGCGCACCACCGAGGCGTCGGCGCGGGCGCCGAGCAGGAGCTGGATCGCCCCGACGACCAGCGACTTGCCCGCACCGGTCTCCCCGGTCAGGGCGGTGAGGCCCTCGTCGAGCACGAGTCGGGCATCGGCGAACACGCCGAGGTCACGCACGGCCAGCTCGGCGATCACCGTGGGTCCCTCATCGGTCGGACAGCCCGAACTTGGTCTTGAGGATCGCGAGGAAGTCGTGCTCGCCGAACGTGACGAGCCGCGCCGTGCGGGGGCTGGCGGTGCAGCTGAGCGCGTCGCCGGGGTGGAGCGTGCCGAGGTTGCGGCCGTCGGCGGAGACCGTGGCGGGCCGGTGCCCGACGACCTCCAGGTGCAACGTGGAGTGCGGGTCGAGCACGAGCGTGCGGTCGAACAGCATGTGCGGTGACACCGGCGTGAGCACCAGGCAGCGGTGCATGGGCGCCACGATGGGCCCCCGGGCCGAGAACGAGTACGCCGTTGACCCGGTGGGGGTCGCCACGATGAGGCCGTCGGCGGCGTAGGTCGTGAAGTACTCGCCGTCGACGCTGACCGCGAGGCGGACGGTGTGGCCGGAGGGCGTCTTCTCGATGACCGCCTCGTTGAGCGCCACGTGCTCGGAGGACTCGCGCCCCTCGATGCGGGCCGAGAGGAGCATGCGCTCCTCGATCTCGTAGGCCCCGGACAGGTAGCGCTTGATCGCCATCCGTGCGCCGGCCGGATCGACCTCGGTCAGGTAGCCGAGCTGGCCCACGTTGATGCCGATCACCGGGATGCCGCTGTCGGCCACCAGCTCCACGGTGCGCAGCATCGTGCCGTCACCGCCGAGGCTCACGGCGACGTCGAGCCCGTCGGCGAAGCGGTCCTCGGGCACGCCGTGGTCCCCCAGGCCGAGTCGCTCCGCGTCGTCGGTGGGCATCCGCACGTCGTGGCCGCGCTGGAGCAGCCACGTGGCCAGGTCGTGGGTGATGGACGCGGCGCGATCGCGCTCGCTGTGCAGGATGAATCCGGCCGTGACCATCAGGCTCCGGCCTCCCCGGCGGCCTCGGAGACGAGCGCGTCGAGGTCCAGCCCGCGCCCGGCGGCCGCACCGTCGTGCGGGTCGCGACCGTGTTCGGGGCGGCGGACGTGCACGAGGAACTCGGCGTTGCCGTCCGCCCCGCGGAGGGGGGAGACCATGGCGTCCATGATGGCGCCTCCGGCCTCGCCGATGGCGACCATCACCTCGCCGAGCACCCGCCGCCAGACCCGCGGGTCGCGGATCACGCCCCGTCCCCGGGAGACCTCGGCCCGGCCCGCTTCGAACTGCGGCTTCACGAGCACCACGAGGTCACCCCCCGGCGCGAGCAGGTCGAGCAACGACGTGATCACGGCGTGGAGCGAGATGAACGACAGGTCGGCGACCACGACATCGACCGGGCCGCCGATGTCGTCGGCGCGCACGGTGCGGATGTCGGTCTGCTCCCGGACGTCGACCCGCTCGTCGGCCCGCAACCGCTCGTGCAGCTGGGCCCGGCCGACGTCGACGGCCACCACGGATGTGGCCCCCGCCTGCAGCAGGGCATCGGTGAAGCCCCCGGTCGAGGCGCCGGCGTCGAGGGCCCGGACACCGGTGGGGTCGAGATCGAACCGGGCCAGCGCGCCCGCCAGCTTCTCCCCGCCCCGCCCCACGTACCGAGCGGGCGGACCGAGCACGCGGATCGGCTCCCCGGGCGCGACGAGGCGGCCGGCCTTGTCGGCCGGCGCGTTGGACACGAGCACCCGCCCCGCATCGATCAGGTGGCGCGCCTGCTGCCGGCTCTCGGTGAGGCCGCGCCGGAGCAGCTCGAGGTCGAGTCGCCGCCGGGCGCCGGAGGTCATGGCCTCCTACGAAGCCGACGGGCTCCCGGCGGACCCGGGAGCGGCCTTCTTGGCGGTGGCCTTCGTCGTGGCGGCCTTGCGCGCCGGCGCCTTCTTCGTGGTCGCCGCCTTCTTCGCCGTGGTCCGCTTGGCCGCGGCCTTCTTGGTGGTCCGCTTCTTGGCGGCCGCCTTCTTGGCCGTGGCGGCCTTCTTCGCCGTGGCCCGCTTCTTCGTGGCGGCCTTCTTCGTGGCGGACCGCTCGGCGGCGGCCTCGGTCGTGCCGGTCGCGCCGGTCTTCGCCGGCGCGGCCTGCGCCGTCGGGGTGGGGGCGGGGGTGCCCGCGTCCGGTGCGTCGACCAGGCCGAGCGCCACCAGCTGGTCGCGGACCTCGGAGCGGACCATCTCGAGCAGGCCCTCGGTGTTGGCCTTCGAACGCTCGACGATCTGCTCGATCAGGTCCTCGGCCTGCTTCGACTTCACCTCGCCCTGCTTGACGAGGTCCTTCACGATCGCCTCGGCGCGGGACTGGGTCATCTGCGTGAACGCCATCCCCGCATCGAGGTACCGCTTGATCAGGGGGTTCTTGGCCATCCGCGCAGGCTACGACAGCACGGCGGGGGGCGAAAGTGCCGGACGGCGCTCCTACGCTCTGCCGGTGCTCCCGCTCAAGGACGTGAACCCCACGAGCCGACGCCCCGTGGTCACCTTGCTGTTGATCCTCGCCTGCGTCGGCGCCTGGTTCCTCTGGCAGGAGGAGCCCCAGCGGGAGCCGATCGACGACCTGGTGTTCAACATCGAGAACGCCGCCATCCCCTGCGAGCTCACCCAGCAGCGACCCCTCACCACACCGGAGCTCGAGGCCACCTTCGGGGCCGTCGGCGGTGACCCGGAGTCGTGCGGGATCGGTGGCGACGACGCCCCGCAGGGCGTGCCGGACAAGTCCATCTGGCTCTCGGCCCTGGCGTCGATGTTCTTCCACGGCGGGCTGATGCACATCGGCTCGAACATGCTCTACCTGTGGATCTTCGGGAACAACATCGAGGACCACCTCGGCGCCGTCCGGTACCTGCTCTTCTACCTGGTCGGCGGGGTCGCGGCGCTCGTCACCCACGTCGCCCTCCAGCCCGACAGCACGATCCCCGTCGTGGGCGCCTCCGGGGCGGTCGCTGCGGTGATGGGTGCGTACCTGATCTGGTTCCCGAACGCGCCCGTGCGCACGATCGTGCTGCTGGGCTTCCCGATCCTGGCCACCATCAAGGCCAAGTGGCTGCTCGGCGTCTGGTTCGTGCTCCAGTTCTTCACCAGCCCGAACTCCGGCGTGGCCTGGGCCGCGCACGTCGGCGGCTTCGTCTTCGGCGTGGCGATCGGCGTGCTCGTCCGTTCGATGCGCGCGGCGCAGAAGGCGGCGTGGCGGCACCGCTACCAGGACCAGATGTCCCCCCACCACTGGGACTCCACCGGCGGCGTCGGTCCCGTCCACGAGTACCGGCGGTGGCGGCCCGGGGGCTGAGCCGCCGACGGCTCAGGTGCTGAGGACGAGCACCGCGACGTCGTCGCGCCGGTCGGTGTCGGCCAGCGGCGCCACGATCGCGTCGAGGAACCCGGCGCCGACGGGCAGTGCGCCGACCCGATGCGCCAGCTGGTCGATGCTGACGTCGATGTCCTCGCCCGGCTTCTCGACGAGACCGTCGGTGTAGAGCACCACGACGTCGTCCGGCTGCAACCGGCGCTGGGACTCCCGGAAGGTCACGCCCTCGAACACCCCGATGGGCGGGGATCCGTCGCCGTCGAGCAGCTCGACGGTGCCGTCCGCACGTCGCACCAGGGCCGGGAGGTGGCCGGCCCGGCACCACTGGACCGTGTGGTCCCCCGGTTCGTAGCGCAGGACGAGCAGCGTCGCGAAGGTCGATCCGGACAGGGAGAGGGTGAGGTGGTTGAGCTTGCTGAGGACCGCCCCCGGCGAGAACCCCTCGAGGACGTAGGCGCGCAGGGCGTTGCGGAGCTGGCCCATCTGGGCAGCCGCGGCCACGCCCTTGCCGACCACGTCGCCGATGACCAGGGTGACGCTGCCGTCGGGCAGCGGGATGGCGTCGTACCAGTCACCGCCGACCTCGAGGCCCTCGGTGCCGGGCAGGTAGCAGCCGGCGAGGTCGACGTGGTCGAGCTCGGGCAGCGCGGGGATGAGGCTCTGCTGGAGGGTCTCGGCGATGCGGTGCTCGATCTCGAACATGCGCCGCTCCTCCTCCTCCCGGCGGGCGTCGAGCACCGAGAGGGCGAAGCGGTCGGCGAGGGCGGCGTGGAACTCCTGGTGCTGGGGGTCGATGCGCAGCCCGGGCGGGACGCCCACCACCAGGACGCCCTCGACGCGACGCTTCCGGCGCCGGGAGCGGACGACCGGCAGCGTCACCGCCGTGTGGGCGGCCTCGGGCCACCCCTCGTGTGCGTGCACCTCGGCGAAGCGGCCGACGTCCTCGACCACCGCGGCGCGACGTCGCTCGATCGCCTCCTGGATCCGCCACGGGTCGGCATCGACGCCGAGCCGGACCGACGCACCCGTGCCCTCCCCGCCGGCGGCCACGCCGGTGGTGCCGGTGAGGTGCGCGACCCCGTCGTCGAGCCGGTACAGCACGGCGAACGGGGCGACCTCGCGGTGACCGGCCAGGGCCTCGACGGCGCCGGCGAAGGCCTCGCCGACCGTCGTGGCCGATGCGGTCTCGGCGATCAGGTCGATCAGGACCCGCTGGTGGCGGGCGGCGACGACCCGGCTCGTGGTCTCCATCCCGGCGTTGAACAC
The DNA here is from genome assembly GCA_003476595.1 of Acidimicrobiaceae bacterium. Taxonomy (GTDB): domain Bacteria; phylum Actinomycetota; class Acidimicrobiia; order Acidimicrobiales; family Salinilacustritrichaceae; genus Salinilacustrithrix. Next base: position 14,307 of record DMTU01000342.1, on the reverse strand, counting down.
GCCTTCGATGCGGCCGTCCTCGGCCGTGATCGGGCTCAGGTTGTAGTTGAAGTAGGTCTCCTCGAGGTACCCGCGCCGCTCCATCGGCAGCAGGCGGTCCGCCACCCACATGCCTCTGCCCTGGAGCGCTTCCTCGAACTCCGGCCCGACGATGTCCCAGATGTCGGGCCACACCGCGCGGGCCGGCTTCCCGAGCGCCCACGGGTGCTTGTCGCCGGGGATCACGCTCCACGCCTCGTTGTACAGCAGCGTCAGCTCGTCGCCCCAGTAGATGGCGATCGGGTACTTGGCGCCGAGGCAGATGCTGGCGGCGGAGCGCAGGCTCTG
>DMTU01000342.1:13424-13840 GCA_003476595.1 Acidimicrobiaceae bacterium | reverse complement strand
CGGAGCGCAGGCTCTGCGGCCAGGTGTCGGGGTCCCCCAGGGGCGTGGCGGACCAGTCCAGGTCCCGCAGCATCGGCGCCATCGTGCCGGCGCGCTCGAACACGCGGTCCAGGTCACCCAGCCGGTTCGCAGGCGGCTCTGCGGGCGCTCGCTCGCCGGATCTCACGTTCAAGGGGCGACATCCTACGTGGTGTCGCCCCCGTCCGTCAGGCCAGGGTCCTCCGCACGACCTCGAGCAGGTCGTCGGCGACCAGCCACGGCTCGGGCTCGACCGGCAGGTCCGCCTCGGTGGTGACCCCGGAGAAGACCAGCGCGAACCGGTAGCCGAGCGCGGTGGCGAACCGACCATCGGTGTCGGCGCGGTCCCCGACGACGATCCCGTCACCTCCGAGGCGGTCCCGGATCAGCCCGACCAT
>DMTU01000342.1:11736-13217 GCA_003476595.1 Acidimicrobiaceae bacterium | reverse complement strand
GGGTCGGGGTTGGTCAGGACCCAGCGGGCGCCGCCCCGGATGGCGAGGCCGGCCCGCCGGAGCGCGTCGTAGTCGAACTGGCGGTCCAGGCCCGAGATCACCGCGTCGCATGGCCCGGCCTCGACCAGGGTGCAGCCCCGGGCCTCGACCTCCTCGACCAGCCCGGGCCCGCCAACCACCAGCACCCTCTCGTGCGGTTCGAGGAGGCTCGCGCCGGCCTGGGCTGCGCCGACCACGGCCCCGTCGGCGGGGATGCCGATTGCGTCGAGGGCGGCCTCCTGGTCCCGGATGGACCGGTAGGCGTTGTTCGTGGCGAACACCACCTCCTCACCGGCGGCGCGCAGCAGGGCCACGGCTTCGGCTGCGCCGGCGATCGGCTGCTCACCGAGCCGGATCACACCGTCGAGGTCCAGCACCCAGGGCATCGCAGCATCGTGGCACCCGGACCCGGTCTGCAACGATGTCCGGGTGCCCCGCTTCGAGCCCTTCCGAGGTCTGCGCTACGACCGCGAGCGAGTCGCCCTCGCCGACGTCACCGCACCCCCCTACGACGTCATCGACGACCGCCAGCGGGCCGAGCTCGCTCGCAACGACCGCAACGCGGTGCGGATCGACCTGCCCGTCGACGAGGACGGCGAGGACCGCTACGACGTCGCTCGCCGGCTGCTGCACGAGTGGCAGGACGAGCAGACCCTGGTCACGGACGACGCCCCGACCTTCACGATCTACCGGATGACCTTCACCGACGAGGCCGGCGTGACCCGCCACACCACGGGTGTCATCGGCGCCCTGGAGCTGTGGCCGCCCGGGGCGGGCGAGATCCTCCCCCACGAGCACACCACCAAGAAGGCCAAGTCGGACCGCCTCGACATGCTGCGGTCGACCCGGTACAACCTCTCGGCCATCTGGGGCCTGTCGCTCGCCGGCGGCCTCACCGACCTGCTCCCGACCGACGTCGAGCCCGACGCCGAGTGGACCGACCCGGACGGCGTCACCCACACCACCTGGACGAGCCGGGACGCCGACCGAAACGGTCGCATCGCCACCCTGGTCCTCGACCACCCCATCGTCATCGCCGACGGCCACCACCGCTACGAGACCTCGCTGCAGTACCGCGACGAGCGCCGCATCGTGGACGGCCCCGGCACCGCCGCCGACCTCACCATGTGCTTCGTGGTGGAGCTGGTCGAGGACGAGCTCACCGTCCAGCCCATCCACCGGCTGATCACCGGGCTCCCCGACGGCGCCTCACTGCCGGTCCTGCTCAGCGAGCACTTCGACGTCGAGCCGACGGACCCGTTCGGCCCCGACGCCGTCGCCCGCCTGGTCGAGCTCGGCGGGCTCGGCCTCGTCGACGACACCGGCACCTTCGTGCTCCGCCCGAAGGACGGCGCGTTCGACGCGTCGGTGGAGCTCGACACGGTGCGCCTCGAGCATGCGCGCTCGGCCCTCCCGGCCCACGACCTCAGCTACCAGCACGG
>DMTU01000342.1:11311-11574 GCA_003476595.1 Acidimicrobiaceae bacterium | reverse complement strand
ACCGCAGCTACCAGCACGGCGTGGCCAACGTGGTCGAGGCCGTCGCCGAGGGCCGGGCCCAGGCGGCGCTGCTGATGCGGCCGGCCACCGTGGCCCAGATCCAGGCCATCGCCCACGGCGGCGAGCGCATGCCGCCCAAGACCACGTTCTTCGCCCCGAAGCCCGCCACCGGCATCGTCTTCCGCTCCCTGGACTAGGTGTCGCCCCCGGAGGGTTCTGGCAGCGGCTGCGGAACGCCGCAGCCGACCTCGAGCGCCAGGCGC
>DMTU01000342.1:10691-11163 GCA_003476595.1 Acidimicrobiaceae bacterium | reverse complement strand
CGCCAGGCGCTGGCGGACGTCGGTCGCCGACGCGGCGACGACGACCTCCCAGGTCCCCTCGTCGACGACCCAGCCGTCGCCGTCCCAGCGCCGGAACGCCTCCGGCGCGACGGTCACGACGACCTGCTCCTCCGCGCCCGGCGCGACCGTGACCTTGGCGAACCCGGCCAGGACCTTGGGCGGGCGGCCGAAGCCGTCGGGCCCCGACAGGTAGGCCTGGACCACGACGGTGGCGGCGCGCTCCCCCGTCGCCCGGATCGGCACGGTGAGCTCCACGCCCTCGCCGCCGCGGACGGCGTCCGTGGAGAGCGATGCGTCGCCCCAGTCGGCTTCCCCGTAGGAGAGGCCGTGCCCGAACGGGAACAGCGGCTCGGTGCCGGCGGCGTCGAAGCCCCGGTAGCCCATGAGCAGCCCCTCCCCGTAGTGCTGCACGCCGTCGACCGGGGCGTACCAGCGCCACGCCGGCGTGTCC
>DMTU01000342.1:9676-10667 GCA_003476595.1 Acidimicrobiaceae bacterium | reverse complement strand
GTGTCCTCCAGCGCCTTGGGGTAGGTCAGCGGCAGCCGGCCACCGGGGTCGGCCTCACCGAGCAGCACGTCGACGACGCCGTCCGCCATCTCCATGCCGCCGAAGTAGGCGAGCAGCACCGCGGCCACGTCGTCCACCCACGGCATCGCCACCGGAGAGCCCGCGTTGACCACGACGACGGTCCGCGGGTTGGCCTCGGCCACCCGCCGGACGAGCTCGTCCTGGTCGCCGGGGAGGGCGATGGTCGTGCGGTCCTCGCCCTCGGTCTCCCACTCGTCGTTGGTACCCACGACGACCACGGCGACGTCGGCGTCCCGGGCTGCGGCCACGGCCCGTTCGATCATGTCGGGCGGCTCGGGGGCGCGCACGCCGAGGCGGATCGCGGCGTAGCCACCCCGACCGGTCGTGGTGATCCGGATCGGCACCGCCACGCCGGCCTCGCACTCGATGGCCGCCTCCTGCTCCTCGGAGCCGAACCCGAAGAACAGCGCCCCGCGGGGCAGCTGCCGGTCGGGGTCGTCGAGCACCGCGACGTCGCCGACCTCGATCCGACCGGCGCCGGTGAGGACCGCAGACAGCACGTGGGTGCCGGTGCGCTCCGGGACGAACGTGCCGGTGACGGTGACGTGGAAGCGCTCGGGGTCCACGCCCTCCGGGGTCGAGCCGAAGAAGCGCAGCATCGTCTCGGGTGTCACGTCGGTCACCACGATGGGTGAGTCCGGATCGAGGCCATCGCGGTAGTCGACCCGCAGACCGGGCTGCCCGTCCGGCGTGCGCAGCACCTCCTCGGTGAGCGGCGGCGGGAGTCGATCGATGCGGACGCCGGCTTCGTGGACGACGGACGCGGCCCGGTCGGCGAGGGCGTCGAGCAGCGACCGGTTCGGGAGCGCCTGGAGGCTGGCCGACCCGCCTCCCATGATGCGGGTGTCCTCGGCGTTGGGGCCGATGACCGCCACGCTGGCACCGGGCGGGATCGGCAGGGCGGCGTCCT
>DMTU01000342.1:0-9574 GCA_003476595.1 Acidimicrobiaceae bacterium | reverse complement strand
CTCGTTTCGGCACAGGACGAGTCCCTCGACCACCGCCCGTCGGCACAGCGCCCGCTCGGCCGGGTCGTCCACCGTCTCCTCTGCCTGCTCCGAGTCGCGCTCGGTGATGCGCACGCGGGCCATGAGCCGCAGGAGGTCCTCCACCTGCGCATCGACGAGGGACTCCTCGACGTCGCCGGCCTCGACCGCGGCCTGCAGCCGCTCGCCGTAGATCGTGCTCGGCCCCGGCATCGGCACGGTGAGGCCCGCCCGGATGGAGGCGACGGTGTCGTGGGAGCCGTACCAGTCCGACACGACGAACCCGTCGAATCCCCACTCGTCGCGCAGGATCGCGGTGAGCAGCTCCCGGCTGGCCGCGCAGTGCTCGCCGCCCCGCTGGTTGTAGGCGCTCATGATCCCCCAGGCGTCGGCCTCGATGACCGTGGCCTCGAAGGGACGCAGGTAGAGCTCCCGGAGCACCCGATCCTCGACGTCGACGTCGACGCTCATCCGGTCGATCTCGGTGTCGTTGGCCACGAAGTGCTTCACCGTGACCGCGACATCGTGGGCCTGCACCGCCTCGACCAGGGGGACGGCGAGACGCGCGGTGAGCTCGGGGTCCTCCGACATGCACTCGAACACCCGGCCGCCGATCGGGGTCCGCTGCAGGTTCACGGTCGGGGCGAGCAGGACGTGGGCGCCCTTGCGCCGCGACTCGGTGCCGAGCAGATCGCCGAGCTCCGCGGCCAGCGACGGGTTCCACGTCGCGCCGACGGCGATGCCGACCGGGATGACCACCCCTGGCGTGCGGCGGGCGCCGAGCCCGTCACCCCGCACGCCGTTGGGCCCGTCCGACATCTTCAGCGCGGGGATGCCCACGCGCTCGATCGGGTGGGTCCGCCAGGTGGAGGCCCCGCCGAGCAGGCGGCACTTCTCCTCGAGGGTGAGGTCGTCGACGGCCGGGAGCTTCGGGCTGGTCATCGGTCGCGCAACCTAGTGACCCGGATCGGGCCGGGTGCGGAGATCCCGGCCGGACGGGACCACCGGCACTACTCGGCCCGATCCACCGCGCAGATGCTGCTCCCGTGACGTTCGATCGCGGGGGCCGCATCCAGCTCGCCGCGGCGGTCGCGGCGCTCTCGTCGGCGGTGCTGCTGGCCGCGGGGGCCAGCGCGTCGGGCGGGACGCTGCGGGTCGCGCTCGTCCTCGGGATCGGCGCCGGCGTGTTCGTCGGCGTCCAGCGCGGCGGGCGCGGGATGGCAGCCGTCGCGGCCCTCGTCGGAGCGGTCGCGCTCGCGATCGGGGTCGGCTTCGTCCCGCACCTGTTCGAGGCCCCGGTCAGCGTCCGCGGCATCGGTGCGGCCGGGGTCTTGCTGGGCGGTGCGGGGCTCATCGTCTTCGGCACCGCAGCCGCGACCGCAGGCGTCCGGCGGCTGGCCCGCATCCCCACCTGGCTGGTGGCGCTCGTCGTGACGGCGCTCACCCTGGCCGTGGTGGGTCCGGCCGTCGCTGTCGTCAACGTGCCCGACTCGACCGCATCGCGGACCGCAGCCGAGCCGCCGCTCGGTGCCGAGCCCGTGGCCCTGACCACACCCGACGGCGTGACCCTGGCCGCGTGGTGGGTGCCGGGGACCAACGGTGCGGCCGTGCTCGTCCGCCACGGGGCGGGGTCCACCCACGAGGGCGCGCTCGCCCAGGCGACGGTCCTCGCCGACCACGGCTACGGCGTGCTCCTCATGGACGCCCGCGGGCACGGGGAGAGCACCGGGCGGGCGATGGACTTCGGCTGGTGGGGCGACGCCGACATCGACGCCGGACTCGACCACCTCGTCGCCGAGCCCGACGTCGACGACGACCGGATCGCCGTCCTCGGGCTCTCGATGGGCGGGGAGGAGGCGATCGGCGCCGCCACCGACCCACGCATCGCCGCCGTGGTCGCCGAGGGCGCGACCGCTCGCCGGGCCGCCGACAAGGACTGGCTCTCCGACGTCCACGGTTGGCGCGGCGCCGTGCAGGAGCGGATCGAGCAGCTGCAGTACGGCCTGACCGACCTGCTGACCGACGCGCCCCGCCCCACCGTGCTGCGCGACGCGGTCGTCGCATCCGAGGTGCCCGTCCTGCTCATCGCCGCCGGGCAGGTCGCCGACGAGGGCCACGCTGCGGCCTGGATCGCCGCCGGCGCGCCCGAGCGGGTGGAGGTCTGGACCGTGGACGGGGCCGGCCACACCGACGGACTCGGCGTCGCGCCCGACGAGTGGGAGCGACGGGTCGTCGGGTTCCTCGACGAGCACCTGTGAGCGGTCAGACCGCGGTGCGGACCTCGCGTCCCAGCAGCTCGATGTGGTCGAGGTCGTCGAGGTCGAGGACCTGGAGGTAGACGCGCTCGGCGCCGGCCTCGGCCCACTCCTGCAGCCGGGCCACGGCTTCCGAGGGCGTGCCGCACACCCCGTTCTGGCGCAGCTCGTCGACCTCTCGCCCGATGGCCGCGGCCCGGCGGGCGATCTCGGGTTCGTCCGCGCCGACGCACACCACGAGCGCGACCGAGTACGTGAGCTCGGCGGGGTCGCGACCGATGTCGCGGCAGGCGTCCTGCACCCGGCCTCGCTGGGTCACCCAGGTGTCCTTCGGGGCGAAGGGGAGGTTGAACTCGCTGGCGAAGCGCGCCGCGAGCGCTGGGGTCTTCTTCGGGCCGCCCCCGCCGATGATGATCGGCGGCCCGCCCTCCTGGACCGGCTTGGGCAGCGCCGGCGAGCCCGACACGGTGTGGTGGCGACCGTCGAAGTCGAAGGTCTCCCCGACGGGCGTGCGCCACAGCCCCGTGAGGATCTCCAGCTGCTCCTCGAGGATCTCGAAGCGCTCCTTCAGCGGCGGGAACGGGATGCCGTAGGCCGTGTGCTCGGCGTCGTACCAGCCGGTGCCGATGCCGATGTCGACCCGGCCGCCGGACATGGCGTCGACCTGGGCCACGCTGATCGCGAGTGGACCGGGCAGCCGGAACGTGGCCGCGGTGACGAGGGTGCCGAGGCGGATCGACTCGGTCTCGCGGGCCAGTCCGGCGAGGGTGATCCAGGCATCGGTGGGGCCGGGCAGGCCGGACGCATCGCCCATCTTGAGGTAGTGGTCAGACCGGAAGAAGGCCGAGAAGCCGGCGGCTTCGGTGGCCCGGGCGGCGGCCAGGAGCGTGTCGTAGGAGGCGCCCTGCTGGGGCTCGGTGAAGATGCGCAGGTCCATGGGCGGAACCTACCCGTGCCCGCTCAGGCGACCTCCCACGTCGCACCGGAGCGGAGCAGGTCGTGCAGGTCGCCCGGGCCGCGCTGCTCCTGGGCGGCGGCGAGCTGCTGGTTGACCCGGCTGCCGTACTCGTCCCGGCCCACGGCGCGGAACACCCCGACCGGGGTGGGCTCGTGGGGGCCCGTGGCGATGCGGGAGAGCATGAACGCGATGGAGGGGTCGGGGCGGGTCTCGTCGTGCACGAGCACGGCGTCCATGCCCACGTCGGCCACCTCGGCGAGTCGCACGCCACCACCGTCGAGCACCACGCCACGCTGGCGGTCGGCACCGAAGAGGATCGGCTCGCCGTGGCGGAGGTCGATCAGCATCTCGTCCCGGGCGCTCTTCGCCGTGATCTGGCCGAAGGCGCCGTCGTTGAAGACGTTGCAGTTCTGGTAGATCTCCACGATCGACGCGCCCTGGTGGTCGTGGGCCCGCTTGATGGTGTCCATCATGTGGTTGCGATCCATGTCGTGGGTGCGGGCCACGAAGCTGGCCTCGGCCCCGAGGGCCACCGACACCGGGTTGAACGGCTTCTCGATCGAGCCGAACGGCGTGGACTTGGTGACCTTGCCGGTCTCCGACGTCGGTGAGTACTGGCCCTTCGTGAGACCGTAGATCTGGTTGTTGAACAGCAGGATCGTCAGGTTCACGTTGCGGCGCAGCGCGTGGATCAGGTGGTTGCCGCCGATCGAGAGGGCGTCGCCGTCGCCGGACACCACGAACACGTGGAGGTCGGGACGGGCCATGGCCAGCCCGGTGGCGATGGCCGGGGCCCGGCCGTGGATCGAGTGCATCCCGTAGGTGTTCATGTAGTACGGGAAGCGGGCGGCGCAGCCGATGCCGGAGACGAACACGACCTCCTCACGGCGCACGCCCATGTCGGGCAGGGCGAGCTGCACGGCGGCGAGGATGCTGTAGTCGCCGCAGCCCGGACACCAGCGGACCTCCTGGTCCGACATCCAGTCCTTGCGGCTCGTCTCCGGGATGGTGGTGTCGCTCACTTCGCGGCTCCGTTCTGGGCGACCCCGAGGGTGTCGAGGATGGCGGATTCGATCTCCACGGCCGTGAACGGCAGGCCGCGGACCTTGCTGACCGTCTTGGCGTCGATGAGGAACTCGGCTCGCAGGACCTTGCTGAGCTGGCCGAGGTTGAGCTCGGGCACCAGCGCCCGGTCGAATCCGCTGAGCAGCTCGCCCAGGTTCTGCGGGAACGGGTGCAGGTGCGTGAGGTGGATCCGGGCGATCTTGTGGCCGGCGGCCCGGACCCGGTCCACGCCACCGGAGATGGCACCCCAGGTCGAGCCCCAGCCGACCACGACCAGGTCGGCGTCGGCGTCGCCTTCGAGCACGGCATCGGGGATGTCCTTGGCGATGCCCTCGAGCTTGGCCTGGCGCAGGTGCGTCATGAGCTCGTGGTTGGCCGGGTCGTAGGACACGTTGCCGGTCTTGTCGGCCTTCTCCAGGCCGCCGATGCGGTGCTCGAGACCAGGCGTGCCGGGCAGCGCCCACGAGCGGGCCAGCGTGTCGGCGTCGCGCTCGTAGGGGTGGTGCACCGGGGTGCCGGCGTCGTTGGTGCCGTTGGGCTCGGTCGCGAACGTGGTGGCGATGTCCGGCAGCGAGTCGACGTCGGGCAGCTTCCAGGGCTCGGCGCCGTTGGCGAGGTAGCCGTCGGAGAGCAAGAAGACCGGCGTGCGGTACTTCAGCGCGATCCGGCACGCCTCGATGGCGGCGTCGAAGCAGCCCGCGGGCGTCGAGGCCGCGACGATCGGCATCGGCGACTCGCCGTGTCGGCCGTACATCGCCATGAGGAGATCGGAGGCCTCGGTCTTGGTCGGCAGGCCGGTGGAGGGGCCGCCGCGCTGGATGTCGACGACGACGAGGGGCAGCTCGAGGCTCACGGCCAGGCCGATGGCCTCGCCCTTCAGGGCGACGCCCGGACCGGACGTGGTCGTGATGGCCAGGTGGCCGCCGTAGGCCGCGCCGATGGCGGAGCCGACGCCGGCGATCTCGTCCTCGGCCTGCAGGGTGCGCACGCCGAAGTTCTTGTGCTTGGACAGCTCGTGGAGGATGTCCGAGGCCGGGGTGATCGGGTACGAGCCGAGGAACAGCGGCATGTCAGCCAGCTGGGATGCGGCGATGAGCCCCCACGCCAGGGCCACGTTGCCCGTGATGTTGGTGTAGGTGCCCGGCACCTTCTCGGCCGGCTTCACCTCGTAGGCGTGGTCGAACAGCTCGGCGGTCTCGCCGAAGGCGTGCCCGGCCTTGAACGCGGCGACGTTGGCGTCGGCGACCTGCTGGTCCTTGCCGAACTTCTGCTGGATCCACTCGAGCGTGTGCTCGGCGGGCCGGGTGTACATCCACGACACGAGGCCGAGCGCGAAGAAGTTCTTGGACCGCTCAGCGTCGCGGGGCTTCACGCCCAGGTGCTCGACCGCTTTCTTGGTCATCTCCGTCATCGGCACCTCGTACACCTTGTAGGCGTCGAGGCTGCCGTCCTCGCGCGGGTCCGCGGCGTAGCCGGCCTTGTCGAGGTTGCGGTCGGTGAACGCGTCGATGTTGAGGATCACCGACCCGTTGCCCTTGAGCCGGTGCAGGTCGCTGCGCAGGGCGGCCGGGTTCATCGCCACGAGCACGTCGGGCGCATCGCCCGGCGTGGTGATGTCGTGGTCCGAGATGTGGACCTGGAACGCCGAGACGCCGGCGATCGTCCCAGCGGGCGCGCGGATCTCGGCCGGGAAGTCCGGCAACGTGGCCAGGTCGTTGCCGAACATGGCCGATGCGCTGGTGAACCGATCACCCGTGAGCTGCATGCCGTCGCCCGAGTCCCCCGCGAAGCGGATGATCACCCGATCGATGGATTCCGTGCGCTCTCCGGTGGGCTGTGTGGAGGTGTCTGACACCTGTCCCCCTACTCCGATGACGTCGTTGTCAACGGAGTCGACCCTAGCCCTGCGTGCGGACGCTGCGCGCGAGGCCGGAGTCCCGGTCTGACAGGGTCAGAGGTCCCGCATCAGGCGATGGACGCCCGGTAGATGCTCTCGATGGCCTCGTCCAGGGCGGCGTCGAACTCCTCGGCCGACTGCTGGGCCCGGAGGCTCTCGGTGAGGGCCCGGGAGAAGCTGGCGATGACCCCGGGGTTGCGCGACAGGCGGTCGTTGGCATCGTCGCGGCTGTACCCGCCGGACAGGGCGACCACGGCCAGCACGTTCGGGTGGTCGACGAGGGGCTGGTAGAAGCCGTCCTCCTCGGGGAGCGTGAGCTTGAGCATCACGATGTCGTCGCCGAGCTGGTCGAGGCGGGCCAGGATGCCGGCGCGGAGCAGGGCCTCGGCCTCGGCCTTGGTCGCGCTGTGGATGTCGATCTCGGGCTCGAGGATCGGCACCAGGCCGGCATCGACGATCTGCTTGCCGACGGCGAACTGCTGCTCGACGATGGCGTCGACGCCGTTGGCGTTGGCCTCCTTGACGACCGAGCGCATCTTGGTCCCGAACACGCCCTTGGCCACGGCCCGCTCGAGCAGGTCGTCGAGGCCGGGGATCGGCTTCATGACCTGGACGCCGTCGACCTCGTCGTCGAGGCCCTTGTCCACCTTGAGGAAGGGCACGACCTGCTTCACCGACCACAGGTAGTCGGCGGAGTCCTTGCCCTCGACGGTGCGGTCCATGGTGTCCTCGAAGAGGATGGCGCCGAGCACCCGATCGCCCGTGAAGGCCGGGGACGTCATGATCCGGGTGCGCATCTCGTGGATGCGGTCGAACATCTCCTCGTCGCCGTCGTACTCGTGCTCCTCGACGCCGTAGGCGCGCAGCGCCTTGGGGCTGCTGCCGCCGCTCTGGTCGAGGGCGGCGATGAAGCCCTGCCGGCTCTTGACCTTGTCGAACTGCTCCTGGTTCATCCGTTGCTCTCCCTGTGGGGCGGTTGGTGGGGGTTGGTCGGGCGGCGACGACGTGCGGGTGCCGTTGCGGACCATCCTGGCCGACGGCCGTCCGACCGTTCACCTTCTCCCCCACCGCGCGCTCACCGAGAACCCCCGATGCGCTCGGCGGCGTCGGCGAGGGCGGCGACCGCCGCAGCCGTGCGCCGCGGCCGGGCTACCGACGTGGCGAGCACCTCGGTCGCGCTCCGGGTCGCGCCGCCGGCGCGGAAGAAGCGTCGGCGGACCCGGCCGACCACGACGACGCGGTCGCCTGCGGCGAGCCGCGGCGCGCGACGGGGGTCGACCCAGGAGACGGGCACGGTGTCGGCGGGTGCGCGGTCGCGCACGGTGACCTCGTAGCGCAGCAGCACCGAGCCCGACGGCAGGGTCTGCTCGACCGGGTCGCTGCTGAGGGTGCCGACGAGGAGGGCGAGGTCCAGGTCGGCGTCGTTGGTGGTGGGTTCGGGCACGGGAGCCTCCGCAGGCAGGAGCACCGCCGGCGAGTGGCCGACGGGCAGGTGCTGGGGGAAGCCGGATCCCAGTGTCGCAGGGCGCGCTGACAGGAACCCGTGGGCTCAGAGCTGGCGGAGGCGGTCCTGGACGTCGAAGAACCCCGGCGCGGCCGAGGCCACCGACTCGAACCACCGGCGAGCGGACTGCTGTTCGCCGGCGCGGTCGTAGAGGTCACCGAGGACGTAGCGCATGCGCAGGTGGTGGTCCTTGAGCGCCTTGTCGCCGAGCGCACCGGCCTCGAGCACGGCGATCGCCTCGGCGATCATGCCCCGGTCGGCGAGCGAGCCGGCGTAGACGATGCGGCCCTCGGCGACGAGGGGCGCAGCCAGTGAGGCCTCGCCGATCTCGTCCCACAGCTCCTGGACGCGCTCGTGCTGGCCGAGCGCGCGGTAGCAGTCGGCGAGGACCGGGTGCTGCTCGGTGGAACCGGACCGCCGGGCGAACTCCTCGAGCTCGTCGGTCGCCTGGCGCCACTTCCCCAGCCGGTACAGCGACAGGCCGTACAGCTCGCGGACGGCGGGCTCCTCGGGGATCAGCTCGGCGATCGGCTTGAGCACCTTGCGTGCGTCCTCGAAGCGATCCTCGGCGTAGGCCGCGGTGGCCTCGCCGATGCGACCGAGGGTGCGGTCGGCCCGCGCCTGGCCCAGCCGTCGCCGAAGCCGGTCACGGTCGATCTCGAGCGCACCCTCGACGCGCTTGGTCGCCCGCTCGGCCCGCCGCTGCGAGCTGCGCCCGCCGGTCGCCTTCTTCTTGGGCGCACCGTCGCGGCCACGGCCGCCGCTGCGCTTCGCGGGCCCGGACTTCGCGGCCCCGGGCCGGCGGCTCCCTCGCTCGACGGCATCACCGGCGGCGCGGCGGACGGGACCTTCGTCGACCCACCGTTCGCTGCCGGGCTGCTCGCCCTCCGCAGGACGTGACCGCTCCCTTGCGTTGGGCGCGGAGTCGACGTCGAACGTGCGCCGCTTGCCCTTGATCGGCGGGCGCGGGCCCCGTTCGGGACGCTCGCCGTCGCGATCGTCGCGACGCGGCGCCCGGTCGCGATCGGCACCCGCGCGGCGGGGGCCGCCCCGGGGATCGCTGCTTCGCTGCGGTCGCCCGCGCCCGTCGCCGCGGCCTCCACCACGGGAGGCGCCGCCGGCCGAGGACCCGTCGCTGCGGGACCGGCTGCCCGGGCGGGGCTTGCGGTCGTCGCCCGCCTGGCGGGCTCGATCGGAGCGGGGACGCCCCTGGCCGGACGGGCGGCGGTCGCCGGACCCGGACCGGCGGCCGGGTCGATCGTCGTCTTCGGGGCGCGAGGGCATCCGGACGAGCGTACAGGGGTGCCCCCGTCGACCACGAAGGGCGCGACATGGGCCGAAAACGGCGAAGGGCCCCCGCGATGCGGGGGCCCTTCAAGAAACCGGCGGTGACCTACTCTCCCAGGGGGTCTCCCCCCAAGTACCATCGGCGCAAACGGGCTTAACTTCCGTGTTCGGAATGGGAACGGGTGTATCTCCGTTGCTATCACCACCGAGAATTTGGTTGTCAAAGAACACGAGGCCAGACGGCCTTCGAGTGTTCCTCGAGCATTCCATAGCGAGCACGAACATGGATGAAACCAAGCCCTCGGCCGATTAGTACCGGTCTGCTGAACACATTGCTGTGCGTACACATCCGGCCTATCAACGTGGTGGTCTACCACGGGCCTTACCTGGTTGACCCAGTGAGAAGCCTCATCTTGGAACAGGTTTCGCGCTTAGATGCCTTCAGCGCTTATCCTTTCCGCAGGTCGCTAACCAGCCGTGCCCTTGGCAGGACAACTGGCACACGAGAGCTGCGTCCATCCCGGTCCTCTCGTACTAGGGATAGCCTTCCTCAAGCTTCTTCCGGCTGCAGCGGATAGGGACCGAACTGT
>DMTU01000324.1:15564-15696 GCA_003476595.1 Acidimicrobiaceae bacterium | reverse complement strand
CGGTCGGCGTCGCCGTCGAACGCGAGGCCCACGTCGGCGCCGACCTCGAGCACACGCGCCTGCAGGTCCCGGAGGTTCTCGACGTCGATCGGATCGGCCGGGTGGTTGGGGAAGGTGCCGTCGAGCTCGCCG
>DMTU01000324.1:15102-15330 GCA_003476595.1 Acidimicrobiaceae bacterium | reverse complement strand
ACGGGCACGAGCGCCGAGGTGTCGATGAAGCTGCGGACGTGGTCGGCGAAGGCATCGAGCAGCTCGATGTCGTCGATGGTGCCCGGCTCGCCCTGCGGGGACAGGTCGTCCTCCAGGATCATCCGCTTGATCTCGTCCATGCCGGTGTCGGAGCCGATCGGCTTGGCGCCGGCGAGGGTCATCTTGATGCCGTTGTACTGGGCCGGGTTGTGGCTGGCGGTGAACATC
>DMTU01000324.1:14589-14931 GCA_003476595.1 Acidimicrobiaceae bacterium | reverse complement strand
TTGTGGCTGGCGGTGAACATCGCACCCGGGGCGTCGAGGCTCCCGGCGGCGAAGTACAGCATGTCGGTGGAGGCCAGCCCGATGCGCGTGACGTCCATGCCCTGGCTGGTGACGCCCTCGCAGAAGGCGGCCACGAGCTCCACGCCGGAGGGGCGCATGTCCCGGCCCACGAGGACGCGGTCGTGGGGCTCGGGCTGGGAGCGCACGAACCGGGCGAACGCCGCGCCGATGGAGCGGACGAGTTCGGCGTCGAGCTGGTCCGGGGTGGTGCCCCGGATGTCGTACGCCTTGAAGACAGCATCGATGTCGGCCACGACGGAAGGGTGGCTGCCGTCGTCGGGC
>DMTU01000324.1:9451-14516 GCA_003476595.1 Acidimicrobiaceae bacterium | reverse complement strand
GGGTGGCTGCCGTCGTCGGGCCTTGGCAAGCGCTCCCGCGTGGCGAACAGCACGATCGCGGCCAGGACCGACAGCGTCGCCAGGCCGATGACCCGGTCCATCGACGTGCCGACCAGGCCCACGGACGCGGGCAGGTCCACCGCCGGCGCGATGAGCCCGGAGAGCAGCTCCCGGATGCCGAGCCCGCCCGGGAAGATGCCGATGGCCGAGGCCGCCACCGTCGCCATCGACAGCGACGTCGCCTGCGCGATGCTCGGATCGAACCCGAGCGCCTCGATGGTCAGGTACAGCCGCACCGCCTTCACCAGCACCGACAGGGCCTCCACGGCCACCAATCGCTGCAGCATCCCACCGACCGGCCCGTCGGCCAGGCGCCGCACCAGCACGGCCGCACCGCCGAGCATCGCCAGCCCGATGACCAGCAGCACGACCGCCTGCACCGGTGCCGCCCCCACCTGCACCACGGCCACGATGACGAGGGCGACGGCGATGTAGGCGAGGCCGACGGCCAGGGTCGACGTGACGGCCTGCCCGGTGGAGGAGCCGCCCTTGGCCAGCGCCCGCGTCCGCACCAGCACCGACCCCGGCACGGGGAGGAGGTTGAACGCGGCGGCGATGATGGAGACGCGCAGCGCGGCCGGCAGGGCGACCCGCTGGCCCACGATGCGGGCCGACACCCGGTACTCCTCGGCGTTGACCACCGCACCCGGCACGACGAGCAGCGCGGCGAGGGCGATGAGCGACCAGTCGATGTCGCCCCGGTCGGCCGGCAGCGCCTGCCAGGCCGCCACCGTGGAGCCGACGAAGATGGCGACGGCCACCGCGTACGCGATCCGCCGGCGACCGGGCGTGGATGCCCAGGACCGCAGGGCGGCCAGCCGTCGGAGCAGGTCGGGGACGGCGGCGGGCACGGCCGGCGATCGTAGGCACCCGCACCCACCACCCCGGTTCCCTGCGCGCCGATCGACCGCCGGTGGTCGACTCGCGCGCAACGAACGGCCCCCTTCCGGTTCCTCACGCGCGAATCGACCATCGATGGTCGATTCGCGCGCGGTGAACGGATCCGGTGGGGCCAGACTCGTCGGATGCCGGGACCGACCGACGACGAACGGGTGGCGCCCCTGCGCCGCCTCTGGCACTACGGGGCGCCGTACCGCCGCCGCACCGGGTGGGCCACGACCCACTCGGTGCTGAACAAGCTGTTCGACCTCGCCCCTCCCCTGCTCATCGGCCTGGCCGTGGACGTCGTGGCCAACGACGGCGACGCCACCCTCGACCGCATCGGGTTCACCACGCAGCGGGCCCAGATCGTCGCGATCGCACTCCTCACCTTCCTGGTCTGGGCGCTCGAGTCCCTGTTCCAGTACCTGCACCAGATCGCGTGGCGGAACCTGGCCCAGGACCTGCAGCACGACCTGCGCCTCGACGCCTACCGCAACGTGCAGGAGCTCGAGCACGCCTGGTTCCAGGAGCGGGCCACCGGCGACCTCATGGCGGTGCTCAACGACGACGTCAACCAGCTCGAGCGGTTCCTCGACATCGGCGCCAACGAGATCATCCAGGTGCTGACCACGGTGGTGGCGGTCGGCGCGATCTTCTTCGTGCTCGACCCGTCGGTGGCGATGCTCGCCATCGCGCCGATGCCCCTGATCCTGTGGGGATCCTTCTGGTTCCAGCGCCGCCTCGAGCCCCGCTACGAGGCCGTCCGCAACCAGGCCGGGTTCCTGAACGGCCAGCTGGCCAACAACCTGCTCGGCATCTCGACGGTGAAGTCCTTCACCGCCGAGGACCGCGAGGCGGCCCGCATCGCCGGGGAGAGCGACCGGTACCGCGAGACCAACCGTCGGGCCATCTCGCTGTCGTCAGCCTTCGTGCCCCTCATCCGCATGGCGATCCTGATCGGCTTCACGGGGACGATGGTGTGGGGCGGCTACGAGGCGATCAAGACCGCCACCGACGGGTCGGGCTCGCTGTCGGTCGGCCAGTACAGCGTGCTGCTGTTCCTGTCCCAGCGCCTGCTGTGGCCCCTCACCCGCCTCGGTGAGACCTTCGACCAGTACCAGCGGGCCATGGCGTCCACGAACCGCATCCTCGACGTGGTGGACACCGAACCGGCCATCACGGGCGGCCCCGAGCGCCTCACGCTCGACCTCGGCCAGGGGGAGGTGTCCTTCGAGGACGTCACCTTCGCCTACGAGCCCGGCGCCACCCCGGCGCTCGACGGCGTGACGCTGACGATCGAGGCCGGTCGGACCACGGCGGTGGTCGGCCCCACGGGATCGGGCAAGTCCACCCTCATGCGCCTCCTGCTGCGCTTCCACGACGTCGACGAGGGACGGGTGCGCATCGAGGGCCACGACGTGCGCGACCTCGACCTCGGCGACCTGCGCCGGCTCACCGGACTGGTGAGCCAGGACGTGTACCTGTTCCACGGCACGGTCCGCGAGAACATCGCCTACGGCCGCCCGGACGCCCCGCTCGAGGACGTGGTCGCGGCTGCGACCGTGGCCGAGATCCACGACTTCGTGCAGACGCTGCCCCAGGGCTACGACACCATCGTCGGCGAGCGGGGCCAGAAGCTGTCCGGCGGCCAGCGCCAGCGGCTCTCGATCGCCCGGGCCGTGCTGAAGGACCCGGTCGTGCTGCTCCTCGACGAGGCCACCTCGGCCGTCGACAACGAGACCGAGGCCGCCATCCAGCGGTCGCTCGAGCGGATCTCGGCCGGGCGCACCACCCTCGTCGTGGCCCACCGGCTCTCGACGGTGCGCAACGCGGACGTCATCCACGTGCTCGAGGCCGGGCGCATCGTGGAGTCCGGCACCCACGACCAGCTGGTGTCCCGCGAGGGCGCCTACGCCTCGCTGTGGGCCGTGCAGACCGGCGAGGCCGTGCACCACGACCCCGACCGACCGGCGCCGTTCAGGGCCCGCCCGTCGTGAAGGTCGGCACCACGCCGACGTCGTCGTAGGCCCCGACCGAGGACCACCGCCGCACCCGCGCCAGGTCGAGCGCCAGGCGGACCACGTCGTGGCCGACCCGCACCGTCGACGACGCACCGGCCTCGTCGAGCTGCACCGGGATCTCGCCGAGGGACAGCTCGGCCCGCTCGACCAGGTGCAGGATCTCGATGTCGAAGGCGAAGCCGTCGATGCGGGCGTGCGCGAACAGCGAGCGGGCCACGTCGCCCCGGAACGCCTTGAGCCCGCACTGGGTGTCGCGCGGGGCGGCCAGCAGCACGGCGGCGGACAGGCGGTTCACCACCCGGCTGCCGAAGGCCCGCAGCCCGGTGGCCCGGGACACCGCCGAGTCGACGTGGCGGCGGTTGCCGATGACGACGTCCCACCCGGCCTCGACGGCCTCGAGCGCCCGCCGCAGCTGGGGCGGGTCGTACGCGAGGTCGGCGTCGGTGAACAGCGCCACCCGGCCCCGGGACGCGAGCATCCCGGCGCGCACCGCCGCCCCCTTGCCGCGGTTCTGCGGCTGCACGATGACCTGCTCGGCGCCCGCCTCGAGGGCGATGGCCGCGGTGTCGTCGCCGGAGCCGTCGTCCACCACCACGACCTCGAGGCCGCCGTCCGCGGCGACGTCAGCCAGCTCGTCGTGGATGCGCCGCACCGTCGTCCCGATGCGGTCGGGCTCGCGGTACGCGGGGATCACCACGGTCAGCCGGCACGTCCCGTCCTCGAGGGGGCGCAGCGAGGGCGTGTGGAGCTCGCGGATCGCCTCGCCCAGCACCCAGCGGTAGCCGATGGCCCGGACCGCGGCGGCCACGGTCAGCGAGATCGCCTTCGCCGCGAGCAGGCCGGCCACCGTCGTGTAGCCGAACGCGGTGAAGGTGGCCCGGAGCACCAGCGCGTCGACGACGGCGGCGACCGAGGCGAGGAGGACGAAGGCCGAGGGGTGGCGGACCCAGCGGAAGTACGGGTTCGAGCGGAACGTGGCCACCCGGTGCGCGCCGTAGGACACGGTGGAGGCAACGGCGATGGCGACGAGGTCGGCCACCAGCAGCGGCCAGCCCAACCCCTCGCGCAGCGCCACCAGCAGCCCGACGTCGATCGCGGTCGGCAGCACCGACACGGCGGCGAAGGCGAGGAGGCGACGCGGCACGGCCGCTACGCGTCGGCCGGCGCCGCGGTGTCGACCCGCTCGCCGGGCTGGCCCGGTGCCAGGTCGGCGAGGAACGGGTCCGGCTCGGGCCGGGCGCGGGGCGCGCTGGTGCCGTCGGCCGGTCGCAGGTCGCGCACGGGGACGCGTGGGCGGCGGGCGAGGGCGACCAGGCCGGCGATGCCGAGGAGGGTGAGCGCGACGGCGAGCAGGTCGATGCCCGTGCGGCCGTAGGTGAGGCGCACCTCGGTGTCGGTCGGCACGACGACCATCAGGTTCGGCGCGACCCGGTAGGGGCCGTCGGCGCCGGCGGCATCCCAGTTGGGGAAGTACGAGGCCTTCACCAGCACGGGGCTGCCGGGGCGGTCGACGCGGAACGAGATCGAGGTGTCGCCCACCGCCACGTCGGAGACCACCGCCGGCGTCAGCGCCCTGGCCTCGGGGGTGGCGCCGGGGTCGACCCGCTGCCACTCGGCCGGGCCGTCCGCCGCCAGGGCCACGTCCCACCGGGACGGGTCCTGGAACCACTCGAGCGCGGCGCCCGGGCAGGGCTCCTCGCCCTCCTTGCAGCCGAGCCACTCGTCCTGGGCCTCCGATGCCGTGGTGACCACCGGTTCGTGGGCGAGGGGCTCGACGAGCGAGGCGCCGCCGGCGACCTCGTACACGAGCCACGGCCCGTCCGCGGCCACCTCGGTCAGGTCGGGGTGGCCGGCGGCCGCCGCCTTCGCCTCCGGGCTGCGGGCGAGGTAGTAGCGCACCCCCATCAGCTGGAGGTGCTCGACGCCGGCATCGATGTCGAGCTCCCGGTACGGCATGTCGCGCTGGGCCCGGCTCGGCGCCTGGGACAGCTCGGACTGCATGAGGAAGTGGAACGGCGTGGTGGACGAGGCCTCGAAGTACAGCCCCTCCATGGAGCCGATGCAGCCGTCGGTCCAGTGCGGCAGGAGCATGAGGGCCATCG
>DMTU01000324.1:0-9280 GCA_003476595.1 Acidimicrobiaceae bacterium | reverse complement strand
GCAGGAGCATGAGGGCCATCGGGGTGCCGTAGTCGTTCAGGTCGGAGCTGTACTCCCACAGCGAGCGTCCGCAGCCGTTGGTCTCCCCCACCTCGGCCATGGTCGAGACGATCCCCTGGTACTCGGGGTAGGCCTCCTTGCGCTCGTAGCCGCTGTAGTTCCACCGGGCCCAGTCGGTGACGAAGTTCCGACCGGTCACGTCGATGCCGAGCGCGTCGGGCACCCGCAGGGAGAACAGGCCCGGCACGCCGACCGACCGGACCAGCCGGTAGGAGCCGTCCGCGTTGGTGGCACCGCCGGGTGCGTTGCGGAGCTGGCCGGCCAGGAACCCGCCGAGCAGCAGCAGCGCCAGCGGCGCGGCGGCGACCGTCACCCACCGCCGCGGCCGGCGCGGGTCCGGGGCCAGCACCTGGGCCAGCGCCCGCGCGATCTCCCCGACGCCGACGGCGGCCAGCCAGTAGACGACGAGGTACCAGAACGGCAGGAGGCGGGCGTTCCACAGCCGACCCTGGGGCAGGAACACGAACGCGAGGGCGAGTCCCAGGCCCGCGACCACGAGCGCGACGCCGATGCGGCTGCGGAAGGCCACCGAGAGCACGGCGCCGACGAGCGCGAGGGCCGCGAAGAGACGGAGGTCGCCGGGGACGAGCTCGGGCCACACCTGGTCCGAGAACCACGACCACAGGCCGGTGCCGTCCCGGTGGACCGCGATCTTCTCCCAGCCCATGTCGTTGACGTAGGTGCGGCGCCAGAAGAACGGCAGCACCCACCAGGCGGCCAGGAGGGCGGCCACCACGCCGGCGCTGAGCAGCCACCACAGCCGGCCGATGGCGAGCGGACGGCGCCCGGTGTCGGGGCCAGCACCGGGGTCGGCGGGCTCGGCTCCCTCCCGGGTGAGCAGGACGAGGGCGACGATGACGAGCAGCACGACCGTGACGGCCACCGTCGGCCCCGTGCCCGCCAGACCGGTCCCGAGCGCAGCCGCGCCGCCCAGCACGACGACCGCGGCGGCGGTCGCGCCGACGAGGACGGTGCGGCGAGCCGGCGCACCCGCCCCCGCGGGCTCCGCGACGAGGTGCACGACCAGCAGCACGAGGGTCATCCCGAGGGCGAAGAACGCGGGGATGAGGTGGCAGAGGCCGACCAGCGCGAGCAGCGTCGCCGCCGTGCCCCGGTGGGTGCCGGTGCGCAGGCCGTGGACCACCACGCCCAGGTAGACGATGGCCAGCGCCAGGCTGATCGAGAACGCGAACTCGCCGGCCATGGTCGACGCGATGTTGCCGCCGTAGATGGTGAAGGACTTGTCGAACAGGAAGGCGAGCGTGGTGACCGAGAGCAGGGCCGGCGTCGGGTGCGGGAACCGGGCCAGCCGGCCGAACGCGTAGGCGGCCACCGGCATGGCCACGACGCCCGCCACCGACACCAGCTTGAACGCGGGCCCGTAGGGCACGGCGACGCCGAGGACCACGACCAGCGCAGCAGCGACGGCCAGCGGCACCCGTCGGGGGTGCCGCCCGTAGCGACCGGCCACCACCGCGGCGGCCACGCCGGCGACGATGAGCACGAGGTCGAAGGTCGGGCCGAAGCCGCCCCAGAGGCCCGCGAGGAGCGCCACCAGGGCGAGCCCGGCGGTGACGGCCAGCTCCGTGCGGTCGCGGACCCACCGGCCCGCCGCCCGACCGGCGATCAGCAGGGACGCCGCGGCCGGGAGGATGGCGAGCGCCCCGCCGAGGCCGGCGTTGAGGGCCACCATCCCGAGGAACGGGACGACCATGTAGAACTGGAAGACGGGGAAGCCGGCGTACCAGTCGGGGGTCCAGCCGGCGAGGCGCAGGTCCGGCAGGAGGTGGTCCCGCAGGTAGGCGAAGGCCCAGACGTGGGCCCCCATGTCCCCGCCGGCCGGGGTGGTCTCGGCCAGGAGCAGGTCCGGGTGGAGCTGCCAGAACACGAACAGGGCGCTGGCCGCGACGACCAGGGCGTCGATCGTTCGGCGGGCGACCGGGCTCATCGGCGAGACATCCTCCCACCCCGGTCCCGGATCGGACCGATCACCCACCGGCGACGAGCGCGACGACCGTGGTCGCGTTGAAGCCGACGTGGGCCCAGATGCTGGGACCGAGCCGGCCGGTGCGGTGGGCCAGCACCGACAGCACGAGACCGAACGCGGCCAGGGCCGGCAGCTGCAGCGCCTGGAAGTGGCTGATCCCGAACAGCACCGACGTGATGAGCATCGCCGGCCAGATCGGCAGGTGGCGGGCCAGTGTCCGCTGGAGCATCCCCCGGAAGAAGACCTCCTCGGCCAGGGGTGCGGCGACGACCACGACCAGCACGAGCACCAGCACGCCCGGGCCCTGGGCCTTGTCCGTGAGCTCGCGAGCCGGCGCCTCGAGCGCCTCCTGGTCGGTGTCGGTGAAGATGAAGATGGGCAGCGTCACCAGCGGCACGAGCACGAGCTGGCAGGCCACGCCGATCGCGAGGCCGACGGGCGCGTCCCGCAGGGTGGTCCACAGCCCGAGGTCGCGCACGGGCCCGTTGCCCCGCAGCCGGGTGGCGAGCAGCGGCACGCCGAGCAGGCCCAGCCACAGGGGCACCTGGAGGAGGGCGACCTCGCCGATGGTCAGGGCATCGGTTCCGAGCTCGTCCATGGGGATGCCCTGGGCGGCCGCGAACAGGGCGAAGCCGAGCGCGGAGGCGAGCTGGGCCACGACGAAGGCGACCGCCAGGTCGACCGCGCCCCAGCGGGGGGCCGTCTCGGTCACTGGACCTTCAGGAGGCGAGCTGGCCGTGGAGGTCGACCACGTTGCCGATGCGCCGGTCGACGAGGGACCAGCCGTTGGGGACCGACAGCCGCTCGGTGTGCTCCACGCACAGGTCGTACTGCATCGGGTGCGACGGCGCGAGGTGGTCCACGGTCGCCACCCGGGACGCGTAGTCGTAGGTGAGGGTCGCGGCCGGGCTCCGCTGGCACGCAGGACGAGAGCAGCTGGCACTCACGAGGCAGCAGGGTAGCGAGGGCCGGGTCGACCGCGGTGGACACCGGGCCGACGGGCCTGCACGTCCGACCGTCGGCCCCGACCCGTATCCTGGGCCCATGCAGCCGCAGTCGCCTCCGCCGCCTCCCCCGCCGCCGGGCCGCGAGTCCAAGGGTGGCGCGCGGGGCGCCAGCGCCCGGCTCGGCGGGCTGCCCCGCTGGTCCCTGTGGGTGCTGGTCGGCGTCCTCCTGCTCGGGTTCGTGCTCGCCGGGTTCTTCCCGAGCGAGCCCCGGGAGGACCTCACCTACAGCGAGTTCCGCACCGCCGTCATCGACGGCCGGGTGCAGGACATCGAGATCGACAACAACAACGGCGACATCGACGGCGAGCTGGAGGACGGCACCCTCTTCACCACGACCGGCCCGGTCGACGGCGGCATCCCCGACGAGGACCTGCGGATCCTGCGGGACCAGGGCGTCGAGGTCAGCTACGTGACGCCCTCGCCGAGCTTCATCGCCGCCATCCTCCCCTACATCATCGTGTTCGGCCTGTTCATCGGCTTCTTCATCTGGATGCAGCGCCGGGCCCAGGGCCAGATGAGCGGCGTGATGAACATCGGCAAGTCGAAGGCCAAGCCCTACGACACCGAGCGCCCCGGCACCACCTTCGACGACGTCGCCGGCTACGAGGGCGTCAAGCAGGAGATCACCGAGGTGGTGGACTTCCTGCGCCATCCCGAGAAGTTCGCCGAGATCGGCGCCCGCATCCCCAAGGGCGTGCTGCTCGTGGGCCCGCCCGGCACCGGCAAGACCCTCATCGCCCGAGCCGTGGCCGGCGAGGCCGGCGTGCCGTTCCTGTCGGTGACCGGCTCGGACTTCATGGAGATGTTCGTGGGCGTCGGCGCCAGCCGCGTGCGCGACCTGTTCCAGACGGCCAAGAAGATGGGCAAGGCCATCATCTTCGTCGACGAGATCGACTCCATCGGCCGCAAGCGCGGCGCCGGCCTCGGCGGCGGCCACGACGAGCGGGAGCAGACGCTCAACCAGCTCCTCGTCGAGATGGACGGCTTCGACGCCAACACCGGCGTCATCCTCATCGCCGCCACCAACCGCCCCGACATCCTCGACCCGGCCCTGCTGCGTCCGGGCCGCTTCGACCGCCAGATCGTGGTCGACCGCCCCGACCTCGAGGGCCGCAAGGCCATCCTCGACGTGCACGCCAAGGGCAAGCCCCTCGCCGACGACGTCGACGCCGCGGTCATCGCCCGCCGCACGCCCGGCTTCACCGGCGCCGACCTGGCCAACCTCATGAACGAGGCCGCCCTGATGGCCGCCCGCCGTTCGGTGGACACGATCGACATGCACACCGTCGAGTCCGCCATCGACCGCGTGCTCGCCGGCCCCGAGCGCAAGACCCGCGTCATGTCCGACAAGGAGCGTCGGGTCACCGCCTACCACGAGGGCGGCCACGCCCTGGTCGGCCACCTGCTCGAGCACTGCGACCCGATCCACAAGGTCTCCATCGTCGCCCGCGGCCGCGCCCTGGGCTGGACCCTCGCCCTGCCCACCGAGGACCGCTACACCCACACCAAGGCCGAGCTCATCGACCGCCTCGCCATGCTCCTCGGCGGCCGCACCGCGGAGGAGGTGGTGTTCGGCGACATCACCACCGGCGCCGCCGATGACATCGACAAGGCCACCGACATCGCCCGGGCCATGGTCACCACCTACGGCATGAGCGACGCCGTGGGCCCCATCGCCCTCGGCGCCAAGCAGGGCGAGGTGTTCCTCGGCAAGGACTACGGCCACGAGGCCAACTACTCCGATTCCGTGGCGGCCACGATCGACACCGAGGTGCGCCTGCTGGTGAACGACGCCCACGCCCGGGCGCGCGCCATCCTCACCACCTACCGCGCCACCCTCGACAAGCTCGCCGAGGAGATGCTCGAGCACGAGACGCTGGGCGACAAGGAGCTGCAGGAGATCTTCGGCGACCTCGAGACCTGGGTCGACGCCGATGCGTCCGGCCTCGCCGACGCACCACCGCCGCCTCCCGAGCCGGAGGCCGCCTCCGAGCCCGAACGAGCCCCCGTCACCGCCAGCGAGGCCGCGCCGGTCGAGGACGCCGGCGCGGTGCCGGCTCGTCCGGCCCCGCCCCGCCCCCGGTGGCGCCCACGCTGGCGGGTCCGACCCGGCGCATCCGGCACGTGAGCGTCATCCCGGCGGACGCCGACGACGAGCGTCCGAACCTCGCCCCCGAAGTCGACCAGCCCCGCATCGCCGCGGCCGTCCGCGAGATCCTGGAGGCGATCGGCGAGGACCCCGACCGCGACGGCCTGCTCGACACGCCGGCCCGCGTCGCTCGCATGTACGCCGAGATCTTCGCCGGGCTGCACGACACGCCGGAGAAGCACCTCAAGACCACCTTCGAGGCCGACCACGACGAGATGGTCATGGTGCGCGACATCCCGATCTACTCGGCGTGCGAGCACCACCTCATCCCCTTCATCGGCAAGGCCCACATCGCCTACATCCCGGGCGAGGACGGCCGCATCACCGGGCTGTCCAAGCTCGCTCGCCTGGCCGACGTCTACGCCCGGCGGCCCCAGGTCCAGGAGCGCCTCACGGTGCAGATCGCCGATGCGCTCGAGCGCGTGCTCAACCCCCGGGGCGTGCTCGTCGTCGTGCAGGCCGAGCACCTCTGCATGTCGATGCGCGGCGTGCGCAAGGCCGGCACCACCACGGTGACCTCGGCGGTCCGCGGCCTGTTCCGCTCCAACACCGCCACCCGCTACGAAGCGATGCGCCTCATCGACATGTAGCCCCGAGATCCGTTCCCTGCGCGCGGATCGACCGTCGACGGTCGATGTGCGCGTCAGGAACGGGGTGGTGGTGCGTCCGGCGCGGTGGTGGCGGGGAAGAGCAGGTCCAGGTAGCGCGGCGCGGTGGGCTGGGGCTCGTGGTTGGCCAGGCCGGGCTGCTCGTTCACCTCGATGCACACGTGCTCGGGTCCCTCGGGGCTGGGCACCATCAGGTCGATGCCGGCCACCGGGAGGTCGAGCGCAGCGGCGGCGCGGATCGCGGCCTCGGCCAGGGTCGGGTGGAGGCACGGCGTCATGTCGTGGATGGTGCCGCCGGTGTGGAGGTTGGCGGTCCGGCGCACCTCCAGCGCGACGCCCTCGTCGAGCACGTCGTCCAGGGTGTGGCAGGCGGCGCGCACGGACGACGCGGTGATGTCGTCGAGGGGCGTGACCATGTTGGGTCCCAGCTCGGCGGCGCGGTGTTCGTTGCGCGCCTCCACGAGCTGGCGCACGGTGCTGCTCCCGTCGCCGACGACCGTCGGGGGCCGCCGCACCGATGCGGCCACCACCTCGCCGTCGATGACCAGCACCCGCAGGTCCTCACCGGGCGCCATGGCCTCGAGCAGGACCCGATCGCAGGCGGCCCGGGCGCTGGCGATGGCCGAGCGGAGCTCGTCGACGTCGCTGACCCCCACGGAGATCCCGGCGCCACCCTCGCCGCGGCACGGCTTCACGACGATGGAGCCGTGCTCGGCGAGGAAGGCCTCATCCGCCTCGTTGTCGGTGGCGATCCGTCCGGGCGGGACGGGCAGGTCGGCTGCCGTGAGGACCCGTCGTGTCATGGCCTTGTCGTCGCAGCGCCGGAACGCGACGGCGGAGGTCAGCTCGCTGAGCGACTGGATGACGGTGTGGGTGCGGCCGTCGTGGGTCAGCTCCATCTCGCCGATGTCGGGGTCGAGGACGACGACCCGGATCCCTCGGGTCAGGGCCTCGTCGATGATGATCCGGGTGTACTCGTTGCAGTCGTCGTAGCCCTCGGGGGGCGGGAGCGCGCTCACCGGGCCGAGCGGTGGTCGTCGCCGCCGGCCTGCTGGACGAGCCAGGAGAAGAGGCGGTGGTGCGGGTCCACGTGGGTGATCAGCTCCGGGTGCCACTGGACGCCCAGGATCGGCTGCGTCGGGTGCTCGACGGCCTCGATGATGCCGTGCTCGTCGCAGCCGACGACGGCCAGGTCGTCGGCGCAGCGGTCGATGGCCTGGTGGTGGAGGGTGTTCACGTCGATGGTCTCGGTGTCGAGGACGTCGGCCATCTTGGTGCCGGGCGTGATCCGGACGTGGTGGCTCGGTCCGTCGAACGCGCCGGGCACGAGGTGGGGGTTGCCGTCGTCGTGCTCGGGGAGGTGCTGGATGAGCGTGCCGCCGAGGGCGACGTTGAGGATCTGCACGCCTCGGCAGATGGCCAGGATCGGGATGCCCCGCCGCCGGGCCTGGGCGATGAGGGCCACCTCCCAGGCATCGCGCGCCTCGTCGACGCCGCCCAAGGCCTCGTGACGGGTGGCGCCGTAGCGCTCGGGAGCCACGTCGCCGCCCCCGGACAGGACGAGGGCGTCGAGGTGCTCGACCGAGACCGCAGCGTTGCCGGGCGACTGCACCGGCAGGATGATCGCCGCACCCTCGGCATCGGTCACGGCGTCGACGTAGGCGCGGTCCAGGGTGGTGAGGGACCGGTCGACCTCGAGGACGGGGGACCGCCGGAGCGCAGGGGAGCTGGTGATGCCGACGAGCGGGGGCACGGGGCGACCGTATCCGGATGGGCCCCTCGCCAGACGCCGGTCCGGACGAGTCCTATGCCGCCGACCGACCGGGAAGGAATCCCCGATGCTCACGTCCTCCCCGCAGCCCGCCAACGGCCGCGCGTCGCAGCTGACCGACCGTCCGACCCCACCCGCCCGCCCGGCGACCCGCACCACCGTCGGCGGCCGGGAGGTCACCGAGACCCTCGGGGTGGAGGAGGAGTTCCTCGTGGTCGACCGCGAGACGCGCGAGCTCGTCCCCCGGGGTCCCGAGCTCATCGCCGAGGTCGGCGACCTCGGCGAGCACGTCAGCGCCGAGCTGAACCGGTGCCAGGTCGAGGTCGACACCCCCGTGTGCACCGACCTGGCGTCGCTGCGCGACGAGGTCGTCGCCAAGCGGGACCGCCTCCGCGCCGCCGGCGACGAGCTGGGGCTGGCCGCTGCCGCAGTGGCGACGCACCCCTTCTCGAGCTGGCGTCACCAGGCCGTCGACACCGACGAGGAGCGCTACGAGGTCATGGAGGACCGCTTCCGCCTCCTGGCCCGGGAGCACGTCATCTGCGGGTGCCACGTCCACGTCGGCATCTCGGATCCGGATGATCGCGTCGCCGTCCTGGCCGCAGCAGGTGCCTGGTTGCCGACCCTGCTGGCCATGTCCACGAACTCGCCCTACTGGCAGGCGGAGGACACCGGCTACGCCAGCTACCGCACGGTGATCTGGTCGCGCTGGCCGACGTCAGGCATGCCGCCGTCGATCTCCTCGCCGGAGGAGCTGCAGCAGATCATCGACGACCTGATCACGGTCGGCGCCATCGAGGACGAGACCCACCTGTACTGGTGGGTGCGGCCATCGCTGCGCCACCCGACCGTCGAGTTCCGGGTGTGCGACACGTTCCTGCACGTCGACGACGTCGTCGCGGTCACCGGTCTCATCCGGGGCCTGTGCTGGACGGCCCTGAACGCGCCGGAGACGCTGCCGTCCATCCCGAGCCGCCACGTCCAGCGCGCCGCGGTGTGGCACGCCGCCCGCTACGGCATGCGCCGCGACCTGGTGGACCTGGCGGCGATGGAGCAGCGACCGGCCGAGGACGTGGTCCGCTCGCTCCTCGACATGGCCCGCCCGGGGCTCGAGCACTACCGGGACGACGGGGTCGTGACCGAGCTGGTGGAGCAGCTGATCTCCCGGGGCACCGGGGCCAGCGCCCAGCGCCTGACCCGCGCCGAGGAGACCTCGGGCGGCCCGGTCATCGACATGGTCCTCGACCGGATGCGCTGACCCGCCAGCCCATCAGTCCGGCAGGTCGGCCAGGTCGCGCAGGGCGCGGCAGGCGGCCTGCACCAGGGGGATCGCCAGGCACGCGCCGGTGCCCTCGCCGAGGCGGAGGTCCAGCGCCAGCAGGGGCTCGAGGGCGAGGTGGGCCAGCGCTGCGGTGGCGGCCGGCTCGGTCGAGCGGTGCCCGCCGACGACGTGGGCGGCGGTCCCGGGCGCGATGGCCTCGGCCACGCACAGGGCGGCGCCACCGATGACGCCGTCGACGATGGTGGGCACCCGGCGGGCGGCGGCGGCCAGGTGGAGGCCGGCGAGCGCGGCGATCTCCAGCCCGCCCACGTCGGCGAGCACGTCGACCGGATCGTCGAGGTCGCGCGCCCGGTCGACCGCGGTGCGGACCAGCCGCTGCTTGTGCCCGAGGCCGTCGGCGGGCAGGCCGGCGCCGG
>DMTU01000008.1:7265-19250 GCA_003476595.1 Acidimicrobiaceae bacterium | reverse complement strand
AGGAAGTACGGGCCTTCGCATCCGTCCGGCGGTTCGGTCGCCCACTCCGTCGGCTCGACGTGGTGGCCGAGCACGGGAACGCCTGTCGGGGCACCCACCGGAACGCTCGCAAGTCCTGCGCCACCGGCCGCGGGGGTCGACCGAACCTCCAGCCGCTGTTCAGTGCCCACATCTCGCATCTCGGCTTGGCCTGTGACGAACACGAGGGTCAGGTCGTCAGCTCGGAGGCAGTTCTCGTCAACGAGCGTCACCGGTTGGTCCGTGCCGACGGCCGGTTCCGAACGGGGCACTGCATTCGTCGGCACCGACGGAAGGGCAGCCCCGTCGTCGTCGCCACTGCACGCCGCAGCGAGACCCGCACCAACGACGACCACGAACAGCAGCAGCACGTGCCTCATGGCTTCAACGGTGGCAGACATCCTCCGATCGCGCCGCGCTTCGGCGATTCCAGGGCCATCCCGTTGCATTCAGCGAGTGAGCTCCTCGAGCTGCTCGGTGCTGATGCTGCCGAAGACCGTGCCGGCGATCGTGCCGCCGGGCTCGACGATCACGTAGGCGGGCACGCCGTTGAAGCCCAGACGTTCGGTGAGCGCTCCGTCGGCGTCATCCAGCAGCGCCCAGCTTCCGCCGGCCGCCTCGAACAGGTCGGTGACGACACTCGCGTCGTCCCCCAACGCGACAGAGACCATGGCCGCATCGGGGCGGCTCTCCGCGAACTCGACAAGCAAGGGGAGGTCCTCGATGCAGGGGACACACCAGCTCGCCATGAGTGCGATCACCACATGCCTGCCTCGCTGCTTGCTCAGGTCGAACTCGCCGCCCAGCAAGGAGCTGCCGGCGAGGGCAGGTGCTGGCTCGCCAACGGTGACGCTCGTCGGGGGCTCCGGTTGGTCGAGGTTGCATGGCGTGATCAGGTCACCCTGGGAGGAGGCCGTGGAGGTCTCGGCGAGCTGCCAGTTCTCGATGGCCTGACTGGCGTCGTCGGTCGCCCTCAGCACCGCGGCGCCGTTGTCGAGCGTGTGGTCCTCTACGGGCAGCGTCGTGAATGACACGTCAGCCGGAGCGAGGTCCATGACCGCTCGGAGCACCGCCAGGAGCTCTTGGTTGTCGAGCGTCTTGTCGACGGCAGCGTGGTCGACGAGCCAGCCGGCCAGGCGGTCGGCGGTCAGGGGATCCGGCCGTGTCCGGGTTAGAGCTTGGAGCCCCGCCGTCAACAACACGGGTTGGCGGGCGATCCGGCCGAGGTCTCCGGTGGGGTCAGTGCGCCACCGGCCGTCCGAGGAGTGCTGCAGGAGCCGGGATCGCGCCAAGGCGAGGGCCTGGGACCCATCAAGCCGGTGGCAGCCCGCGTGCTCGATCGCGAGACCCGACATCTGATCTCGCACGGGTGCTGCGAGCTGGACGTCGATGCCCCCGACGAGGTCGACGAGCCGGGCGAACCCGCCGAAGTCGATCTCGACCACGTTGTCGACGTCGACGCCGAGTGCATCATCGAGTGCCTGGAGCAGACCGTCGTAGCCGTGGTCTGCGGCGATGCTGTTCGCGCGCAGCGGTTCTCCGCGACCTGGGGCCGGAATCACGAGGTCTCGCGGGATACTCAGCACCGACGCTCGCCCGCCCTCGAGCCGCACCACGAGCAGGGTGTCGGTGCGGACCGGACCTCCGAGGTCGCCGTCGATCCCGGCGACGAGAACCGTCCGCGCCTCGGTGACCGGTTCGCCCGTGCCGGCCACGGTGAGTCGATCCACGTCGTCGATGCGGCTCAGCGCTCGTGCGTACAGCCCGCCCGCGCTGAGTGCCACGATCACCAGAACGGTCGCGCTGACCGCGGCGATACGCCGTCGAGATCGCAAGGAGCGAGCTCGGTCCTGAACCCGGGTTCGGAAGTCGGCCGGGTAGTCGTGCGGGCTTGGGTCGTCGAGGTGCTTCAGCACGGTTCCGTTCCCTCCGTGGGGACGATCGGTGGGCCGAAGACGCCATCGACCGCAGAAGTGGTTCCTTCGCCGACGAGGTCCCGCATCGCTCGTAGAGCTCGGCTCGCGTGTTGCTTGACCGTTCCGACGGAGCAGCCCATGCGCTCGGCGGTCTGGGCCTCGGTGAGATCTGCGAGATACCGCAGGGCAAGCACCTGGCGCTGGCGCTTCGGCAGGCGGCGCAGCGCACGGGCGAGATCGATGCGTTCCGCCAGGTGGTCGACGGCATCTGCTCGCTCGGTCGAAGGGCGGAGGTCACGACGGTGCCGACGCCAGTAGCCGATGGCGAGGTTGGTCGTCACCCGTGTCACCCACGCTTCGTCGTACGTGGCGATCCGATCCCAGCGGATGTAGGCGCGGGCCAGAGCCTCCTGGGCCACGTTCTCCGCCTCACCTCGGTCACCGATCAGACGATGAGCGACGCGGTAGGCGAGATCGGCCAGCGCATCGAAGCGCTCGTCGAAGGTTGGTGAAGTCGTCATCCAAGGTGTTCAACGCGCAGGCGGGTCAGAAGGTTGACATGGACGCCAAAGGACCGACTCGACGGCAGAGATGTCGGTGGCCATCGGAACCTGCCCACAGGCGGACACTGGGTGCCTGTGGACGGCCAGCACGCAGCTTCAAGGATCGACCGCCTCAGCCGAGTGGCATAGGCAGCAAGGACAAGGCAGCGCGTGCCGGCAATCTCTTGCGTGCAACGACTCAGCGATCGGCTACCAGCCGAGAGAGCACTACTGGTCCGAGACGGACCTCGTAGGGGACTTCTCGGAGACGTTCGACGGTCTCGGTCACGCCTACGCGGGCGAGAAGGTCGACGAGCCATTCCCACGGGTGGTCTTCACCGGTCTGTTCCGCATCATCCGGGAGAACCACCGTCAGAACGTCGCGCTCGATCCACGCCGCAGTCATGTGCTTCCAGATGTCAGCGTCCTCGCCACCGTGAACACCGGCCGAGAAGCCCCGCTCCGCGTGCAAGACAACCTCGGACCCGTCGTCCAGCACCGCGTACTCCCTGACCCGAAAGTTCGCCTGGCCCGACGTTGCACTATCCAACTCGCACAGGGCCCCAAGCCGAACGACTGCCACGTCGCATGATGCCCCACGTCCAGCCGCCCGAGATCTCTGGTTCGCAGGCGGGCGGGCGCCGAACGCGCCAGCACTATGCGCTCCCTCTGACGAGCCGGTGAAGAACTTCGACGGGGCACTGCACGATCTGGTGGCTCGGGCACTGTGTATGGGTGATGGCGGCGTTCGACGGGCACGACTTCGAGGAGTTCTTCCGGTCAGAGCTCCGATCGGTGGTGGCGACCGTCTACCGGATCACCGGTGACTCCGGCCTGTCCGAGGAGATCACGCAGGACGCGTTCGTTCGTGCGTTGACCCGCTGGCGGCGTCTGCGCCACTACGACCGTCCCGGCGCATGGGTACGGCGTGTCGCCATCCGCGACGCAGTTCGAGCGGTCAAGCGCCATGCTCGACAGGAGCCGGTCGCACGCGTCGAGGGGGCGGTCGCGCCACCGCTGCCATCGAAGGACGAGGATCTGACTGCGGCAGTCGATGCCCTCCCGCCGCAGCAGCGCGCAGCGGTAGCGCTGTACTACCTCGAGGGCCGGCCGACTGCGGAGGTGGCGGACCTGCTCGCTTGCTCCGAGGCAACGGTCCGCTCCCACCTACACCGTGCCCGCCAACAACTGGCGGTCGTGCTGGGTGACGAACGACAAGAGGAGGTCGGCGATGTCCGTGGATGAGCGACTGCGCGGCTGGAAGCCGACTGCACCGGACGTGGATGCCGACGCGCTGCTGACGAGGGTGCACCGCACCGTGCGCCGCCGACGGCAACGACGCTTCCTGATGGGATCGGTTGCGGCGATCGCGCTATTCGCTGGTGCCCTGCTTGCCTTGCTCAACGACAACGACGACACGATGATCGACACGATCGGCCCGGGACTGTCGGCGCCGGTGCGCTACCTCCCCGACAACGTGCCCGACGGGTTCGAGTTGGCGTGGGTCGACGACCGCCAAGACCCGGTTGCACCACCCCCGGAAGCGGCCCCGTGGGAGACAGGCGTGGGATCGGCGTACGTGTACGGCTACCGGAACGACACCGTTGAGCTCGACGTCGACGTGTTCCCTGGGTACACGCTCGATCCGGGCGACGTTGCCCGCAGATGGGAGGCTGACGGAGAGACTCAGGTCATGGTCGACGAGCCGGGTCGGGGTGCCGTGCTCATGGAGTCGAACGGCTTGCAGCACGCAGCGGTCCAGATCGACGGTGCCGTGCTGCGCATCGTCAGCCACGGCTTGGGCGACGCAGAATCCACGATGCCCTTTGGCCTCCTTCACTCCTTCGCGCAGGGCTTTCGCGCTGTCGACGAGCAGGCCTGGCAGGCTGCGATCGACACAGCTGACGTCGCCCCACCGTTCGGGGAGCGAGGCACGGGGGATGTGCTCTCGAGCGGTGAGGGCTGGGAGCTCGTGCGGGTGCCGTACCGGCAACCACGTTCGACCACCGAAGATGCCCTGGTGCTGCGCGTCGGTGACAGCAGCGCACCAGAGATGTACTTCGCTGACCAGCCTGCCCTTGGGCCCGACAACGTGGAGTTCGAGACGTTCGACGCCGGTGACCGGACCATCGTGTGGGGCGTCGCCCCACCGGAGGCAGCCTTCATCCGGCTCTGGTACCTCGACGGCACCATCGAAGCGAGCACGGTGCCGTTCGGCAACAACACTGCCTTTGCCTTGGATGTCGGCTCGTCGAGCAATCTCCGAGAGCTGGCCGTGTGGGACGCAGCCGGACAGCGGATCTACACGCTGCTCAACCCCGACACCGTCATCGAGTGCGTGGACGACGGCGACCGCACCGTCACTGTCCCGGACGTGACAGGCACGGAGCTGCGAGCTGCCATCGCCGCCGTCGAGGATGCCGGCCTGAACGTGCGGGGAACCGGAACCGCACCGGCGGACCCGGTCGAAGGCGCCACCATCACGGTCCAAGAACCACCCGCAGGGACCGCGGTGTCACCCGGTGCCTGCATCGGTTTCCGGACGGAGTGATCCCACCGACGTGCCGCTCGCGACCATGCGGATCGCGGGGTATCGCTCGGCGAGGCATCAGATCACGAGCACGATCCGTGACGAGGTGGCCATCGGCGGGCACACCGTCATGGCTGCCGCTGGAAAGATCCCGCTGTCCGCCCACAGGGTGAGTGCCCGCAAGTGCTCCGGACGTACTCCCTGCGGAGTCGTTGGGCGGAGGAGGTGCCGGGGTAGTTGTGACGAGAGGCCGCACCGACGCGCTGATCGATACCACTAGATCTCACACCCCCAAGAGAGGTCGTAGTGGTATCGACCTGCGCGCGCGGTGGCAGTCGACTTCGAGTGCAAGACGCGATGCCCGTCATCGGCGGGCTGACGATCCGACCGGCATGTGCGACGGACAAGGGCGTCATCCGCCACGGGCACGGCCGGCGCCGATTGCAGCACTCGAGATCCCATGGACGGTGTGTCTCCTCAACCCCCAGTGAAGGAGTCAGCGTCATGCCCACCAACGCCCCGATCATCATCAAGGAATCAAACTGCGAGCGCATCGAAGCCTGGCTGCAGCGCGAGCGGCCGAGGGCCCAGGTCCGCACCCTCGGCTTCGCGGACCTCATCGGTCTGGGTCCGCAGCTCGAGTCACGCCTGGATCCGCTCTCCCGCGTCGAGCGTCCGGGAGCCAGAGCGACCGTGCGAGCCGGCGAGGTCGTGTCGTGGAGGTACACCGCGCCAGAAGAAGATCAGATCCATCTCGAGCGGCGGCCTGGTGGCTGGGCTGTGACGAGCCTGGAACGCGTTCGCTGCGGTACCGGGCTGGCGTACACGAGGCGGTCCAAGATCGTGCGAGTCGTCCTCTCGCCCACCCAGTTCCACAGTTGGGCAGGGCGGCTTGCGGGTCAGCGAGACCTCGAGGTGTGGGACCCGGAGGACCCGGTCCGTCCCGGCAGACCGCGCTCGTAAACGTGCGACTGCAGCAGTCAGGCCGGCACTCCGTGCCGGCCCAACCGCCGCCGAGCCAGACGAAACGTCGCCGGCGCATCGAAGATGGTCCCCACACAGGCCTGAACTGCACGGAGCTACTGCTAGCCGGAGTAGCTCCCGGCAAGCCACGGGCGAGCGCCGACCCCCCTCCCGAGAGCGTCGCGGCGGTCGTGAAGCGAGGGCCGACTACGACCAAGGGTACGCGGGGACCCCTCGTTGCTCGGGTGGCTGGCCGGGCGGAGAGGTGTCGCCGAGTGGGTCCGATCCCGGTGGCGCCTGCGCCCCGTCGGGCACGGTCAGTGCGGGTGGTTCATCGCCTTCTGTCAGCGCATCCGGTTCCGCGCTTGGGACGGCCCGCGTGATCTTGGGTGCCTTCGGCGTCCAAGCCGTCAGATCTTGGATGACGGTCCCGTAGAAGTCGGTGATGAGCGAAAGCACCGAGTCAATGAACCCGGGCGACGTGCGGCCGGTCTTGCGGGCGACGCCCATCTCGCGCGTGAGGACCAGTCGGAACTTGGCCGGGTCCTTCTTGTCCTCGCCGAGAAGACAGTCCTTGTCTTCACGGATCTGTTCGAGCGTGGCCGTCGTCGCGGTACGGGCGTTCCTGGCGTAGGCCTCGACGACGAGGCGACGGTCGACGTCGGCGTCGAGCTGGGAAGCCAGCCATGTGCATCTGGCCCGGCCGCCTCGGTCGTCGGGGGCGGGGACGGTGACGGCCGCGGTGATGCGGCGAGCACGCAGATCGACGGACAGCTCGAGGTCACCGACGGTGTTGGGAATACGCAGCACCCCGTCGAGGCAGCCGCCGGTCACCACCTGATCGACCAGGTGCTGGAGACGCTTGGACACCTCACGTTGGGCGGCGGGAAGCTGTTGGGTGACGGACTGGCCGATGTCGGCTTCGAGGCGCAGGGCGGCGAAGCGCAGCAGCTGATCCCAGCGCTGGGCGATGTCGCGGACCGCCGGATCGTTCTTGCGGAGGCCGTTGTCACGGGCAGCGTCGCGGACCGCAACCCAGTCCGGGCCCATGTCGTCGAACGCGGTCGCCCCCGAGTTCGGATGACGGAGGTAACGGATGAGCTCGCCGAGAATCCAGGCCTGGTCCGGGTCCTCAACACCGCGGTGGTCGCGGATGACCTCGCACATCGACAGCAGAGCTGTCCACGAGTAGTGGTGCACCTTGACCTTGGAGTTGGCCCGGACCTTGAGGCCCTCGGTCGGGTGCGCGTCCTTCGATGGGGCGATCTCGTTGGAGATGGTGACGACCGCGTCGAAGTTCTGCTCCCGGGCGATGTCCCAGTACCCGTTGAGCTGATCCGCATCCAGGGTCGCCGTCCCGGTCTTGACCTCGACGAGCGCGGTCTACGTCGACTTCCCGTAGGTGATCTGCACGAGCCCGTCGGGCCGGGACGCGTTCTTGCCGGCACCGAGCTTGAACGGCACCTCCGTGTAGCAGCGCACCTCCGCCTTCTGTGCCTTCGACGCTCCCAGCGGAGCGAACATGCCTGTGGACAGGTCGCGCACCGCCTCGACCACGGCTAGCAACGTCGACGTGGCCCGCGTCTCTGCCTCCTGCTCGGACCCGATTCCCGACACGGGAATCAACCGAGCGCGCTGCCACTCCGCCATGTCACTGCTCCCACCGTTGTGTGCCTGTTCACGCAACGTTACGACCCCACCATGACCGGCGCCGGGACCGAGCGCTCTGCTTCACCACGACGCTTCCGTAAGCCAGCCGGCTATCGAAGAAACCATCGCGCCCGCAGTCGCCGCCACCAGCGCACGAATCCCAGTTCGCCTTCAATCTTCTGGAGCAGATCGCGCCGGCGTGCCTGGACTGCCCCGACGGATGCGCCGGTGCGCTCGGCCAGGGCCCGGACGGTCATCTCCGGGTCGCGCCGGACCAGCGCCTCGAGGTGCTCACTCCACCCAGGCGGGAGGGTCCCGTAGCGCTTGCCGTCGCCGCCGATCCGGCCGTTCAGGTGGCTGTTCGAGCCACCTGAACACGAGGTCGCCGCCCGGATGGTGGCGACGAGACCTCGACCGACGCCGCAGACGCGGGCGATCTCCCGGTCCGACATCTCCGGCCTCACTGCGAGCACGGCTGCGACGGCGGCGCGTCGCTCCTCCCGGGACAGCGGCAGGCCATGGGTCGTGTTCGCCTCGATGGCCGCGACCAAGTCGTCGCCCACGACCCGACCAGTCGGCAGCACGATCGCACGGAGATGGTCGATCCCGAGCTGGCGGGCTGCTGCGACCCGGTGCTCGCCGTCGATGACGGTGCCGTCCTCGCTGATGAGGATCGGCGGACAGCGGTCGAGGACGTCGGCCAGTCGTCCAACATGCGCCACGTCGAGCGCTCGCCGGACCTGGTGTCGACGTCGCAGCTCCCGCACTTCGACAAGCGTTGAGTTGGATCCGTCATGGAGGAGGTCCATGGCTCTACAGGTGCCGACCAGACGGTTCCCGGCAATCGCCGCAAGGGGGAGCGTGCACTCTGCCTGCGTCAGGTTGGGTGCGAGGACTCCGCACCAACGGTCCGGCGCATGACTCACTCCGACTCACCTCACCAGCCCTCGATCGCACACGCCATGGACTCGGTCGGCCGGGATGCTCCACACGGCATCCCAGGCACCCCGTGCGCAGTCGCTGCCGCAGCGTTCCGGGCGGAGATCGCCGCCCTCGAAGGGCTCGACGACCGCACGTTCGCCGAGGTCGTCCCGCACACGCGGGAACCGATCGTGGCGACGGTGGTCGGTCGGGGCCGACTCGAGCCGTAGGCGCGAGCGGATCTGCCCTGGTCAGCGCCCCATTCGAGCGTCGTGCCCGTGGTGCAACACTCGCCTTCCATTTCACTGGAAGTTCGGTGTTGCGTCGGTGAGTGCAGCGCAAACGGTGGTCAGCACCATCCGAGAGACGGATGGCCAAGACCCCTGGAAGGAGCTCCATGCTCACCCTCGATGACCTCTTCAACCGCAACAAGGTGCATTTGCCGCTGGCGGCGATGCTGCCCGAGGGCCGGGTGCTGATCGAGCACGTCGATCGCTTCTCGCTCGCCGAGGCCGACGGCATCGTCACGCAGGTGCTCACTACTACCGGCCGCTACGCCAACGACGCCGATGTCGCTGCCTACCTCCAGATCGACCCGGCTGACGAGTCGATCTGGAATCCTGCCAAGCCCGATCGACTGGCGACCGCAGTGGCTGCGGCGGCATGGGGTGCAGGGCTCGCGACGTTCGGGTCCGTCTGGATTCGGGGGCGTGACGTGCACCCGCACTGCCGGCACAACGACGTCGTCGCCGCGGTCGTGTTGATCGGCACGACCTTGTTCGTGCGGGCCACCACCTCGGCGGTCAAGCGGGCGATCCGTCGGCCCGACGGGCCGGACGAGAACGCCTACACCGTGCTGCTCAGCCAGCTGGTGCGCCACTACAGCCCGGATCTGCTCCGCTTCGACGAAGACACAACTCGCGCCACCCGAGACGACCTGTCCTCGGGCATGCTCGCCGACACCTGCATCGGTCGGGGCACCAAGGTTCAGTTCGGCGTCGGCCAGCAGTGGGATCCACAGGATCCCCACCAGCAGCAGATGCTCAAGCAGCTGCTCGGCTTCGGTGCTCTGGACGACAACGCTCGGCGCCGCAAGCTGTCGGGCAAGCGGCTCCTGAAGCTGGTCAAGGGCGGCGCTCCACGCTCCGAGCGCCAGCTCCCGCATGGCTACGCCCATGCCCGAAACGAAGAGGGCGAACGGATCCAGGAAGAAGGCAAGGGTTACGTCCCCGAAGCGCAATCGGACTTCGCGCCCATCATGCAGGAGCTGGTTCGACTCCACGCCAAGGGGGCGGCCTACGTCGACATCGGTCGGCGCATGGCGGAGCTCGGACTCGAGCGGCGGGGCCAGAAGCAGAAGGACCTGCCCACTCTCGCCGAGCTCGCTGCTGTCGGCGATTTCCACGCCCTGGCCGACGCGGCCAAGTCCTTCTTCGTCAACTCCAGCGTCTCGCCGATCGGTCAGCCCGACGTGTACCTGCAGAAGGTTCGTCTGTGGCGCACCGGCACCTTCCGCACTCACGTCGACAACGAGATTCGCGGTCGAGGGATCACCGTTGCTGGACTCACCCCGACATACCGGGCCGACGAGGACGAGTACGGCTACTTCGACGTGCAGGTGACCTGGCCCTGGCCGATCGACTCGGAGACGAACGAGCCCCTCATCGGGTGGGGTGTCGCCGATGAGCTGGTCAAGTGCGAGGAACGTCTACTCGCGGAGATCGGCGTTTCTCGGCCGACAGGCGGGGCCGCCCACCGGCGTCCAACCAAGCGGGCGGTGACGCCCAGCGAGTGGACCGTCAAAGGACGGGTCCATAGCGTCCAGCCCCGTCAGCACAACTCGGGGCGCAACACCTGCGTCATCTTCTCCAACACCGAGAAGGCTCGAGGAGACCGTCGCGGCTGGTCGGTCGAGCGAGCCAACCCGAAGATCCATGCCGAGGCGACGTTCCCGCTGACCGATCTGTGCGGTTCCCTCGCCGCTGCCATCGAGCGCACGGTGCTGGACGCCTTGGATCCCGCGTCGCTGGCGCCGGTGGTTCTGCAGCAGGAGCGGTCCGCTGCCGATGAGGCACGGGCACGGCACGAGCGCCGCATCGCCGATCTCGAAGCACAGCTGCAAGCGAACGTCGGGGCCGAAAGAGAGCGCCGGAGCGATGCTGAAGGCCAAGAGCTCCTCGCCGGCCGCCGCCTCAGGCACGGTGATGAGGACGGGGCGACGAAGGCCGAATCGCGGGCGGAGGAGCTTCTCGCCGACGCTGAGCAGCTGGTCCAAGAACGCTCAGAGCTGGAGGGCGCTCTCACCGCCGCCCGACAGGAACAGATCCAGCCTCCCGCCGATGACTCGGCCGAAGCATCGGTCAACATCGCTGCCTACCTTGTGGCTGGGCTCCGGCGAGCCCAAGCCGCCAACGGTGTCGCCCCGGCGCAGCTCGCCACACTGGTCTCCGCGCACGTGACCGGCTGGCGCATGGACGTCGCTTCCGATGCACTGCGATGGACCGCCCAGTTGTCGCTCCCGCTCCTCAATGGCGGCACCGCTGTTGCCGGCCTGGCCGGTGTGATCGACAACGTCCGTTCGGCCGCCGGCGGACGCAGTACCACCAGCGGCGCCGTGCTCGCCGAGCAGGTCCTCGTCGAAGACCGATCTCTCGACGACATCGCCGCCACCTCGGGCGTGGCCACGAGCCGCTGCGCATTGCTCAGCAAGCACCTCATGCCTTGGCTCAAGGCGCACGGCCTCGAAAGCCGCGGTGCGACCTGTGCCCTCGTCGATCACCCGGTGCTCCCCACCCGCCAGCTTCTCTTTGCCCACATGACCGGGCGCGGCTCCACGCTCGCCGCCTCCTGGCCCCGGCCGCTTCGAGATCTTCTCATCGCCACCTACACCGACCCTGGGTTGCGCTGGGGATTCGCTGCTGTTCCCGACGACACCGTCACCATCCAGCGGATCGTCGATGCCGTCGCGGCGACAGGGCTAGCCGGGGCGCTAATCGACGATCTCGCGGTCGCTTCAGGGTGGAGCGCGAAGGCCGTCCGAGAACTCGCCCACCCCTACGACCGCAACGGCTTCACCCGGCCTCGCTTCCTGGAGCTCCAGCCGGGCGACCCGACACGGCTGCGGGCAATCGCCTGCACGCACTGCCGCCCGGAACAGGCTCACGCGGCCGACCAGGTAGTGCTACTCCCGGAGGTCGCCCAAAGCGGGTTCGGCGTGCTGTGCCCCTGCGGCCGCGCCCCGGTCCCCCGCACCGATTGCGCCCACGCCTACTGGCGCCGGATCGGCTTCCCAGCCCCGTACACGGCGGTGCTGTTTACCCGCATCGACCGCTCGAGCTTGCGTGACGAACCGCAGACCGGGCCGGCGGCCGACGTCATGCCCCTCGCCTTCGCTCGGCGAGCGGCGTGACGGTGGCGAGCGGACCGTCCTCCGCCATCGGCAGGG
>DMTU01000008.1:5799-7143 GCA_003476595.1 Acidimicrobiaceae bacterium | reverse complement strand
CATCGGCAGGGCCGGCCAGCGAGGCCCGCTGGGAGCGAGGTTGATCATCCACGTCAACACCTTGAGCCGAGCCTTCGCCTGAGCGAGGAGGTCCGCCTGTGCGGCCCATCGGCGGCCGGGGAACAGGGCATCGAAGGGACTCTGCTCGCGACGGTTGGAGCCTGGTGGCTTCGCCCCGAATCCGCTCCCGGCGAGCGGTACGGGGACCTCCTGGAGACCGACGCTCTCTGCAAAGAGAGCTGATGCAGCCGAGCTGCAGGGCATCGTGGCGCACCAGATGTCCTGCTCGCGGAGGCTGGTACCGCGAATGCTCTGGCGGTATCGGCCGATCCGCTCGCGGAGACCGCCGCGACCTGCGGCCACCCCGATGTTCGCCGGGTACCGCCCAGTGGCCACGAGTCGACCCAGGACCGGCTCGACCACAGGGGAGACCGTCCACTGGACGTACAGGCCAGGCGTCGACGACGGGAGGTCGGTCAGGCGGTCCAGCCGTTCCCTTGGCAGGCGCTTGAGCAACCGCACCAGATCTCGGCGCATCGGCGCCTCATCCCACGGCTGCATCGCAGCGGTCTTGGACATGGTCATCCTCCGTTGGTTGGCGGCAAGGGCGCCCCAACGCGTCCGACGCGCGCGGCAATCCCGCGACCAACCCTTTCCTTCGGTGGTCGCGCGCCCAGAGGTGACCGGGCCGGCACCCGCCGGCGCTCACCAACCGAGAAGGAGGGCTCATGCCCACCCCCATGACCGCTGAGGAACGAGAGCTCCGGTTCCGTCTGGACGAAGCCGTGCGACGGATCCGGTCCACCCTCAACCGGTGCCCGTTCGTTGACGAGCTCGACTACCTCGACGACACCGACATCGAGGCAGCCGCCGCACTCGCCGACGAGGCGAACCGCTCACTGCTCGAGGCCCTGTCCTGCACCCAGGCTCTGGAATCCTTGCGGGATGCGTCGGCCGAGGCCGCCCTGCTGTGCGCCACGAGCCGCACTGCGCTCGGGGTCGTGCGCGAGGTCCTGACGGTGCTCGTCGCTGCCGTGGACTGCCGCCGAGCAGCGTGAACGATGAAGGCCGGCCCGCTGGGGCCGGCCTTCGAGCTGCTCGTGCGTCAGCGCAGCGCGGCATGAAGCCACGCGCCCGACGAGCCTGCAACCGTCAGCGTCAAGGTCCACCGATGCCGTGACCCGGGGCGAGTGGGCGCTCGCCGACGGTGCAGCCCAAGTGGGACAGGACGGTGGCGGCGAGGCTGCGCACGATTTCGGAGGTGGCGCGATCGCCGGCTCCGGCACCGCCGAAGGTCCAGATTCGGTCGCCGCAGGTGTAGGCGACGAAGGGCCCGAGGTCGGC
>DMTU01000008.1:1078-5687 GCA_003476595.1 Acidimicrobiaceae bacterium | reverse complement strand
AAGGGCCCGAGGTCGGCTTCGCCGGCGATGGCCGGGGCGCCGTCGAGCTCGATCGGCTCCGAGGACAGCACCAGGTCGTTGAACGGCACCGTGTTCGTCGTGCCAGGTGGGGTTGCGCTGACGGGGATGTCGAGGTCTTGCCATCGTGCACCGGAGGTCACGCCGCTGCCCCCGTGTGAAGGCTCGCCGCAGCAGCCCTCCAGCCCCATCTGCCGGAGGACGGATGAGAAGAGCCACTCACCGTCGTTGCCGCCGACGCGGACCTGCCACAGATGCACGGTCGGCCCCGGCTCCGGCTGGCTGACCACGAGCCGGCTCTCGCGGGTGGCAGGGTTCAGGAGGTGCACACCGGGCTCGTTCGCGGCCGCGCCGCACACGCCGGTGCCCAGCTGCACGACCGCGCTGCCGTCTGGTGCCCAGCCGATGCCGGCCGACTCCGTGGCCCCTTCGAGCCCGGCCTGGCCGTCGATCGTGACCGCGGGGTCGTCCTCGTCGGCGGGTACGAGGAACGTAGTGAGGGATTCGCACTCGCCGGACCAGGTGGCGAGGATCCAGCGGCCGTCAGGCGACGGCGCGGCGGAGCGCCAGTGACCCAGGCCGTTGCTGCCATCGGGCGCCTCGGCGAGCACCTGGCGATCGCCGGTCGGTGAGACGCGCTCGATTCGTTGGGGTTGCTGGGGTTCCCCCTCGCACAGCGCAACCCGGACGCCACCAGAGGTCGATGCGGACTCGCACCCGCTCGGGACGTCGGACCGGTCCGCTGCGACGGCGTCGACCGTCTCACCTGGGCGGACTGCGGCCAGCATGCGGTCGTTGCTGCTCTGCAGCTGCGAGACCACCGATCCGGTCGCACGGGCGAGCTCGTTGCCCTCGAAGTCGTGCAGGACGAGCTCGCCGTCGTCGGCGATCGCGATGCCCGATGGCGGCAGCTCGGCGACCCCGGGACCGGTCCAAGACGACAGTGTCGGCGCAGCGGAGCTTTCCGGCATCGTGGTGTCGGTGCTGGCCTCGGTGGCGGCTTCGGGAGCGGTCCAGATCATCCCGGCACCGGCCGGGAGGTCGTTGCCCTCGGCGAACACACCGCCCCAGACAACAAGCTCCGTGCCGGTCCAGACCGTGCCCGGGCCCTCGA
The DNA here is from genome assembly GCA_003476595.1 of Acidimicrobiaceae bacterium. Taxonomy (GTDB): domain Bacteria; phylum Actinomycetota; class Acidimicrobiia; order Acidimicrobiales; family Salinilacustritrichaceae; genus Salinilacustrithrix. Next base: position 4,555 of record DMTU01000008.1, on the reverse strand, counting down.
TGCCCTGAATGGGTGCGTCTGCGTGCACGTGCGAGGTCCCGCTGGCCGGATGGAGCGAGACCGGCGGACCCTCCGGCGGGAGCAGCATGATCCACTCGCCGGCAATCCCCACCGTGGTCCGGTCGAGGTCTTCGACGGGCAGCTCGACGTCGTCCGATGAGCTCCACCGGTCGGCGCCGTCCCAGCGCAGCGCAGTGACGACGTGGTCACCGTTGCGGATCGACTCGACCAGGACGACGAGACCGGAACCGTCGGCCACTGCCCGGGTGGCGACGACGTCGCCGTCCAGCTCGGGCAGGGGCGGCAGCGGCGCCCACCGTCCCTCGGTGGTGTCGTAGGCGAAGGCCCGCGGTTGGGCCCAGACGACGACGGCGTTGCCGGTCCAGAGCACCGGTTGGGCCAGGTTCGTCAGGGCCTCGAGAGCGGGGTCGGCGGCATCGGGGCCGAGGTCGCCGCCGTCGTCCCAGCGCTCGGTGCCGGCGTCGTAGAAGGCGATGCCGAGGCGTGTCGGCTCCTCCGGGCGGGGGCCCAGCGCCCAGATTCCCCCGTCACCAGGAGCGATCGAGCGGATCTCGAGCTGATCGAACGCAGGGAGCTCGATCCACTCGCCGGTGTCGACGTCGAGACGTCCGATCGACCCCTTGGCCGTGGCGAACAGGAGTCCGTCGACCTCCACACTGACCAGACCGGGATGTCCCCAGCCGGGCGCCGACGCCGACCGCCACGTCTCTTCCACGGGGTCGAAGGCGGCAGCGTCGGAGTAGGCGAAACCCCGGTCGAGGCTCGACCCGGCCCAGAACACCGCTTCCGTACCGGTCCAGATCGACGCCGGGTAGGCGGGCGCCGCGATCGGCGCGTCCGGCATCACGTCCCACGTCCCGGCGCCGCCCGGCGCAAGCGAGCGGTCCACCGCGTCGACCGCGGTGGGGCCCGGGTCATCGCGGGTGATCAGGACGGCGGCGAGCAGTGCTGCGGCAGCGCACGCGGCGACCGCAAACGCCCCGAGCCCACGCCGGCTGCGGCCAGTCGAGGGAAGGTCATACGACATCTCGTCCATCGACCGTTCGCCTCCGTCACCTGGGTTCGCGGTCGTGTTGGTGAGTGCGTCGGCGAGGGCGGAGAGATCCCGTCGCAGGCGGTCCTCGACATCACTCATCGGAGCTCCTCTCGCAGTGCGTGCAGCGCTCGACGCGCCAATGACCGGACGGTCGAGGGACGACAACCCAGCGTCGATGCGATCTCGGCATCGGGCAGATCGACGAAGAAGCGCAGCACGATCACCGCCCGCTGCCGCTCCGACAGACAATCCAGCGCATCACGCAGTTCGAGAAGCCGAGTTGGGATGTGATCGTCCTGCTCGGCCACGTGGAGCTCCTGCGTGCGCTGCTCGAGCTCCCGGCGCCGCAGCACGGCCCGGCAACCGTTGACCACAGCCGTCCGCAGGTATGCGCCGGGGCGGTCGATCTCCTTCCATCGAGCGTCGACGGAGGCGAACGCGTCCTGGACGACTTCCTCGGCGAGGTGGCTCGACCCGACCAGCAGGGTCGCCAGCCGGACCATCGGTTGGTGCTCACGGGTGAACAGCTCGTCGAACGCCCCACCTCCCGGCGAGGTGGTCAACGGAGTCTGCTCACCCATCATCACTCTCAACGATGCACGAGCGGCGCGAGATGTTGCAGCGGACACAGACCTCGCAGCGACGAGTTCTTCTCAGCACGTCATGGAGTCCTGGACCTCAGCGGTTTCCCCGACGGTCACCAGCGCGGCCTCCGACGACAGACCGATGATCTGGACGACGACGGCCTCGTCGTCGATCTGTTCGGCAGTGATCTCGCGGAGCGGGGGTCCGAGGTCCTTCCACCGGATCCGGGGCCCGTAGTCGTCGATGATCCGCTGGCGGATCTCGTCGGTGACCTGTCGGCCTGCGAGCTCGGCGCAGCCGGGAACGGTGTCGTTGGCGACGTAGAGCTCGCCTGCGCCGGCCGGGCGGCCGTAGAAGATCGTCACGGTGCCGAGCGTCCCGGGCTCAGCTCGGAGCTGGACGACTCGTTGATCATCGATCTCGGTCGAGAGGTTCGGGTCCTGGTTCCCAGGCGCGGGCTCGGCGGCGGCAGCCACGATCCGACCGACGAGCGATTCCGGGGTGGGAACCGCTTCGAGGCTCACGGCGAACCCAGCAGCATCGAGCTCAGCAGCAGCTCGTTCTGGGTCCTTGATGGCGCTGATCACGTCGATCACGACCGTCCCGTCGCTCAGCGTCTCGATGCGGAACACCTCTGCCCCGACCGGATCGGAGCGGAGCAGTGAGCCGACGGCGGCGACGACCAGCAACGCGGCAACAGCGAGGATCGGGGCGAAACGACGGAGGGCGAAGCGGTCCGAGGTCGCTGGTTCCTGCCGGTGTCGTGCGGCGCGGACGAGCTCGTTGCGGAGGTGGCTGCGGTGGTCAGCCATTGCTGTCCCCGTCCATCACGCTGCGGAGCCTGCGGAGTCCCCGGTGGACACGGACCCGGGCCGCTCCGGGACGGCATCCGAGTACCTGAGCGATCTCGCTGTACTCGAGCTCGGAGAGCAGCCGCATCTCCACCGCATCTCGCAGGCTCGGCGGGAGCTGGTCGAGAGCGATCGCCAACGCCGAGCGCTGAGCCTCTGCGTCGACGCGAGCGATCATGGCCGCAGTGTCGTCGTCGAGCTCGCTCGATGCGATGCCGAGGTCGTCTCGAGCGTTGCTCTGCACCCGGAGGTCACGCCAGTAGCGGTAGAGCAGGTTTCGGGCGATGCCGTAGAGCCACTGCGACTCGCTTCCCTGCTCCGGGTCGAAGCGCGCGACCCCGGCCAGCACCGCAGCGAACGTCTCTGCGCACAGATCCGCAGCTGTCTCGGGGCTGCGGACGCGCACGGCGAAGTACGTCAGCACCTCGTCGTAGTGACCGTCGAAGAAGTCGCCGAAGCGCTCCGGATCGGTTCGGGACCGCACAAGGAGACCGTCGCAGTCGCCGACGGGTGTGCCGCGGCGAGGGTTGCGACGACGCGGTTCGCGGCGAGTCGTCACGCTTGTCTCGCCATCCGCCCACCCACCGTCGGCAGGGTACGCATCGACCAGCGGCCCGGCTTCACAGGCCTGAGCGGCTGACACGGCGTGGCCCTTCTGGTGCGGGTGTCATCACCCACACTTGCCTGCAGTCACCGCCGCGTTACGTGTAACGGACGGCGCGCCAACGGCAAGGACGCACGATGACCTCCTCCCGAGCGGCACCCGTACAGCTCGTGTGCAGTGCGGTGCCGTCGGGATGGACGGCGATCATCATCTGGTTCTCGGTGGCGGGAGCGGTGTCCGGTGAGCAGCAACCCTTGGTGCTGCTCACCGGCGCAGCCGCCTCGGCGGCTTCCGTCGTCGCGGCAATGCTGCTTGCTCGAGGCACGTGGGCTGTCGGTCTGGCTCTGCTTGCCGTCGCCGGGTTCGGTCCCGGTGGCGGG
>DMTU01000008.1:0-983 GCA_003476595.1 Acidimicrobiaceae bacterium | reverse complement strand
GGCGGGCCAGCCGCAGCGGTTGGGTTGACAGCGGCGGCTGGGCTGGTCTGCCTGATGGTCGTGCTCCTCGATCCTCCCGGCCTGGTGCCCCCGTCGAGCGAGGAGCGACGGTGAGATGTCTCACCGGTCCACCCGCCGCGAAGACGGACTCGCGGCGCAAGCGCGCTGCGTACAGTGGCGGCGGCGGGCGGCGACGTCCGCTGCTGGCGGGCGACGAAAGCGGTGGGATCTGGTGGAACCGAATCGGCGTCAGCGACGTCTGAAGAGCATGCGTCGGCTGCTCGTCCTCCTCTGCGCGGCGTTCGCGCTGATGGCCGCGCCGGCGAGTGCACAGCAGGACGCACTGCCCGTGGAGGTCGAGCTCAGCGCCGGCTTCGAGGGCTTGTTCGTACCCGGACGTCCCGTCCCAGTGCGGGCCGGGCTCTCCTCCGAGTCCCTCGCTGCGGGTCAGCTGTCGCTGTCCACCCAGATGGGCCCGATCGAGGTCATCGACTTCGAGGTGACGGGTGGAGGCACCGAGGAGCACTGGGCGCTGCTCGATGCACCGCTGCAGGACAACACACCGATCACGGCCGCGGTGGACGTGGAGGGACGCGGTTCCGGCAACGAGTCGGCGGGCGTGCGCTGGGATCGGAACGCCCTGCTGATCGGGGTCGTCGAGGGCTCGCCCTTCGCCGTCGAGCCTCCCCGTGACGTGCGAACCAGGATCCTGGATCAGGAGCTGACCTTCGCCGCGCTCGCGCCCGGTCTGCTCGACCTCGGCCCGCTCGCCCTGGCTGCCCTCGATGCGGTGGCGGTGTCGGAACAGGACCTGGATGCACTTCCCGACGACCACGTCGATGCCATCCTCGGCTGGCTCTCGGCCGGTGGGACGCTGTACGTCGACGCCGCACCGGGCCCGGTGAGCAGCTTGCCCGAGGGGATGCACCCGACGGACGGGTTCGCACGAGCCGGCGCGGGCCGGGTCGTCGCCGCCGATGGTG
>DMTU01000247.1:25266-25652 GCA_003476595.1 Acidimicrobiaceae bacterium | reverse complement strand
ACCACGGCCCCCGGGCGAAGCCCGTGGCTGCCGCCTCGAGCACGCCCTCGACCGAGTCGACGTCGGTCGTGCGCTCGTCGCGCATCGTCGTGGCCTCGGCGAGCAGGTCGGCCTGGATCTGCTCCAGCAGGCGCGGCACGGTGGTGGCGATCTCGGTGAGGGGCACGGGCGTCTTCTCCCCCGTGTCGCGGCGCACCAGCACGGCCTGGCCGTCGGCGACGTCGCGAGGCCCGATCTCGAGGCGGATCGGCACGCCCTTGAGCTCCCAGTCGGTGGAGCGCCGCCCGAAGGCGGTCTCGACCCGGTCGTCGAGGCGGGAGCGCACGCCGGCGCGCACGAGCTCGTCGTGGATGCCCTCGGCGACGCCGCCGGCGCCGTCCTCGTCG
>DMTU01000247.1:23353-25132 GCA_003476595.1 Acidimicrobiaceae bacterium | reverse complement strand
GCCGCCGGCGCCGTCCTCGTCGCGGATGACGAGCACCACGACCTGGATGTGGGCGAGGCGGGGCGGGACCCGCAGGCCGCGGTCGTCGCCGTGGCACATGATGAGGCCGCCGACCATGCGGGTGGAGCTGCCCCACGACGTGGTCCAGCACAGCTGCTGGGTGCTGTCGGCGTCGAGGTACTGGATGTCGAAGGCCTTGGCGAAGTTCTGGCCCAGCTCGTGGCTGGTGCCCATCTGCAGCGCCTTGCCGTCGCGCATCATCCCCTCGCAGGCCAGGGTGTTGATGGCCCCGGCGAAGCGGTCGTAGCTGGGCTTGATGCCCACCAGCACGGGCATGGCGAGGATGTCGACCATGAAGGCCCGGTAGGCGTCCTCGAGGATGCGGGCGGCGTAGGCGGCGGCGTCCTCACGGGTGGCGTGGGCGGTGTGGCCCTCCTGCCAGAGGAACTCGGTGGTGCGCAGGAACAGGCGGGGGCGCAGCTCCCAGCGCACCACGTTGCCCCAGGCGTTCAGCAGCAGGGGCAGGTCGCGGTAGCTCTGGATCCACTTGCCCATGTACTCGCCGATGACCGTCTCCGACGTGGGCCGCACGACGATGGGCTCCTCGAGCTCCTTGCCGCCGCCGTGGGTGACGACGGCCAGCTCGGGGCTGAAGCCCTCGACGTGGTCGGCCTCCCGCTTGAGGTAGCTCTCGGGGATGAAGAGGGGGAAGTAGGCGTTCTCGGCCCCGCAGGCCTTGATGCGCAGGTCCATCTCGGCCTGCATGCGCTCCCACAGGCCGTAGCCGTAGGGGCGGATGACCATCGTGCCCCGCACCGGCCCGTTGTCGGCCAGCTCGGCCTTGTTGAGGACGTCCTGGTACCAGCGGGGGAAGTCCTCCGCCTGGGGGGTGAGCACGGGTGCCTTGGCCATGGTCGGCAGGTTAGGTGGGGCGACCTGAGGGATCCGGATGGGATGCCAGCGCGATGACGAGGACGGGGGTTCGTCACGGCCGGCCGGGCCGGTTGATCCAGTCACGTGGGGTGAAGTCCATGGTGACGCCTGCGACCCACGAGGCGCCGACATCGGGCAGCACGCTGCTCGCCCCGACGTCGGTGGAACTCGCGACGCCGAACGAACCGGACCCGCCGGGGAAGGCCCCACCCGACCCCAGACCCATCAGGAGCACGTTGAACCCGATCGTGTTGCGGGAGTCCGCGCCTCCCGTGCTGATCATCCCGTCGATCGCCGAGATCAGCCCGCCGGACCCCGACACCCCAGCCGTGGCGTATGTGGGGATCAGCACGAGCGAGTCGAGGCCGTTGGTGCCGGCGGCGATCGCGGGGGCCAGGACCGCCGCGCTCCCCTGCGAGAACCCGATCCCGCCGAGGAACTTGGCCAGGGCCCCGTAGCGGCCGCCGAGTCCGCCTGCCACCTCCTTGTTGAGCGGGTTGGCCGAGACGCTCGGGCCCACGTAGATCGAGGCGTAGAGCGCATCGGTGTGGTGGCCGTTGTTCTCCGCGACGAAGTCGGAGATGCGGCCACCGATCGAGAACGCGCCGACGACGGGAACGGTCAGGTCGTAGGTCGGTCCACCCCACTCGACGACGCCGAGGCGACCTGCGAAGGTCCCGATCCCCGCCATGAACACCGCTCCGAGGGTGCCGATGATGGTCAGCGCGGTCATGACCTCGGTGAGCGACGGATCCAGGCCCGTCGGGTCGGCGTGGTTGACCGGATCCCCGTAGGCGTACAGGTAGTCGTGCAGCGTCATGGGGTCGACGGCCACGCCGAGGAACG
>DMTU01000247.1:21549-23224 GCA_003476595.1 Acidimicrobiaceae bacterium | reverse complement strand
GGGGTCGGCGGCCACGCCGAGGAACGGGTCGGGCGAGAGGAACCGCCCGACGCCTGGGTCGAGCCAGCGGGCTCGCAGGCTCACCAGTCCCGTCACGGGATCGGTGTACTCGCCGGTGAAGCCGAAGCTGCCGACCTCCCCGTCGCTGCGGAGCCCACCCCACGGGCCGCGGTCCTCGCGTGCCGTCACGGCACCGGTGTCGTCGGTCGTCGCGAGCACCGTCGCGAGGTGGTCGCCGTGCAGGAACGTCGGGACCGACCCGTCGGTGACCGCGAGCCGTCCCGCTCCGAGCACCGACCGGTCGACCAGCGACCCGTCGGGGCGGTAGCGGGCCAGGACGTGGCTGACCGGCTCCGCGAGCGACTGCAGGAAGCGGACCTCGCCGTCGGCACCCGTCCGGGAGACCAGCAGGCCGTCGGCGTCGTAGCCGTACCGGACCGTGGTGCTGGTCGCGCCGGCGTCGCTCGCCACCGCAGACGTCAGGCGCCCGGTTGCGTCCCAGCCCAGCAGCCGCTGGGTGGTCCCGGTCGCCGCGACGAGCTGGTTGCCCGCGGCGTCGTAGGTGAACGTCGTCACCTCGGCGCCGGTCTCGGTGCGGACGAGCTGGTCGGCCGAGTCGTACTCGAACGTGGTCGTCCCGGCCACGGAGTCCTCGGTCCGCGTCCGGTTGCCCACGACGTCGTAGGTGTGGGTGACCGCGCGGTCCGCGCCACCTCCGGTGACCGTCTCGCCGGCGAGCCGCCCGACCCCGTCGTAGGTGTACGTCGAGGTCGTGCCCTCGACGGCATCCACGACGGTGGCCAGCTGGCCGGCTGCGGTCCAGGTGTGGGTGAGGTCGGTGACGACGCCACCGGGGCCCTCGGCCCGGATCGTCAGGATGCGATCGCGCGCGTCGTACGTCCGGGTCTCGACGACGCCGTTCGGCAGGGTCGTGGTGAGCAGGTTGCCGACTGCGTCGTAGGTGTGCGTGGTGGTTCCGACGGGGTCGGCGACCTCGACCAGGCGGCCGGCGGCGTCGTACGTGCGCTCGGTCCTGCTCCACGGCGTGGTCAGGGCGACGATGCGGCCGTCCGCGTCGTACTCCCAGGCGACGACCGTGCCGTCCGGCTCGGTCCGGCTGGTGATCCGACCCTGTTCGTCGGTCGTCAGGGTGGTGGTCCCGCGTGCGTCGGTGATGGTGGCCGGCACGACGTCGGCGTCGTCGTAGGTGTAGGTGGTCTGCGACCCGTCGTCCCAGGTCTGGCGGACCACCCGGCGGAGCTCGTCGTAGGCGAGGGTGACCACGCTGCCGTTGGGGTCCTCGATGCGGGTGACGAGCCCGGACCGGTCGCGGTCGAAGGTGGTGGTGGCACCGTCGGGGCGGACCAGCCGGGCCAGCCGCCCGACGCCGTCCCAGTCGTAGCGGGTGGTGCGACCGAGGGCGTCGATGGTGGCCGTCACGCGATCCAGGGCGTTCCACCGGTAGGTGGTCACCGCGCCCGCCGGGTCTTCGACGCTCGCCAGACGACCCGCCGCGTCGTAGGTGTACGTGGTGGTCCGTCCGATCTCGTCCGTCGAGGTGGTCATGCGTCCGAGGGCGTCCCAGGTCGCCGAGGTCACCGCACCCCCCGGGTGGGTGGTCGACGCCACCCGTCCGAGCTCGTCGAGTGCGTAGGTGGTCGTGCGGCCGGCCGGG
>DMTU01000247.1:17076-21444 GCA_003476595.1 Acidimicrobiaceae bacterium | reverse complement strand
TGCGGCCGGCCGGGTCGGTCTCGGCGACGACGCGACCCTGGGCGTCGAGGGTCTGTGTGGCGGCCCCGCCGACGGGCCCCTGCACGCCGACCACGCGACCCGCGGCGTCGTAGGCCAGCGTGCGGGTCCCGCCCCCCGGCGGCGTCATCTGCCGCGGGCGACCCGAGTCGTCGTAGGCCAGCGCCGTCACCGGATCGTCGCCGAGGTCGCCCGGCGTCCCCGCAGGATGGGTGAACGAGGTCACGAGGCCGGACGCATCGTGGTCGAGGACCTGGGTCGCACCCTGCAGGGTCTCGACGGCGTCGACGCGGCCGCGCAGGTCGTGTGACGTGTCGAGCTGGGTGCCGTCGGGCAGGGTCGTACCGGTGCGTCGGCCGTCCACGCCGTACTGGAAGGCGTAGGTTCGGCCCTCGGGGTCGGTTTGGGTCAGCGACTGCCCGTTCGCGTCGACCGTCTGCGTGGCCACTGCGCCCGTCGCGTCGGTGACCGTCAGCAGGTCGCCGTTGCGGTTGCGGTCGAAGGCGCTGGTCAGGGTGGTGGTGCCGTCCGTCAGCTCCACCGAGGTCATGGTGCCGCCGGAGGTCCAGTCGGCCTCCACGGTGCGGCCGACGGCGTCGACCACCCGGGTCGGGTTGCCCGTGGCGTCGGTCTCGACGGTCGTCGTGTTCCCGAGGGCGTCGGTCGTGGTGACCACGTTCCCCGCGTCGTCGTAGGACCACCTCGTGGTCGACCCGTCCGGGGCGGTGCGGCTGAGCAGGTTGCCGGCGGCGTCGTGGGCGAACGTGGTGACGTCACCGTCCTCGGTCTCGACGCGCACGACCCGGCCGGCGGCGTCGTAGGTGTAGGCGGTGGTGTTGCCGAGCCCGTCGGTGCGGGAGGTCTCGTTGCCGTCCTCGTCCCAGGTGAACGTCGTGACCCGCCCCTCGCCGTCCTCCTCGGTGAGCAGGTTCCCGTCGTCGTCGAAGCTCCGTTCGGTCCGTCGCCCGAGCTCGTCGATCTCGAGGACGACGTTCCCGTCCGCGTCGTACTGCACGATCGTCTGCGAGCCGTCGGGGTTGCGGACCTGCTCGGTGCTCGCCCCGACGTCGTGGGTGACCTCGATCCGGCGACCCTCGGCGTCCGTGGTCGCGACCAGGCGTCCTTGGTCGTCGTACTCCATCCGGGCGAGCGGCCGGCCCAGGGGATCGACCACCCGGACCAGGTAGTGGCCCGCGTCATAGGCGAAGGTCGTGGTGTTGCCCTCGCGGTCGGTGTGGGCGACCAGATCACCGGCCGCGCTGTAGCGGTACGTCTGGGCGTGGCCATCGGGGTCGGTCACGGAGGTGATCCTGCCCAGCGCATCCCGCTCGAAGGCCACCGATCGCCCGCCGGAGTGGGTGATCCCGTCCTCGTCGACGGTGATGACGTTGCCGTTGGGATCGACGATCCGGGAGACCTCGCCGGAGGCGTCGACGGTGAAGGCCGTGCCGTCCTGGCGCGTGTAGACGAAGCCGGGCGGGTCGTAGGCGTCCAGCGTCATGTCGTCGACCAGCTCGACGCCCGATGAGCCCGGCAGCACCAGCAGGTTGCGGTTGCCGGTGGGCACCAGCGTGCCGGTGGTCCCGCGCCGGGGCTGGTAGGCCGCCTGGGTGAACGACAGCGGCACGAAGCTCGAGGTGCGCGGCGACGGAACCAGGTCGAAGACTTCCTGGTCGCCGCCCGGCAGCGTCACGGTGACGGTGTGGTCGGCCGTCGGCTGCAGCGACGTGGACGCGAAGCGACCCGTGACCAGCTCCCAGCCGACTCCCTGGTCGCGGCCGACCCGCAGGTCCAGCCCCGTGATGTCCAGGCTCCAGGCCGCCCCGAAGTCGCCGACCGACCGGTCCCGCGAGTCGTAGGTGCGCACCACGGCCAGCGGGATGCCCGACATGGGCACGGCGACGTCGGTGAAGGACAAAGAGAACGCCCCGGGCTGCGGTCCTTCGAGCACGATCACCGGCACATCGACGCGGCTGACGTTGCCGCCGGCGTCCTCGACATCCAGGCGCAGCGTGACCGTCCCCGAGGGCACTGCGGTGGCAGCGAAGGTGCCGAGGACGCCGTCGGTCACAGCTGTGGTCCCGGCCGCGACCTCGGTCAGGGTGGCGCCGTCCTCGTCGATCGCCAGGAGCGACCAGCCCGTGAGGTTGTCGTCGGCGGCCGTGCCGATGACCTCGACCTGGGCGGACACTTCGTCACCGGCGGCGGGCGTGTCGATCTCGGCCGTGGGGGGCGTCTCGTCGGCGGCGATGCCGACGATCGCCGTGAGGTCCTTCTGCGCGGTCAGGCCGGAGAAGCTGGCGGTGACGCCGAAGCCCCCGGGCGCGACCGCGGTGACGGTCCTGCCGTCGATGGTGGCGATGGCCTCGTCGGTGGTGGCGAAGGTGGCCAGGTCGGTGATGTCGACCACGCGCCCGTCGGTCAGCAGGGCCTGCGCGGTGAACGAGCGCGTCCGGCCGATCACGAGGTCACTGTCGGCGCCGGTGATGCCGACCTGGCTGACGGGCAGCCCGCCGTCCTCGCCGTCGCAGTCGCTGTCGACGCCGTCGTTGTCAACCTCCTCCGCGTCGGGGTGGATGTTGTCGTCGGTGTCGTCGCAGTCGCCCTGGTTGGGGGTGAACCCGTCACCGTCGGCGTCGCTGTCGGCGGGCGAGGGCCCCTTCGACAGGGTGAGGGTCACGCGGGCGTCGACCGGGGCCGTGGATCCGGCCGGAGGGAACTGCTCGACGACCTCGCCGGCGGGCACGTCGACCGAGAACACCTCGGCCACGGCGCCGACGGCCAGGTCGGCCGCGAGGATCGCCGCGCGGGCGTCCGCCTCGTCGAGTCGGGGCGGTCCGATCAGGTCCGGGACCGCCACTGGGGCCTGCACCTCGATGGTGCGAGAGAACTCAGTGCTGCGGGCCTGGTCGCTGTCGTCGGTGACCGCACCTTCGAGCCGGTACTCGCCGACCGCGGGCGGGGTCCATGTGACCACGCCCGAGGACGGGTCGAGCGCGAGGCCGGCCGACCGTTGCGACACGACCGTGACCTCGAAGCCATCGCCCGGGTTGGACGCCCATCGGTCGTCGTCCATGACGCCGACGAACAGCCGCGTCGCCCCGTCAGGGACCACGAACTCCTGCACCACCCCGCCGGTGGTCCGCCCGTCGCCGATGAAGAACGGCTGCTGCAGCTGCGGGCTCAGGGTGGTCCGGTCGGGGCCGAGGCCGGCCGGCGAGAAGTCCAGGTCGGGTGGGGTCGCGCCCGGATCGGGCATGTCGTCGGTGAGGAAGACCCCGACGACACTCGCGTACTTCGCCCGCAGACCCGACAGGCCGAGGCGCGCCGCGTAGGTGGTCTCGCCGGAGTAGCCCTCGGGGCCGTCGGTGGAGACATCCGCGCCGGCGGTGCCGGTGGCGCGGAACGTCAGGACCTCGCCCGGGGCGAAGAAGGTGTCGTCGGCCACGAGGACGGGCGACTGGTCCGGGGCGGAGCCGTCGGTCCCGATGGCGGTCCCGTCGGGCTGGCCGGCCAGCCATGGCAGGCTGTCCGGGGCGACGAACGAGGTCGTCGCGAGCTGCGCCCCGCCGGTCCACGTCAGCGTGTCGCCGTCGGGGTCCTCGGCGCAGACCCGGCCACGGTAGGTCGACCCCACGGTGGCGCGCGTCGGCGGCAGGCAGGTGATGACGGGGTCGTTCTGCGGAGGGCGGGCGTCGACGTACACGGTCGCGGACGCGGGCGCGCCGTCGGGATCCTCGATCGTGTAGCTGAACTGGTCCAGGCGCGAGGGGTCGTCGGGCGGGAAGGACTGCTGGCGGAAGTTGTTGAGCCCGCCCTGCAGCCAGTTGACCTGCGGGACCCGGGGGATCGACCCGTCGGCGCCGACGTTGGTCACGTTGTAGGTGTGCTGGTTCCAGATCGCGCGCGCGCGGACCCAGTTGTCCCCCGGGGCCTCGTACACGGAGAGCCCGGCCGGGTGGAGGGTCCGGTCCTCCGAGCGCGCTCCGGGCACGTTGACCACGAGCTCGGCCTGGCCGTCCCCGTCGACGTCGGCCACGACCGGCGCCTCGGTGGTGGTCGCCGACGAGATGGGTCGACGCCATCGGACCTCACCGGTCGGACCGTCGTAGATCCACAGGTTCTGCTCGCTGCCGTAGACGACCTCGGGGCGGCCGTCGTCGTCGAAGTCGAAGATCGTCGACCCGGTCCGGTTCGAGCTGCCGTCGACCGTCGGGGCCTTCCACAGCACGCCGTCGTCGTCCGCCGGTGGGTCGCTGATCGTCAGATCGGGGTCGTAGACCGCGTAGACGCGCGCCCCGGCGATGCCGATCTCCGGGCGTCCGTCCCCGTCGAAGTCGCCGATCGTCG
>DMTU01000247.1:14904-16991 GCA_003476595.1 Acidimicrobiaceae bacterium | reverse complement strand
CCCGCCGGCGCCGGTGGCCGTCTCGTCGTCCCGGCTCGCGAGCGGGATCGGGCCCCACACGGTCGTGAAGTCGTGGTTGACGATGTGCAGCAGGCCGGCATCGACGCGGACGATCTCGCCCTCGGGGTCGTCGTCGAAGTTGGCCACGCCGACGAAGGCGTCGGAGAGACCGGTCCCGATCTGCTCGATCGCGCCGGTCGCGGCGTCGAACACGTAGTGGCCCACCACGATCTCGACCTCGCCGTCGACGTCCACGTCGACCACGACCGGGATGCAGGTGCGGTAGGAGTTGTTGCCGCAGGCGGCCGTCGGCTCGGTCCGGTAGCGGAGGCTCAGCTCGCCGGTGGCCCGGTCGATGTCGATGACCTGGACACGGGAGTTGCCCCCGATGACCTCCACGTCGCCGTCCCCGTCGACGTCGGCGAGCACGGGTGGGTCCTCGGTCATGCTCTCGAGGGTGTCGACCTCACCGACCAGCGTGCCGGCGGCGTCGCGGACCCGGATCATCGACGTGTCGCTCCCGACGTACACGACCTCGAGGTGGTCGTCCTCGCACGTGGACGGGGCGCTGTCGACGCAGTCGGCCACGTCGGCCAGGGCCGGTGCCTGCGACGCGTCGTCGGCGTCCTGGATGCTCCACTCGCGTGTGCCGGTCGCACCGTCGTACACCCGCAGCCACGACGCGCCCCGGGCGGCCACGATCTCGGGTGTGCCGTCGAGGTCGAGGTCGGCGACCGACGGGGTCGAGTAGATGCGGTTCTCCTCGTCCACCCACGCCAGGCGCGGGGCGTCGGAGACCGGGACGGCGTCGCCCCAGATGTCGATCTCGGCCACGCCCGGGTAGTTCCGGCCGCCCACGGTCTGGATGATGACGTCGACCGATCGCGCGCCCTCGATGGGCTCGCCCCCGTTGAGCGGCACGAGGTCGAAGGACCCGTCCGGGTCGGCGGTCCCGGCGTCGCTGCCGTCGGCCGGGTCCTCGAGCGGCATCTGCAGTGGCGTGGCGGTCGCGAACAGCTCGGTCTCGTCGACGTCGCGCACCACCACGTCGAAGGTCTTGACGTCGTAGCCCTGCTCGCCCCAGTAGCGCGACCCGTACAGGTCCACACGCCGCACCGTGACGTCGGTCTCGAAGGCGAAGGTGAGCGTGATCGGGAGGGTCGGGCTGTTGGTCGTGAACCACGTCTGCGTGACGTAGCCGTCGAGCAGGTGCTTCAGCGGGTAGCTCCCGTTGGTGATCGCGTCGGAGGTGAGCGTCACGGGGATGGCGTGGGTCAGCTCGATGTCCCGACGCAGGTCGGTGGACGTCGGCTGGTTCGCGGTGTAGGTCAGCTGCTGGGGCCCGGTCTGGGTGACGACCCCGGTCTGGGGCTGGCGGTAGGAGGTGATGGCGATCGGGTCGTCGTCGGGGTCGCCGTCGTTGGCGAGCAGCTCCGACGCATCGATCGCCCGTGGCTCCCCGACGGTCGCCGAGATGAGGTCGTCCTGGGCGACGGGCGCCCGGTTCGGGCGTGTGACGTCGAGGGTCCAGGACCGGGTGTCGATGCCGCCTCGGCCGTCCTCGACGCGTACGACGAAGTCGTGGGGGCCGGAGTCGTCGATGGTCACCGGGCCGATGTCCTCGAAGCGCGGAGTCCACGACACCACGCCCGACACCTCGTCGATGCCGGCGTTGCTCGGTCCCGCCTGCAGCACGTAGGTGAGCTCGTCACCATCCGGGTCGGTGGCGTCCGCGTCGTACCGGTAGGTGGACCCGTCGATCACCGCGGTCGTGCCGGGCGTGCTGGTGATCGACGGGGGCCCGTTGACCCCGCCGATGGCGAGATCGAGGTCCACGGGGGTGCCGGGGCGAACGCGCTGACCGGCGAGGGGGAGCTGGAACGCCACCTCGTCGACGTCCACGGCGTCGGACTCGGTCGAGCCCTGTCGGCCGACGGCGAGGCCGGCGCCGTCGATGAGGCCCTGCGCCGCCGCCGCGCTCAGCCCGATCACGTCGGGCACCGAGACGAGCTCCGGCCCCGACGACAGGACGTACCCGACCTCGGAGCCGGGCGCCACCCGCGTCGCCGGTGCGGGGTCCTGACGCA
>DMTU01000247.1:12344-14857 GCA_003476595.1 Acidimicrobiaceae bacterium | reverse complement strand
GCGGGGTCCTGACGCAGCACGCGGCCCGCCGGCACCGTGGGGTGGGGCTCGATGGCCGTCAGCCGGGGCACGAGGCCGGCATCGTCGATGGCTGCGATCGCCGACACCTGACGAGATCCGACGACGTCGGGCACGACACCGAGCTCGGGCGGCGTCGTGGTCGTGGTGCTGGTCGAGGTGGTGGTGGTGCTGGAGGTCGACGTGGTCGAGGTGCTGGAGGTCGACGTCGTCGATGATCCCGATCCGCCGGGGACCACCGTCGTCGTGGTCGTCGACCCGGGCTCAGGCTCGGGTGCCTTGTCGCACGTCAGCAGCTCTTCGACACCGCTGCGAACCTCGGCAGAGACCGCCGCTTCGAGTCCCAGCACGACGGCACGCAGCACCGTCGGGCACACGTCCCGCAGGTAGTCCGACAGCGCCGGCGACCAGGCGGTCAGCCGCTCCCCCGGGCTGCCCGGACCCTCGGGGAGCGCCGGTGGAAGCAGCACGATCGGCGACTCGAGCGCCTCGGTCAGCGCTCCCGCCACGAGGCTGTCCGGGAACGTCGCACCGGTCGCCATCAGCAGCGTCACCGGCTCCCGGACCCCCTCGGAGACGGCATCGGCCACCACGACCGAGGTCGCGTACCGATCGACGCCGGACAGCCGGCGCACGGACCCGACGACGGCGGCAACGGACGCCTCCACCGCGGACGACACCGCCGCAGGGCCGCCGACCACCGTCACCGACGGACGTCCGGAGAGGGCCGCGGTGCTCGGTCCGGGCAGTGCCTCGCGCTCCGTGAGCAGTGTCGGCACGTCGGTTCCGAGGAGTCCGAACGTGCCAGCCGTCAGCGCATCGGCGAACCCGTCTCCGGCCGCCTCGCTCCGACCGAGCGCGAGCACGGCCGGAGCGTCGCCGCCGCCGACCTCGCCGGCGATGAGCCGAGCCGTCTCGTACCGATCCCTTCCGCCGAGCCGGTCGACGTCGACACCCAGGTTCCCCAGCTGTTCGACGACCGAGCCGGAGATCGCGTCGACGCCACCCACCACCACGACGTGACCGGCACCGAGCCGGACCAGCTCGTCCCCGAGGGCGGCATCGAGGTCGTCCGTCCGGTTCAGCAGGATCGGAGCACGCAGCGCCCGGGCGAGCGGGCCCGCTGCCAGCGCGTCGGCGAAGTCGTCGGCCCGGGCGAGCACGACGTGCTCCGCGTCGTCGAAGAAGACCTCGGACACCGTGATCGCCGTCCCGATGCGGTCGAGGCCGCCGACCTGCTCGATCCGGGCGCCCTCCCCCGTCCCGGTGCCGGGCACCTGCTGCGCGCTTGCAGGCACCGGTGCCACCACGGCCAGCAGCGGCGCCAACAGAGCGACCACGAGCCACGGGATCGCCCGCCCGCGCCGCTTCGAGACCCTCTGCACCCGTTCCCCGCCGCTCATCCGGCGGAAGGTACGGGCGGCCGCTAACGGAGCGCTCACGACAACGGAACGACCGTCCGACGAGATCCCGGATGCCTCGCCCTCCTACGATCAGCCTCGTGAGTGGGGGGCGAGCGGGGATCCGTGTCTTCGGTCCGGTCACGGCGGAGCGGGCCGGTCAGGAGCTGACGCTCCCCGCGGGCGAGCGCCTGGTGCTCGCGGCCCTGACCGTCGCGTTCCCGGGCGCGGCCAGCGAGCACCGCCTCACCGAGGTGCTGTGGCGCGACCAGGAGCCACCCCGTACGGCACGCCAATCGCTCCAGAACCACGTGTCCCGGCTGCGAGCCAAGCTCGGCGCCGACGCGATCCTCCACGGGGCGGGCGGGTACTCGCTCAACCCGTCGACGCACGTCGACGTGCACCACCTGCGCCGCCGGCTCCCCGAGGTGTCCACCCTGCGAGCCCACGACCCCGGTGCCGCGCTCGGCCTCGTCGACGAGCTGCTCGGCACCGTCGCCGCACCAGCACTGCCCGAGCTCGGCGAAGACCCCGCCGCCGTCGGCCTCCGCACCGTCGTCCGACGAGAGCTGGCCGGCCTCCGCACGGAGCGAGCGTCGCTGCTGGTCGAGCTCGATCGACCCGATGAGGCGGTGGGCGAGCTCGAGCGCCTCCTCGTCGCCGACCCCGGCGACGAGCGCCGGTGGGAGCTGCTCCTCGTCGCCCTCGACCGTGCCGGCCGCCGGGGCGAGGCGCTCGCCACCTACCAACGAGCTCGCCGTGCGCTGATCGACGCCTACGGCGTCGAGCCGGGGCCTGCTCTCCGGGACGCTCAGCGCCAGCTGCTGGGGACGAGCGGTCCGACCGTCGATGCGCTGGCGGCGATCCGGCCCTTCGGTCGTGACGACGTGCGGCGAGACGTGCTCGCCGCCGTGGCCGACGGAGGCGTCGCCACGTTGCTCGGCCCACCGGGGATCGGGAAGTCGAGCGTCCTCGCCGCGGTCGCCGACGCCTGGGTGGATGGCGCCGTGCTGCGCGTCGAGTGCGCCGACAACCCGTGGTCGGCGCTCGGGCCGGTCGATGCGCTGCTCGCACGGCTCGCGGCGATGCTGCCGG
>DMTU01000247.1:10406-12251 GCA_003476595.1 Acidimicrobiaceae bacterium | reverse complement strand
GCGATGCTGCCGGAGCAGGGCATCCCGCCTCGGGTCGCGGCGGTGCGGACCGGAGCCGAGGCCACAGAGGTGCGGGAACCCGGCGGTCTCAACCGGCGGGTGGCCGATGCGATCCTCGACGGGCTCCGGCGCCTCCCCCGCCCGCTGCTGGTGCTCGACGACCTGGACCGCGCGGGCCCAACGACCTCGGACATCCTCGCCCGGGTCGCCGCCGATCCCCACGTCGGCTGCGTGGCGGCGGGACGGGAGCACGCATCGCTGGCCTCGACGCTGGCGAGCGACGTGGAGCTCGTCCTCGGCGGTCTCGACGCGGACGCCCTCACCGCGCTGGCGCGGAGCTCGTGCGTCGGCGTCGAGGTCTCGGCGCAGGCCGGATCGTGGCTGCATCGCCACACCGGCGGCCATCCCCTGTACGCCCTCGAGGTGCTCGCATCGCTCGGGTCGGACCGACCCTGGGAGTGCGACGACGCCGACGTCGAGCTGCGGCTCAGCCCGTCCCTGGTGTCGTTGGTCCAGGCGCGGCTGAACAGCGTCCCGAGGGCCGCCCGACCGCTCCTCGATGCCGCAGCGGTCTGCGGCGAGCCCGTCGACCTCGGGCTCGTGGGTCGGGTCGTCGATGTCGCCGAGCTGCAATCGCTCGTGGACGCCGGCATCATCGTCCGTTCCGACGAGGGTGCGGTGCGCTTCGCCCACGCGCTCCTCGCGAAGGTGGCGGACGAGCTCGTCCCCGAGGGACGGCGGCTGGAGCTCCACCACGCCATGGGATCGCTCGCCGCCGATCCTGCCGTTCGCGCCCACCACCTCGGTGCCGCAGCCCACCTCGATCCGGACGCGGCGATCACCGCGCTCGCCACCGCCGGACGGGCCGCGGTCGACGAGCTCGCCCACGCCGACGCGGCGATCTGGTTCCACCGGGCCGCCGACGTCGCGGGCGCGCACGGGCACACCGCTGGTGACGAGCTCGAGCTGCGTCTCGACGCGTGCGACAACGACCGCCTCGCCGGGCAACCGGGTCACGCCGAGCCGCTCCTCGCCGTCGCCGAACGTGCCCTCGTCGACGGTCGTGACGACCTGCGACGTCGGGCGACGCTCGCGGCGGTGCAGCTGGGCGAGGTCGTCGACGCCGGCCCGCTGCAGCAGCGGGCTTCGGTGATCGCCGAGCGGGCACTCGCGCTCGAGCAGCGCGGGCCGTGGCGCGCACGCCTGTTGGCCACGGCGAGCATCCTGCACTCGATCTCGGGCGAGCCGGATCGCTGCCGCACCATGTTCTGCGAGGCATTGGCGACCCTCGATGCGGACGACGACGGGACCGCGTGCGCCGTCCTGCCCTACGCCTACATGTCGCTCGGTCACCCCGACGACCTGCCCCATCGCGAGGCCGCGATGCGGCGCCTCGCCGCCGCATCCGCTCGCCGGGACGACCCGGTCGCGTCGTGGGAGGCGAACCACCTGGCCTGCTCGGTCGCCATCGCCCGTGGCGACGGTCCGGCGCTGCGGCGTGCGTTCACCGCTTGTGTCCGTCTGCTCGAACGCACCGGCGACGCCGGACGGCGCTGGTCCACCGGCTACCTCGAGGCCGCCATCTGCGCGATCGACCGCCGGTTCGACCGAGCCGAGCAGCTCGCCGGAGAGATCATCACGTCCGGATCGGGGGTGGCGCCGGCGCGCGCCGTGGCGGCGGCGTCCGGGCAGCTCCTCGGGCTGCGCTGGGCTCAGGGTCGCCTCGATGAGCTGGCCGATGCCATCGAGCAGCTGGTGGCCGACCAACCCGAGATCCCGGCCTGGAAGGCCGCCGGCAGCCTCGTGGTCGCATCCCGCCGCCCCGATCTGGCTCGGGCGTGGCTC
>DMTU01000247.1:8407-10255 GCA_003476595.1 Acidimicrobiaceae bacterium | reverse complement strand
CTGCCGACAGCTTCGCGAGCCTCCCGAGGGACTTCGCCTGGCTGGCCGGCGTCCTGTGCTGCGGCGCCGCCGCCGTGCAGCTGGTCGATGCCCGTCGCGCCGCCACGGTCCTCTCTGCCCTCGTGCCCTACACGGATCTCATGTGCTGGCAGGGGACGTGCTCCTACGGTCCCGTCGCCGCCGTCGCCGCCGACCTCGGCTCCCTGGTCGGTGACCGACGCGCGGACAGCTGGAGGGCCACAGCCCGGCGACTCGACGCGTCGTTGGCCGCCGGCCCGGCGATCGGTGCGACCGACGCCTGAGCAGCGTCATCGCGCGTGAACACTGGCTACGGTCGTTGCCAATGACCGACTCGCACATCCGCTACGAGGTCGACGACGGGATCGCCACGATCACCGTCGACCGGCCCGAGAAGCGCAACGCCATGACCTACGCCGTCCTGGCCGACTTCACCGACGCCGTCTGGCGCGCCTCCGACGACGAGGCCGCCCGCGTCGTGATCATCACCGGTGCCGGCGGGGCGTTCTGCGCCGGCACCGACCTGTCCGAGCTGGACGACACCCCCGAGGACGAGCGGGGCACGCGCTCGGGCCGCGGGGACGTCGGGGAGCGGGCCCGGCAGCCGTGGCCGATCGTGCAGTGCCCGAAGCCCGTGATCGCCGCCATCGACGGCGCCGCCGTGGGCATGGGCGTGGAGTTCGCCACCCAGGCCGACGTCCGCATCGCCAGCAACCGGGCCAAGCTCGGCTGGATCTTCGTCAAGCGGGGCCTGGTGCCCGACACCGGCGCCGGCAGCTACCTGCTCCCCCGCATCGTGGGCGCCACCGAGGCGCTGCGCCTGCTGCTGTCCGGCGAGGTCATCGACGCCGAGGAGGCGCTGCGGATCGGCTTCGTCACCCAGGTGGTGGCCCCCGACGACCTGCTGACCGCCGCCCGCACCGAGGCCGAGCGCTACCTGGAGGCCTCCCCCTTCGCCGTCGCCCGCACCAAGCGGCTGACCTACCAGGCCATGGCGGCCGAGGTGTCGGCCCACGTGGCCGAGACCGGTCGCCTGCTGCAGGAGTGCTTCCACTCCGAGGACCACGCCGAGGGCGTGGCCTCCTTCCTCGAGCGGCGCCCGGCGCGCTTCACGGGCCGATGAGCGGCACCGAGGTCCCCGTCGGGATCGAGCTCGCAGGCGTCCACCGGTGGTTCCAGGACCACGTCGGCGACGTCGGTGCGGCCGACGAGCTGCAGATCGATCAGGTCCAGGGCGGGCACTCGTGCCTGACCTACATCGTGCGCGCCGCCGACGGCTCGAAGTACGTGCTGCGCCGCCCGCCGGTCGGGCACCTGCTGGCCAGCGCGCACGACGTGCTGCGCGAGCACCGCGTCATCACCGCGCTGGCCGACACCGACGTGCCGGTCGCACCGGTGGTCGGTGCCTGCGAGGACCCCGAGGTCACGGGCGCGCCGTTCTACGTGATGGCGTTCGTCGACGGGCCGGTGCTCCACGACCGGGCCGCCGCCGAGCGCCTCGACATCGCCGCTCGCCAGCGGGCCGCCGAATCGATGATCGACGTGCTCGTCGCCCTGCGCGACGTCGACCCCGACGCCGTCGGGCTCGGCGACTTCGCCAAGCGCAGCGACTACCTGGGTCGCCAGCTCCGCCGATGGCACGGCCAGTGGGAGGCGGCCGACACCCGGCCGATGCCCGGCATGGCGCCGCTGCACGACTGGCTGGTCGAGAACCAGCCGGAGGAGGGCCCGGCCGGCGTCGTCCACGGCGACTTCCGCCTCGGCAACGTCATCCACGCCCCCGACGGCTCGGTGGCCGCGCTGCTCGACTGGGAGCTGTGCACGCTCGGC
>DMTU01000247.1:8016-8202 GCA_003476595.1 Acidimicrobiaceae bacterium | reverse complement strand
ACTGGGAGCTGTGCACGCTCGGCCCGCCGGCGGCGGACCTGTCGTACCTGCTGAGCTGGTGGGTGGACCCCGCCGGCACCCGGGCCGACGCCGCATCGGCCGCCGAGGGCTTCCCCGACCGGGCCCAGCTCGTGGCCTGGTACGAGGAGCGCACCGGCGAGGCGGCCCGGGACCTCGACTACTGGC
>DMTU01000247.1:7566-7855 GCA_003476595.1 Acidimicrobiaceae bacterium | reverse complement strand
CGGGACCTCGACTACTGGCTCGCCTTCCACGCCTGGCGGTCCGCGTGCATCGCGGCGGGCGTCTACACCCGGTACAAGGCGGGGCAGATGGGAGCCGGGGCCGACGACCTGACGCGCTTCGAGGACTCGGTCGAGCACTCGATCCACACCGGGCTCGTCGCCGCCGGCATCGCCTGATCCGGTGGCCGACCGCGCCACCACCATGGCCGAGCGCCTGGCGCTCGAGACATCCGGCGAGGACGAGCTGCGCAGCCGGGACCCGGCTGACGCCCGCCACGTCTACGGCGGG
>DMTU01000247.1:4824-7383 GCA_003476595.1 Acidimicrobiaceae bacterium | reverse complement strand
CCCGCCACGTCTACGGCGGGTGGCTGATCGCCCAGGCGCTGCGGGCCGCCGGGACCACGGTGGACCCCGACCGCCACGCCATCGCCCTCCACGCGTCGTTCGTCGTGGCCGGCACGCCGGAGGAGCACGTCCGCTACGGGGTCGAGCGCACCCGCGACGGCTCGAGCTTCACCACCCGGCGGGTCACGGCCTCCCAGGGTGCGGGCACGGTGCTCGTGCTGACTGCGGACTTCCAGCGCGACGAGCCCGGCGCCGACTACGAGCTCCCCGTCGTGCCCGGCATCCCCGGACCGGAGGGTCTGGCAACGGGCCGCTACGACAACCCGCTCCTCGAGAGCCGGGACGTGCCGGTCGACGCCGTGACCGGCGGACTGCCCCACACGCGGCGGGCGTGGTTCCGGGTCCGGGCGCCGCTGCCCCTCGAGCCGGACCTGCACCTGCAGACGGTGGCCTACCTCAGCGACTTTGGCGCGACCCGCGCCGTGCGCGAGCCCCACGCCCACCTGGCCGACGACGCCCGGCGCATCTCGATGTCGCTCGACCACAGCATCTGGTTCCACCGGCCCGTGGACGCATCGGGCTGGCTGCTGTCGGAGATGACCCCGATCGCGTCGGGTCGCGGCCGGGGTCTGGCCATCGGTTCGGTGCGCACCGAGGACGGCCGCCTCGTCGCGACGATCGCCCAGGAAGCCCTGCTCCGAGAACGTCCCTGAAGCCAGCCACGGGTGGTCGGCGCGGTCACGGCGATCGACTACGAAGGGACGGAGATGTTCACGATCCACCGCTCGGAGCGGGCCGACGCGCTCGTGGACGGCCTCGTCGAGGTCGTGGCCACGCCGTTGCCCGACCCGTTCGCGGCCGAGGTCGTGGCCGTGCCCACGCGCGGCGTCGAGCGCTGGCTCACCCACCGGCTCGGCGCGACCGTCGGCGCCAGCCCGGGCCGGTCCGACGGCGTGTGCGCCAACGTCGAGTTCCCCTTCCCCGGCCGCCTCGTCGGTGACGTGCTCGCGGTGGCAACCGGCGTCGACCGCGACGAGGACCCGTGGCGGCCCGAGCGCCTGGTCTGGCCGGTGCTCAGCGTGCTGGACCGCTGCGCCGGCGAGCCGTGGCTGCGCATGGTCGGCGCCCACCTCGGCGTGCGCGGTCCGGGCGTCGAGCCCGACGAGCACGACGCGCTGCGCCGCCGGCGCCGGCATCCCGCGGCCCGCCACATCGCCGAGCTGTTCGACCGCTACGGCGTGTTCCGCCCCTCGATGGTGCTGGCCTGGCTGGCGCGGACGAGCGCGGACGACGACGCCGACCCCGACCTCCCACCGGATGCCCGCTGGCAACCCGAGCTGCTCCGCCGGGTGCGCGACCACGTCGGCGTGGCCTCCCCGCCCGAGCGGATCGCCGACGCGGTCGAGCGCCTGCGGGCCGATGCGGTGGACCTCGACGGCGTCGTGCCCGACCGGGTGTCGCTGTTCGGCCTCACCCGCCTGCCCGCCACCTACCTCGAGGTGCTCCGCGCCCTGGCCACCCACCACGACGTGCACCTGTTCGCGCTGCACCCGTCGCTGGCGCTGTGGGACCGGATCGCCGATGCCCACGCCGATGTCGTGCCCCGCGTGGCCGCGGGGCTGCCCCGCGCCGAGGACCCGACGCGCCGGGAGCCGAACCACCCGCTGCTCGCCACCTGGGCCCACGACAGCCGCGAGATGCAGCTGGTGCTGTCCGCAGCGGGTGAGGCCGAGGTCGCCCACCGGGCCCCGGCGCCGCCCCGTCGACCCGGCACGCGCCTGGCCCGGCTGCAGGACGCCATCCACCGGGACGAGGCCCCGGCGCCGGGCGAGCCCCGCCCCGACCCCGACGACCGGTCCGTGCAGGTGCACGCGTGCCACGGCCGGGGTCGCCAGGTCGAGGTGCTCCGCGACGCCATCTGCCACCTGCTCGCCGCCGACCCGACCCTGGAGCCCCGCGACGTCATCGTCCTGTGCCCCGACATCGACGAGTACGCGCCGCTGCTCCACGCCACGTTCGGCTCCCGGGACCCCGACGACCCCGAGCAGCTGCCCGGGCCGCCCGTGCTCCCCTACCGCTTGGCCGACCGGTCGCTGCGCCAGACGAACCCGCTGCTCGGCGCGCTGGCCGACCTGCTCGACCTGCTCGACGACCGGCTGACCGCCACCGAGGTCCTGCGCTTCGCCGGCCGCCCGCCGGTGCGACGGCGCTTCGCGTTCGACGACGACGCCCTCGAGCGGATCGCCGGCTGGGTGGAGGACAGCGGCGTGCGCTGGGGCCTCGACGCCGAGCACCGCCGGCCGTGGTCGCTGCAGTCCGTCGCCGACCACACCTGGCGGGCCGGCCTCGACCGGATCCTGCTCGGCGTGGCCATGGACACCGACGACGCCCGCACCGTCGGCGGCCGCCTCCCGCTCGACGACGTGGACAGCGGCGACATCGACCTGGCCGGTCGCCTCGCCGAGCTCGTCGACCGCTTGGACGCGGTGGTGGCGCACTGCTGCGAGGACCGACCGGTCGGCGACTGGGTCGGCCTCCTCGGCGAGGCCACCGACCTGC
>DMTU01000247.1:1051-4772 GCA_003476595.1 Acidimicrobiaceae bacterium | reverse complement strand
GGCCACCGACCTGCTGCTGGCCGCCCCGCCGGCCGAGGCGTGGCAGCGGGTCCAGGTGGACGCCGTGCTCCGCGACGTCCTGGCCGAGGCGTCCCGCGAGGGCACCTCCAACGACCGGCCCCTGTCGCTCGCCGAGGTCCGCTCGCTGCTGGCCACCCGCCTCGCCGGCATGCCGACCCGGGCCGACTTCCGCACCGGCGCCATCACCATGTGCACGCTCGTGCCGATGCGCGCCGTGCCGCACCGGGTCGTGTGCGTGCTCGGCCTCGACGACGGCGTCTTCCCCCGCACGTCGCGCACCGACGGCGACGACCTCCTCCAGCGGGTGCCGCTGGTCGGCGACCGCGACCCCCGCACCGAGGACCGCCAGCTCCTGCTCGATGCGGTGCTCGCCGCCGAGGAGTCCCTCGTCCTCACCTACACCGGCCACGACGAGCGCACGAACGAGGAGCGGGCACCGTCGGTCCCCCTCATCGAGCTGCTCGCCGTGGTGGGCGACGACGTGGTCACCCACCACCCGCTCCAGCCCTTCGACCCCGACGCCTTCGCCGACGGCGCGCCCTGGAGCTTCGACCCGGTCCAGCTCGCCGGCGCCCGGGCCGTCGTGGGCGAGCGGGTGGCGCCCCCGCCGTTCCTGTCCGGCGCGCTCGAGGCGCGCGAGGAGATCGCCGTCGGCCTCGACGAGCTCGTCCGCTTCGTGCAGGACCCGCTGCGCGAGCTCCTGCGCCAGCGCCTCGGGATGTCCACGTGGGACGACGACGACCAGCTGCCCGACGCCATCCCGATCGAGCTCGACGCCCTGCAGCGCTGGGGCGTGGGCCAGCGCATCCTGCGCCAGCTGCTCGCCGGCATCGACCTCGACGCGGCCGTCCGGGCCGAGATCGCCAGCGGCACGCTGCCGCCCGGCGAGCTGCGCCACGCGCTGCTCACCGAGGTGGCCAACACCGCCGGCGCCATCCACCACCTCGCCGTGGAGGAGGGCGTGGCCGGCCCGCCCACGTCGGTGGAGGTCGACGTCGACGCCGACCTGTTCGAGGCCGACAGCCAGACCGTGCGGGTGCTCGGCACCGTGCCCGGCGTGCACGGCGACACGGTGGCGGAGGTGTCGTTCTCCTCGCTCAGCCCCAAGACCCGGCTGGCCCTGTGGGTGCGGCTCCTGGCCGTGAGCGCGGCGAGGCCCGAGCGGGAGTGGTGCACGCTCGGCATCGGCCGGGCGCGCAACGGCGGCAAGGTCGTGCGCCACCGGGCCCTCGACGGGCCCGCCGAGCACCGCGCCGCCGAGGCCGCCCGGCTCCTCGGCCGCATCGTCGCCCTGCGCCAGCGCGGGCTGCGCGAACCGCTCCCCCTGCCCTGCAAGACCGCCGAGGCGTGGGCCAGCGCCGCCCACCGGGACCAGGACACCCGGGACGCGGCCGGCCGGTGCTGGTCCGGCGGGAAGTTCGGCGGCGACGCCGACGATGCCAGCGCGGTGCGCATCTGGGGCGAGGGCGCCACGCTCGACCAGCTCCTGGCCGTCGGGCTCGACCCGCTGGCCCGGCACCTGTGGGACCCGATCCTGGTGCGGGAGGCGTGGCGATGATCACCGTCCTCGAGGCCAGCGCCGGCACCGGCAAGACCCACCGGGTCACCACCGAGGCGGTGCGCGCCGTGGCGGAGGGCACGCCGCTGGAGCAGATGCTGCTGGTGACCTTCACCATCGCCGCCACCAGCGAGCTGCGCGCCCGCACCTGGGACCGCCTCGCCCGCACGGCCGCCGCCCTCCACGCCCACCTGCAGGTGACCCCGGTGGACACCGACGACGAGCTGGTCGCAGAGCTGTGCGACGGTGACGACGACGTCGTCGCCCTCCGCCACCGGAACCTCACCGACGCGATGGCGTCCTTCGACGGGGCCACCATCACCACGATCCACGGCTTCTGCCACCAGGTGCTGCAGAGCCTCGGCTTCGCCGCCGACGTCGAGCGGGACCCGACCTTCGTCGAGGACGTCCGCGACATGCTCGACGACGTCGTCGCCGACCTGCTCGTCCGCAAGCTCCACAAGGCCACCGGCATCCGGTTCCCGGTCGACCCGGCCCGGCGCATCGCCGAGAAGGCCATCGTCGACCCCCGCGCCCGCATCGTGCCCGCACCCGACGGCAGCTCCGACGACCTGCGCTCGCGCTTCGCCGTGGCGGTGCGCGACGAGATGGACCGCCGCAAGCGAGCCGCCGGCCTGCTCGGCTACGACGACCTGCTCCTGCGGGTCGAGGAGGCGCTGGTCGAGGACCCCGACGGCACCGTGCGCGACCGGCTCCGCCGCCGCTACTCCCTCGTCATCGTCGACGAGTTCCAGGACACCGACGCGGTGCAGTGGGAGATCCTCGAGCGGGCCTTCGGCGACCCACCCACCCGCCTCGTGCTGGTCGGCGACCCGAAGCAGGCCATCTACGCCTTCCGGGGCGCCGACGTGCACGCCTACCTGGCCGCCCGCCGCCGGGCCGGCGAGGGTCACGTCCGCCGCCTCGACCGGAGCTGGCGGGCCGACGCCGGGCTGCTGTCCGGCCTCGACGCCCTCTTCGGCGACACCGCCCTCGGCCACGACGAGATCTGCTACGCCAGCACCACCGCGGCGCCGGGACGGGAGGCCACGCGCCTGTCCGGCCTGGCCAAGCCGGCACCCGTGCGCGTCCGCTTGGTGGGCAGCGACCGCCCCGGGCTCTCGCTGACGCCGAGCACTGGAGTGGTCCAGAAGGACAGCGCCATCGCGTTCGTGGCCGAGGACCTGGCCTCCGACGTGGTCGCGCTCCTGAGCCGAGGGGCGACCTACGACGACCCCGACGACGGTGAGCGACCGCTGCAGTGCGGCGACGTCGCCGTCCTCGTCGGTCGCAACCAGGACGCCCTGACCGTGCGCGACGCGCTCATCCGCGCCGGGGTGCCTGCCGTGGTGAACGGCACCGGCAGCGTCTTCGGCACCAGCGCGGCCCGGGCCTGGCTGGCGGTGCTCGAGGCCGTCGAGCGGCCGGCCGCCACCGGCACGGTGCGCAACGCCGCGCTCACCCCGCTGCTCGGCTGGACCGCCGCCGACGTCGACACCGCGGACGAGCGGGCCTGGGACGCGCTGCACGACCGGCTCCACGAGTGGCACCGGGTGCTCGCCGAGGGGAACGTCGCCGGCCTGTTCGAGCAGCTCAGCGCCCGCACCGACCTGCCCGCCCGCCTGCTTCGGGTGGAGGGCGGCGAGCGGATGGTGACCGACCTGCGCCACCTGGCCTCCCTGCTGCACGCCCAGGCCGGCCTCGGCGGCGGCGCACCCTCGCTGCTGGCCTGGCTGCGCGAGCGGATGCGGGAGGCCGACCGGGACACGGCCCAGGACGACCGGAGCCGGCGCCTCGAGACCGACGACGCGGCCGTCCAGGTGTGGACCGTGCACCGCAGCAAGGGCCTCGAGTACCCCGTGGTCTACGTCCCGTTCCTGTGGATGCCCCCGCCGGCCCGGGCCGAGGACGTGCTCGTCTTCCACGACGCCGACTCCGGCGAGCGGGTGATCGACGTCAGCGAACCGAAGGGCCCCCACGCCCAG
Organism: Acidimicrobiaceae bacterium; assembly: GCA_003476595.1. GTDB lineage: Bacteria > Actinomycetota > Acidimicrobiia > Acidimicrobiales > Salinilacustritrichaceae > Salinilacustrithrix. The sequence continues at coordinate 1,208 of DMTU01000247.1, read as the reverse complement.
GAGCGCAGCGAGCACGTGCGCCGGTACCTCGACGAGGAGGCCGGCGGCGCGCTGCGGCTCGCCTACGTCGCGCTCACGCGGGCCCGCAGCCAGGTGGTGCTGTGGTGGGTGCGGGGCCACGACTGCCACCGCTCGCCGCTCGGCCGCCTGCTGCTCG
>DMTU01000247.1:0-726 GCA_003476595.1 Acidimicrobiaceae bacterium | reverse complement strand
CCGGCGCGGAGCCCGACGTCCCCCGCCTGCGGACTGCATCCTTCGACCGCAGCATCGACCGGGCCTGGCGGCGCACGTCGTACTCCGCGCTCACCGCCGCCGCCCACGATGCACCCGACCACGACGCACCCGAGCACGACACGCCCGAGCACGACGAGCGCGGCCTCGAGGACGAGCAGATGCCCGAGGACCTGCCCGCCGGCGGCGACCGCACCGACGCCGCCACCGAGGCCCGCCTGCGCGCCGTACCGTCCGCCTTCGGCGACCTCGGGGGCGGCGCCACGTTCGGCACCCTCGTCCACGGCGTGCTCGAGGAGGTCGACTTCGCCGCCGACGACCTGCCCGGCCAGATCCGCACCGGACTCGCCGCGCAGTACCTCGGCAGCCAGCAGATGGACGCCGACACCCTCGTCGCCGGTCTCGTCGCCGCCATCGAGACGCCGCTCGGCCCGCTGGTCGACGACGCCCGCCTCCGGGACGTGCGACCGGCGGACCGCCTCGACGAGCTCCACTTCGAGCTCCCGCTCGTCGGCGGCGACGACCCCATCGGGCACGTCACCATGCGGGCGATCGCGGATGTCGTGTCGCGCCACCTGCCGGCCGACGATCCCGTCGCCGGGTACGGCGAACGCCTGCGATCACCGGCGCTGGCCGCCGAGGTGCGGGGCCACCTCAGCGGCTCCATCGACGTGGTGCTGCGCCACCACGGGCCGGACGGCACCGGCC
>DMTU01000197.1:5317-11310 GCA_003476595.1 Acidimicrobiaceae bacterium | reverse complement strand
CCCGGGTACCAGTTCTGCACCGTCGAGTACTTGACGTCGGAGTCGTCCAGCGCAGCGATCTCGACCACGGCGGCGTGCAGCTGGTTCTCGTCGCGCATGGGGGCGGTGCAGCCCTCGAGGTAGCTCACCGTCGCACCCTCCTCGGCGACGATCAGCGTGCGCTCGAACTGCCCGGTCTCGGCGGCGTTCATCCGGAAGTAGGTCGACAGCTCCATCGGGCAGCGCACGCCGGCCGGCACGAAGCAGAACGACCCGTCTGAGAACACCGCGGAGTTCAGCGCGGCGTAGAAGTTGTCCCTCGGCGGGACGACGGACCCGAGGTACCGGCGCACCAGCTCGGGGTGCTCCCGCACCGCTTCGGAGAAGGAGCAGAAGATGACGCCGGCCTCGGCGAGCGTCGCCTTGAACGTGGTGGCCACCGAGACGGAGTCGATGATGGCGTCGACGGCGACGCCGGACAGGCGCTCCTGCTCGGCCAGCGAGATGCCGAGCTTGTCGAAGGTCGCCCGGATCTCCGGGTCGACCTCGTCCAGGCTCGCGGGTGCCGGCCCCTTCGGCTTCGGTGCCGCCCAGTAGTGCATGTCCTGGAAGTCGATCGGCGGGTGGTGCACGTTCTGCCACACCGGCGGCTCCATCGTCTTCCAGTGCCGGTACGCCGCGAGCCGCCACTCGAGCAGCCACTCCGGCTCGTCCTTCTTGGCCGAGATGAACCGGACCGTGTCCTCGTTCAGGCCACGCGTCGCCAGCTCGGTGTCGATGTCGGAGTGGAAGCCGAACTGGTACGTGCGCTCGACCAGCTCCTGCACGATGTCGCTCATGCTGTGGCGGCTTCCCGCTCGCGCTCCTCGTTGCGGGTCACGGCGAGCGTGGCGCCGAGCATGCCCCCGAACCCGGGGCCGCCCCAGAACCCGGCGAAGAGCCCGAGCCCGACTGCGGCGATGGCAGAGGACCCGGCGTTGAGGGTGGCCCAGAACGCGAAGCCCCCGACCACGAAGAACCCGATCACGGTGCCGATCAGGGCGCCTCGCAGGGCCGCGCTCTCGGCGGTGACGCGCTCGATGGTCTCGACGATCTCGGTCATGAGGGCTCCTCGGTTTATCTAGTAGATACTAGAACTATATCTCATCACGATCGAACCCGGCAGGAGCAAGCCCGTGCGAGACACCCCCCGACCCCGCCCCACCCAGGACCTCGACTCCGTGGAGGAGATCGCCGAGATGGTCCGGCGCTTCTACGCCGACGTCGCCATGGACGACCTCCTCGGACCCGTCTTCGAGGACGTGGCCGAGGTGGACTGGTCCGAGCACCTGCCGAAGCTGACCGCGTTCTGGGCCCGGGCCCTGATCGGCGAGCCCGGCTACGCCGGCAACCCGTTCCGCTCACACGCCGAGATCCACGCTCGCGCACCGTTCACGCCCCCCCACTTCCGGCGGTGGCTCACCCTTTTCCACGAGACGATCGAGCTCGGGTGGGTCGGCCCCCGTGCCGACCGGGCACGCGAGCTGGCCGACGCCGTCGCCCGGGTGCACAGCGAGCAGCTGGTCGGGGAGGCCGTGGCGATCGACCACCCGGTCACCACCCCGACCTCGCGCTAGTTGTTGTAGCCAGGGACGTTGTTGACGTCCGTGCGTGAGTGAGCCTCCTGGGTGAGTGTGGAGCTGTTCAACGGCAACACCCTCACCAACAGGAGGCTCGGGTGCACGCTAACGCTCCTCTCACGCCACAGGGTCGGCTCCGGCTCTGCCAACGGATCGCGTCTGGGTGGACGATCACCGCTGCTGCGGAGTCGATGAACGTCTCGCGCCAGACAGCGTCGAAGTGGTGGAACCGCTTCCGCGAACACGGCCTGGTCGGACTCGAGGATCGGTCGTCTCGGCCCAGGTCGTGCCCGCACCAGACGCCGGCGAAGGTTGAGAGGCGGATCGTGGCGTTGCGTCAGTCCCGCAAGCTCGGCCCCGCCCGCTTGGCCGGCATCGTCGGTGTGCCCGCCTCAACCGTGCATCGAGTCCTGGTCCGCCACGGCGTCAACCGTCTCCGGTGGATGGACCGCCCGACCGGCCGCGTGATCCGTCGGATCGAGACATCGCGTTGCGGCGAGCTGGTCCACATCGACGTGAAGAAGCTGGCCCGAGTGCCCAACGGCGGCGGCCACAAGGTCCATGGCCGTGCCGGCACCCGGAACGGGTCGATGAGCAAACAAGGCGGCGGCTACACCCACGTGCACACCGCCATCGACGCGTACTCCCGGCTGGCCTACAGCGAGTTCGCCGGCACCGAGAACACGATCAACTGCGTCGCGTTCCTCGATCGAGCAGTCGCCTGGTTCGCCGAACAGGGCATCACGATCGAGCGGATCCTGACCGACAACGGCAACGGCTACCGATCCATCCCGTGGCGTGACCGCTGCGCCGAGCTCGGCATCGTGCACACCCGCACCAAGCCCTACTCGCCAGCGACCAACGGGAAAGTGGAGCGGTTCAACCGGACCCTGCTCGACGAGTGGGCCTACGCGCGGGTGTGGAAGTCAGAAGCCTCGAGGGCCCGGGCGCTTGACCCCTGGCTGCATCGCTACAACCATCACCGCCACCACACCGCCATCGACGGCCCACCCGCGAGCCGCGTCAACAACCTGGCTGGCTACAACAGCTAGTCGAGGTCCTCGAGCAGCGCGCCCATCTCGTCGCGGAAGCGTCGCAGCTCGCGGCGGTGCAGGGCCGACAGCCGCTCGAGGATCCCCTCGCCGGCCGGCGTCACCTCGATCAGCCGGCGCCGTCCGTCGGCGGGGTCGACGTGGCTCGCCACGAGACCGCCCTCCTCGGCGCGGTCGACCAGGCCGCCCACCGAGTGGGTCTTGAGCCGCAGCGCCTCGGCCACCTCGCTGATGGAGGGCGGCCCGTCGGCCGGGTGGCCCCGGACGGCCAGGAGCAGCTGGTGCTGCGCCGGGGTCAGGCCCTCGGCCCTCGCCGCCTCCTCGGAGAAGTGCAGGAACGCACGGAGCTCACGCCGGAAGCGGGCCAGGGTGCGGTAGTCCCTGGTGCCGAGCGTCGCGTCGTCGTCCTCGGCCACCCAGCCACGCTACGTGATCGCGAATACATCGCTCTACGATGTTTTGGTGCACGAGAACTTCCCCCACATCGACCGCCACCTCGGCGCGCTGATCGCGCTGGTCGGGGTCGCCGGCGGCCTGGTGGGTGCCGCCTACATCAGCGCCCTCCACGCGCTCGAGTCCTTCCTCGCCCCCGAGCAGTTCGGCAGCTGGCACACCCAGCTCCTCGTGCTCGTCGCGGTCGGCGGGGTGATCGGGTTGCTGATCAAGGCGCTCGGCGATCCCGGCGACGTCGAGCTGCTCGTCGACAACATCCACGTCTCCGGCAGCGGCAACGACGTGCGCTCGCTCCGCTCGCTGCTGCCGGCATCGCTGCTCGGCATCGCCGCCGGCAGCGCGCTCGGGCCGGAGGCGCCGCTCGTGCAGACCGCCGGCACGATCGGGGCGCTCGCCGGCCGCAGCCGGGCCTTGACCACCGAGCAGATGCGGGTCCTGGCGATCTGCGGCATGGCCTCTGCCTTCGCGGTGCTGTTCGGCGCGCCGCTGGGATCGGCCGTCTTCGCCCTCGAGATCCTCCACCGCCGCGGCCTCGAGTACTACGAGGCGCTCCTGCCCGCCCTCGGAGGCGCGCTGATCGGCTTCGCCGTGTTCATCGGACTGGAGGGCGTCGGCTACGGGCCGCTCATCGACCTTCCCGCTGCGGTCGACGTCTCCACGTCCGACCTGCTCTGGGGCGGCGTCGCCGCGGTCGTGGGCTCGGCACTGGCGACGGTCTTCACGCTGCTGGTCGGCGCGCTCCGCCGGCTGGCCGTGCTCGTCCCCGGGCTCCTGCGGCCGGCGGCGGGCGGTGTGGTGCTCGGCCTCCTCACCATCTGGTCCTCGGCCGCGCTGACCTTCGGTGAGGCCCAGATCTCGGTGCTCGGCATGGGCACGTGGCCGGCGTCCACGCTCGCCGCCGCCCTGGTGGCCAAGCTCCTGGCCAGCGCCGTGTGCCTCGCCACCGGCTGGCGGGGCGGGTTCATCATCCCGCTCTTCTTCGTCGGCGCGACCGCCGGACAGCTGATCCACATCGCCGTCCCGTCGGTCGACGCGACGGTGCTGATGGCAGCGTGCATGGTGGCCACGAACGTCGGCGTCACCAAGACGCCGGTCGGCAGCACCCTCGTGATCGCCAAGATGGCCGGCCTCCAGCTGCTGCCGTCGACGACGCTCGCCGCCGTCGGCGCCATGATCCTGACCAACCAGGTGAACCTGATCGCCAGCCAGCGCCAGCGTGCCCCGAGCACCGCGGCCGCCTGAACCCCGCACCGACGCAGCCGCCGCCTGGCCCGGCATGCTGGGCGGCCGGGACGTCGACGAGGAGGTGACTCCGGTGTGCGACTACTGCGACTGCCGGACCAGACCGCTGCTGGCACATCTCGGCGCTGACCACGAGCGCATCCTCACCGGGGTCCACGGCCTGCGGACGGCGACCGACTCCGGGGATGCCGACCGCCGCATGGTGCTGGCCGGTGAGCTGGTCGACGTGCTCGAGGAGCACGGCCGGCTCGAGGAGGCGGCGCTCTACCCCGAGCTGGCCCTCGCCGGGGTCCCGACGGACGCCATGGAGGCCGAGCACGAGGACGTCGACGCGGTCCTGCGGAGGGCCGCCGGCGCCCCCGATGTCGACCCGGTCGAGCTGGCCACCGCCCTCCGCCGGCTCGAGGCCCACATCCACCGGGAGGAGTACGACCTGTTCCCGGCCGCGCACCAGGTGCTGGACGATGCCGCCTGGGACCGGATCCACCTCGAGCTCGAGCGCTCGTCCTAGCGGAGCGCCTCGCTCGTGGAGGCCACGGCCTCCAACCGGAGCTGGCGGATCAGCAACGACCGCAGCTCGGCACCGCGGACCAGGCACGTGCAGCTCTCGGCGCTCTCGTGGGTGGTCGAGAGGAGCTCGTCGATGAAGTGCAGCAGCCGCTGCTGCCCGTGCCGCGCCAACCGGCGCTGCACACCTCCGTCGTCACCCAGGTCGCAGCCGGCCACGTGCTCGACGAGAGCGTTCCGGAGGCGGCACACCTCGCCGTGGAGGGTGTCGATGTCGCCGTCGGTCGCGGCCCGCTGCACGGCGCGTGCCGCGTCGAGCAGGTCCAGCTGGCGGGGTGGCTCGCTCATCGTCCGGCGCGGGTCACGACCCGTCGGGCGTGACCGCCGGGAACAGGACGTTGTTCTCGAGGTGGACGTGCCGGTGGGTGTCCAGCTCCAGGTGCTCCAGCCGCTCGTACAGCGAGACGTAGCTGGCGCAGCCGTCGGCCGGCGGCTGGTAGCCGTCGGTCACCGCTCGCAGGTCCTCCAGCAGCTCACCGGCGCGGTCGTGCTCGGTCATCAGCATCCGGACCGGGTTGGACAGCGTCCCGAACGGGAACGACCGCTGCCCGTCGGACCACGCCGTGATCGCCGGGAACAGGATCTGCTCCTCCTTGGCGAGGTGGGGGAGGAGGTCGTCGTGGATCTCGGTGACGAGAGCGGCGACGCGCGCCAGCTCCGGGTGACGGGAGCCGTGGACGTCGCGCACCTTCGCCGCGAGCGCGACCAGGAGCGGCAGCTCCTCGTGGAGGTAGCGGTGGTGGGTGTCCACGATGTGGTCGACGAGGGCCACCGGTTCGAGCCGGTCCACGTCGGCACCGGCGTCATCGACGACGGCGTCGAGCTCGTCGGCCACCGCGACGGGGTCGAGCCCGGCCGCTCCCGCGGCGTCGACCAGGGTGCGCTGCCCGTGGCAGCAGTAGTCGATGCCGAACCGCTCGAAGACCCGGGCCCGGGCGGGGCGCTCGGCGACCAGGTCCCCCAGCGTCCGATCGAGCTGACCGCGTGAGGCGTCGAGGGTGGTCATGGCGCTCCTTCCGAACGGCAGGCCGTTCTTCTAGTGACTTGCAGAACAATAGTAGGAGCGCCACGCCGGCCTTCG
>DMTU01000197.1:2658-5218 GCA_003476595.1 Acidimicrobiaceae bacterium | reverse complement strand
CCCGGGTGCCCCCCGCCGATCGCCTCCGCTGGCTGCGACGCTCCGTCGCCGTCGCCCTCGTCCTCGCCCTCACCGCCGCGTGCACGTCGGACGGGTCCGACGACGAGCAGGCCGGGGACGACCCGACCGGGACCGAGACGGAGACCGAGACGGTCACCGCATCCGACGCGGAGGACCGCGCCTACTACATCCTCCCGCCCGGCAACTACGGCGGCCTGCCGACCACCGACGACTCGCTCGACCAGCTCCCGCTCTACGACGGGTTGACGCCCCTGCGGGGCGAGGTGACCGACGAGGACATCGACGAGCTCTTCCTCCCCATGGACTTCGAGCCCGTCGGGGAGACCACACCGCTCGACGTCGGCCGCGACGGCGTGACCGTCGTCTACGACGAGTACGGCGTCGCCCACATCGAGGGCGAGACCCGCGAGGACCTGGCCTTCGGCGCCGGGTACGTGAGCGTCCGGGATCGTGGGCTCCTCCTCGACTTCGGGCGGGGACCGGCGCGCGCCGCGGTCGCCGACGTGCCCGGCATCGACGCCTTCTCGCTGGTGACCAGCGCCCAGGAGTTCGTCCCGAGCGAGGCGGCCGAGCAGCTGGTGCGGGACCAGGTCGACCTGCTGGTCGAGACCTACGGCGAGGAGGGCGAGGAGATCGTCGCCGAGATGCAGGCCTACGCCGACGGCGCCAACGCGTACTACGAGGCCAACCCCGACGGCACCGAGCGCGCCCCGTTCACGGTCGAGGACGTCGTGGCGACCACGGCCTTCATCGGTTCGATCTTCGGCGCCGGCGGTGGCGGTGAGGCCGCGAACGCCGAGTTCCTCTCCACGCTGCAGAACCGCCTCGGCCCCGACCGCGGCCGCCAGGCGTGGGTGGACCTCCTCCAGACGGACGACCCGGAGGCGCCGACGACGCTCGAGGAGCGCTTCGAGTACGGCACCTTCACCGGCGGCGACGTCGTCGGGTCGGTGGCCATCGACGAGGGCTCGATCATCTCCCTCGACCCACGTGAGCCGGCCCCGGGCGCCGCGCCCCTCGTGGAGGGTGAGCAGGCCGCGTACCGGGTCGACGCCGCCGGCGATCCACCCGACCGCCAGGCGTCCAACTGGCTCACCGTGGCGCCCGAGGCCTCCGCCGAGGGCACGACGCTCGGCGTCATGGGCCCCCAGCTCGGCTACTTCTACCCCGAGATCGTCATGCAGGTGCACCTGAGCGGGCCGGGCATCGAGGCCCAGGGCGCCGCCGTCCCCGGGCTGGCCATGTACCTGCTGATCGGCCGCACCCAGGACTACGCCTGGAGCCTCACCTCCGCCGGCCTCGACGTGCGCGACGTGTTCGCCGAGCAGCTGTGCGAGCCGGATGGCTCCGAGCCCACCCGCGAGTCCGGCTCCTACCTCTTCGAGGGCGAGTGCACCCCGTTCGAGCAGTTCGTAGCGGGCACGCTCGGCGGCACGCCGATCCGGTACCCGGTGTCGGTGCACGGCCCGGTGGTCGGCACCGCAACCGTCGACGGCCAGCCCGTGGCCCTCACCCGGCAGCGGTCGACCTTCGGCCGGGACGGGCTGAACCTCGCCGCCCTGAAGTCGATGACCGAGGGCGACGCCGGCACCGCCGAGGAGTTCTGGGACTCGGCCAGCCGGTTCGGCTTCACCTTCAACTGGGGCTACGTGAACCGCGAGGAGATCGGCTACTTCGCCTCCGGCCGGCTGCCCGTGCGGGCCGAGGGCCTCGACCGCCGACTGCCGACCTGGGGCACCGGGGAGTACGAGTGGCAGGGATTCCTCGAGCCCGACCAGCACCCCCACGCCGCCGGGCATCCCGACGACCGCCTGGTGAACTGGAACAACCAGTCCGCCCCGGGCTTCATGCACAGCGACACCGAGCTCTACGGCTCCGTCCACCGGGTGGAGAACTTCGACCAGTGGCCGGATCCCGTCACCCTCGCCGACGTCGTGTCGGTGATGAACCGGGCCGCCACCGAGGACGTCCGCGCCAGCCTGTGGCCGGTCGTCAGCGAAGTGCTGCAGGGTGGCGACGCGCCGTCGGACCTGGCCGACCAGGCGGTGGACATCCTCGACGGTTGGGCCTCCGACGATGCGCCCCTGCTCGATGCCGACGAGGACGGGAGCTACGACGAGGCCGGCGCGCTCCTGCTCGACGAGCTCTGGCCCTCGATCGAACGGGCGGCGCTGGACCCGGTGTTCGGCGACCTCCTCGACGCCGGCATCGCGCTGCGCGGCATCGACGGCGAGAGCGTCGTCGACAAGGACCTGCGCACGCTGCTGGGCCAAGACGTGGAAGGCCCGTTCCAGCTCGCCTACTGCGGTGCGGGGGACCTCGACACCTGCCGGGCCGACCTGTGGGCCGCCGTCGATGCGCGGGTGAACGAGCTGGCCGCCGAGCGCGGACCGGACCCGACGACCTGGCTGGCCGAGGCGCGGCGCACCACGTTCACCCCCGGGCTCATCCCCGACGACTTCCGGGCCACCAACCGGCCGACCTACCAGCAGCTGCTGGAGCTGGCGCCGCGCTGATCAGCCGGACGGACGGGGCGCCG
>DMTU01000197.1:532-2569 GCA_003476595.1 Acidimicrobiaceae bacterium | reverse complement strand
AGCCGGACGGACGGGGCGCCGAGGTGGCGGACAGCACGTCCGCCACGGCGCCCCGGACCAACCGGTCCCAACCGGCGGCGGCGTCCCGCCAGCGATCGGCGCCCGCTCGCGCCGCCCACAGCTCCTCGGCGTCGGCCCACGCAGCCGCTTCGACGGTGGCAAGCGACGTCCGGATGGCGAGGAGCGCGTCGCTGCCCTCCTGGCCAGGCTGCTCGACGGCGCGGCTCAGCGCGCTGAACGACCGCCATGCGCCGACGTCACCGAGGACGGACGGGACCACGGCCCCGTCGTCGAGCACGGCGACCGGCAGGTAGACGCTGCTGCACGGCGTCCCGAGGGCGGCCCACACCCGGAGCGGCTCGGCCGGATCGGCCGGCAGGTCGGCGACCATCGATGCCGTGGTGCACTGGTAGTCGCGCACGTGCATGCACACGGTCACCCCGGACCAGTCGTCACGCACGCCGTCGGGCACCGGGGTCGGATCACCCGTCGAACCGGGCTGGCCCCAGGGGCCGCGGCCGTGGTCGCGCAGCGCGGCCACCGCGTGCTGCGGAGTCACCGAGGCGCCGGTGGCGATGCAGCGTCGGGTGGCGGCCAGGCGGTGGTCGGCGATGCCGGTCGGCGCCGCCGGTGCACGCCGCTCGTCCCAGTCCGCGCCGGGCTCGACCTCGTCGGAGGACCGCGTCCACTCCGTCGACAGCGTGAGCCGGTTGGAGATGGCGGCGCCTGCTCCGACGGGGGCGGCCACCCACGACCGCCCGGAGGTCTCGAGCACCCAGCCGCCGTCGGGATCGACGACGAGGAACGACGACCAGTACGGCTCGTCCGCTCCCTCCTCCCCGCTGCCACCCTGGCCGTGGGCGTCGAGCAGGTCGGCGATCACGTCCACCGCCTCCTCGGCCGTGGTCGCCCGCTCGAGGCCGAGTCGGACCAGGTCCATGCCGATCAGCGCCTCGGGCGCGGCGTGGGGGTCGTCCACCGTCCACACCTTCTCGTTGCCGATTGCCACGCGGCGCTCGTTGACGCCGTGCTCCAACCCCCACATCCACGTGGGTCGGGAGCCCAGGGCCGCGGAGGCGCCGGCATCGGGGATCGTCAGGTACGTGGTGGCGACCGACCCACCCGGCGCCCGGCCGGGGAGCCACTCGAGGACCTGGGCCTCGTCCACGGGCCGGTCGCTGGACTTGGCGAACAGCATCCCGCCCGGGCGCCGCACGCAGAAGGTGTCGCACACGACGGGTCAGCCCCCGAGCGCGGCCAGGACCTCGGCGGCGACGCGCTGGCCGCTGTCGATCGCCCCGTCGATGTAGCCGGTCCAGTGCTCGGCCGTCTCGGTGCCGGCCCAGTGGATGCGCCCGACCGGCCGGCGCAGGGCCGGGCCGTAGACGGTCCAGGCGCCGGGTGGGAGGTGGGCGCCGTAGCACCCGCGGGTGAAGGGCTCGGCCGACCAGTCGCGGTCGACGTAGCCGGCGACGTCCCGGGCGCGCTCGCCCATCGCCCGGGCCAGCACGTCGACCACGACGTCGCGGCGCTCCTCCATCGTCTGCTCGCCGGCGGCCACCGCGGCGGGCCCCTCGAAGAACCCGCTGATGAGTCCGGGGCGGCCCGCGGGTGGGGTGCAGTCGAACGTGACGCCGATCGGTGCCCCCGGGGCCAGGACCATGCCGGAGAGGCCCTCGTCGCGCCACCACGGCTCCTCGTAGAGGACGTGGAACTTCACCACCGAGCCCTGGGGCATGTGCTGGACCAGCTGGTCCCGCTGGGCCCCGAGCGGCGGGTCGTAGGTGATGCGGCCGGCCAGGGTCGGGGGCACGGCGACGACGATCCGGTCGGCGTCGATCTCGGTCGGTCCCGCCGGGGCGCTGACCCCGATGCGGACGCCGTCGTCGTGCTGGGCGATCGAGGTGACGGCGTGGAAGAGGCGCATCGTGCCGTCGGGGAGGAGCGACGCCAGCCGCTCGGCCACCGGCTGCATCCCGCCCTCGACCCGGTCCTGCTGGGCACCGCCCTCGCTGTCGGTGAGCTTCGACCACCCAC
>DMTU01000197.1:0-330 GCA_003476595.1 Acidimicrobiaceae bacterium | reverse complement strand
ACCCACCGGCGGAGTGGAGGTAGTGGGCGGCGTGGAGCAGGGAGAGCTGCGCGCTGGAGGCGGCGAACACCGCCTGCACGCCGACCTCGAACAGGCCGGCCACGCGCTCGACGACCTCGCGGGTCCGCACCCACTCGGCGAGGCTCATGGCGTCCCACTCCTGCGCCTGGGGCACGGACCACGGGGCCTCGAGCGGCACCTGCTCGGCGATCGCCTCCAGGGCGCCGACCAGCTCCAGGTACGAGGTGAGCTCGTCGTCGTCGAAGCCGAAGGCCACGTTGGCGACCCGGCGGGCGCCGTCGTCGTCGAGGATGACGTCGTCGCCCGCCT
>DMTU01000244.1:3848-10848 GCA_003476595.1 Acidimicrobiaceae bacterium | reverse complement strand
CAGCCCCATACTCACTGGCACTTTGGTTCCAGCGCGACCGTCCGGGTCGGGCAGGGGTTAGGTGTCAGTTCGAGATCAGTGCAGGGGGATCATTCGTCGGATCAGGGGCATCTGGGTCGCGGCGTTGTGGAGCGCGTGACCGAGTTGCGCTCCGAGGGCCTGTGCGTTGGCGATCTCCCCGGAGAGCGCGGCGTTCTGGATGTCTCGTGTGTCGAGTTCAGGTATCGGCGGGATCGGTGTGGTCGCTTCGATCTCGATCTCGACCTCCATGGTGCCGTCCCGACCGCCAACGTCGAGTACCGAGTGCGGAAGGAGCACGGGGATCGTTCCGGTCGGGTCGGTGAAGGTCCCGAACGACGCCATGGCGCCTCCTGGGGCGAGGGACCCTCCTCCCTGGCTCCGGAAGACGCCGACGAGCCGGCCGGTCAGCGGAGATGTCGCAGCGGCTTCTGCGAAAGCCCGCACGGTGTGGGTTGCGCCCTCCGGCTTCAGCGCCGCACTGTCAAGTCCTTGTGCGCGTTGCCAATGGTCCGGCCACTCGAGCATCGGATCGATGGCGACGCGCCTTTCACGTGTGCCGTGCGCCGACGCAGTGAAGTGGCGTTCCACGATCGCGTCGAAGGTCGGGCCGTCGAACAGCGGGGCATACACGGCATACCGATCGTTGTCGTCTGATGGCGGTCGTGCTCCGGCGATCTCGACGGCCTCGGCGCAGGCTCTGAACAGACTCGCCAGCGATGGGTACTTTAGGACGAACGCCTCGTCCGCGTACGCGTAGTACCAGATCGGCGCGGGCTGCTCATACGCCTCGCCCAGCTCGACGAGCAGGAAGCCGTGGCTCTCGTAGGCCACTGGGAACAGGATCTTGGGATGCCCGGACTCCAATGCGTCCTGCCGCCAGCAATGGAGCGCGAAGTCCGGACTCGTGAGCCGCGGATACGGCAGGTCGGTGAATCGCGTCGGGTCCCACGTGCGCCACAGCCACACGACCTCTGGGGGAAGCTGCAACGGTGAGATCGCAGATCCGGCCTCGAGGATCGTAGCCTCGACTTCTGCGGGGCTCGGCGGCGGTTGGAGCGGGAAGAGCGATCCGGCTGGCACGGCTTCGACGTACCAGTCGATCGCGTGTCGAAGGTCGTCCACCGTCGCGCTCACGATTCTGAAGTCTGGCGCGTCGCGGGCAGACTTGGCCGTGAGAGCAGCCGGTCTCACATGCCCCAGCCGTGAGCGCGATTCGGGGACGTGCCGGCCCAGCCTCACCCACCGGCACATTCCGGGCGGTGCCTCAGGCGGTTATGCGCGCGCAATATGGGGCGGTTCCACGCTCGTGATCAGGCGCATCGGGACGGGTCTCGCCGCCAGTCGCCACCGCACCGTGGTTCACTGCCGGCGTGTCGTGCATCACTTGTGAGCTCGCGTCCCGCGCAAGACCGGAGCGAAGCGCCACCATGAGGCCGCATCGCTCGTACTCGACGCCGGGACGTCGTGCATGCGTTTGGCACCTCGTTCGGCGGGTGCTCGTGCCCGTTGTTCGCAGGCACATCGTGGCTCAGTTGATCTGCACGGAGTCGATGCAGCCGACGTCGACCTCTTCGTCCGGGGGCCCGCCGCCGTCTCCCCGCTCCGGCGCTGACACCGAGATCGACACCGTCGTCCCGCCGGCGGTGATGGGCGACACCTCGAGCAGCACCTCGCGCCGGTGGTCACCGGACCATCGGGCCGCTCGCAGCTGGAACAGGACGACCCCGCGGGAGGCCAGCGGGTGGCAGTCGACCTCGAGCGTCGGCCAGTCCGGATGGAGCAGCTCGACGTAGTGGCGGATCACCGGTTCGGTGTCGTCCTCGATCCGCCACTCGGTCGACGCCACGAACTCGGTCGAGGGTTCGTCGGTGAACGCGCCACCGGTCTCGCCGGGCTCGCTCACCGACACCTCGCGGGTCTGCTCGGCGCCCTCCGGCGCAGCGACTAGGACCGCCTCCTTGGCGACCGCCGCCCCCCGATCTCCGCCTCCGGAGTCCTCGCACGCCGCGAGGAGCGGACCGAGGGCCAGCGCGGCGACGGCCAGCCCCCGGCGCACCGTCATCGCAGCCGGAACCGGACGGCGTACTCGCTGCCGTCGGACAACGCGAGCAGCAGATCCCGGCACTGCCCGGTCCAGGACTTGGCGGTCTTCCAGTTGTAGTGCCACGTGCCGGCACCCTGGTACTGGAGGCCGCTCGCTTCCTCGGTGCCGGTATCAGGCAACACCGACTCGGCCTCTCCGTCGCACACCACCCGACGGGAGGTCACGGCGGTGACCGCGCTGTCGTCGTCCACCGCCCCGTCGAGGTCGGAGACGGTGAACTTCACCGGCACCGTGCGGCCCGCGTTGATGACGTTGACCGCGGGCGCCGGGTCGACCGGCTGGTCGAGGGTGACGGTGAAGACCGGGTCGTCGCCGTCGACGAACTCGCCGTCATCGTCGGTGACGTCGCCGCCGTCGGCGAGGAACAGGTCGGTGCCGTCGCCGCCGGCGAGCTGGTCGTCACCCGGGCCGCCCACCAGGTAGTCGCTCCCCGGCCCGCCGAGCACGATGTCGTCGCCCCCACCGCCGTACAAGAGGTCGTCGCCGGCCAGGCCGCAGATCACGTCGGACCCGTCGGTCCCCTCGAGGATGTCGTCGCCGGACGTGCCGGTGATCGTGCAACCAGGGTTGATGTCGATCAGCGCCGTCCCGGTGGCGCACGCCGTGTCGGTGCGGCAGACCTGGTAGCCGATCTGGTCCTCGCCGTAGGACCACGCCGTCGGGGTGTACGTGACGGTCCCGTCGCCGTTGGCCACCACCGTGCCGAGCGTACCGTCGGTCGCCCGCACCGTGGCGGGGTCGAACGGCACGGCGCCCGAGTCGTCGTTGGCCAGCACGTCGACGGTGACCGGCGTGCCCAGCGTCGTCGTCGCCTCGTCGTCGCCTGTGCAGATGCCCGGGCCGGCCGCCAGGAGCAGCAGGTCGCTACGCCCGAAGGCCGGTGCTCCGTCGAGCTCGCCGGTGACGACGATGCTCAGGGCGTCGCCCATCGGCGCGTCGGCCGGGACGGTGAGCACGGCATCGATCTCGCCGTCCGGTCCGGCCGTGACCGTGCCGAGGTCGAAGCTCTGGTCAACGTCGAGCAGCTCGGCCGTCACGGTCGCGGTGCTGCTCGGCGTGAACGACGAGGCCTGGAGCGACAGCGCCTCGTCCGGCGACACGTAGGCGCCGTCCTCCACGCACAGCGTGGGCCGCGCGGCCGCAGCGGTCACATCGGCGATCACCGCGCTGCGGGTGGTCGTGACCTCGAGCGCGGCGGCCCGGAAGAACTGCGCCGACTGGCTGGTGATGCCCGGCACGCCAACCCCGGCGCGTGGGTTGCGGGGAAGACCGGCCTCGGTCCGGGGCCAACCCATGTCGTCGAGGGTCCGGACGTAGGCGGACACCGCCCTGACGTACCCCTCGTGCCCGGCGCGGGTGGGGTGGAAGCTGGCGTCCCCCGCGGGCTTGAACTTTCCGTGCTGGAGGATGTCGCCGAGCATGTTGGACAGGTCGCGTTGGACGAGGCCGTTGATCCACTCACCCTTCGAGCCGCACACCTCGTGGCCGTCGAACGCCTCGAGCACGCTCACGTAGTGGACGCCGAGGGCGGCCGCCGCCTGCTCCACGGCGTGGTCGAGCTCGGCGGTGTACCCCCGGATCCGGTCTTGCTCCGTCGGCGAGATCCACTTCCGGCCGGTGATCGAGGGGGCGAACTTCCCGCACATCTGCTCGTCCTCGGTCTTGGGCACGAGGTGCGGGTAGCCGAGGACGAGGACCGTGGCATCGGGGGCGATGCGCTTGGTCTCCGCCACGGTGGCCCGCACCCGGGCGGCGACGAGGTCGAGTCGATCCTCGACCCACTGGTCGAGCGGCGTGTTCTCTAACCCCGGGTAGTCGTTGATCCCGTCGAAGCAGTTGTTGAACGACGTCTCCGAGGCCTCCCAGAAGCACTCCTGGATGATGTCGGCCCACTGGGCGTCGTTGCCGCCGATGGACACCGTGACCAGGTCGATCGGCTCGGCGACCGGGCCGGCGACCAGCCCCTCCAGGGTGACGTTCTGCCGGGGGCCCGAGGTCCGGTTGGCTGCCGGGCCGCTCGAGTTCTTCGCGCTGGCCTCATTGTCGCTCAGCCCGGGGAGCAGGTCGAGGTCGGTCACGATGTTGTAGGTGCGAGCGCCCGAGCACGCCGCGAACGAGAACTCGACGAACTCGTTGTCCACCGCGCTCCGCCCGCCACCGGTCATCTCTACCTGCGCCGGCCACGAGGCGGCGTGGCGCCGGCAGTCCCGGGCGTCGTCGCGAGCCTCGTCGTCCGGCTCGGGCACGCCGTCGAGGTACTTGCCCCGGTCCTCGCCGCCGAGGCCTTCACCGGAGGAGAACGAGTCGCCCAGCGACGCCTGCCCGATGACCTCGTCGATCCACCGGACGGTGGCGAGGCCCTGGGGTTCGCCGGTGTCCCAGGTCCCGTCGCGGTCGAGGTCGTCCCACAGCCGGATGACGTCGACACCGGCGTCGGTGCCCCGGTACGAGATCCGGCGGGGCGGGACGTAGAACGCCCCGGGATCGTCCTGCGTGGGGCAAGGCGTGCTGAAGAACGGCAAGGACGGCGTGAAGACGGTGTTCCCGCAGACGAAGTCGTGACCCGCGTGGGGTCCGGTGACCACCTCGGCCCGCAGCGCCTCGGGGACGAGGTCCTCGGCGACGTCGAAGTGAGCGAGCGCGCCGACCCAGGCTGTGCGGTACCCCGCACCGGAGAGGAACAGGCCCTCGTTGAGGTTTTCGGCGGGAACACCGCCGTGGGTGAAGGGCAGCACGAAGCGCCCGAACACCGTGGAGTTCATGCGCCGGTCCACCAAGGCGAGCTCGCCCGAGTCGAGGAGGGCACCATTTCCGCCGGAGCCGGCGAGCTCGAACCACTGCCCGGTTCCGGGGGCGACGAAGCCGACCCGGGCGGACGAGCCGCCGAGACCGCCGGAGCCGCCGCTGGCCGACCCCGACTCCCACTGCACCTTGTCGTAGTTGAACACGGCGTCGAACGCACCGGCTGCCCGGTCGCTGCGATCGACGATGAGGAGCTGGAAGCTGTTCAGCTTGTCGGCGCCGTGGCTGTAGTAGCCGACGTCGATCCAGTTCACGCACAGGGCGGGCCGCCCGTTGTAGACAGTGTCACCCCAGCCGTACTTCAGCCTCTGGGAGTCGACCGCTCGCGTGTCGACGTCGCCCCAGAACGGGGCGATGATCGCCGCGCCGGTCTCCGAGAGCGGGTCCGGCGTGTACTGAAACAGGTCGTCGCCGAAGGTGACGTTGCCGTTGTTGTTGATGTAGAGGCTGGTGTACTGCCGGGTCCCGAACTCGACCGTGAACCCGAGGGGGACCAGCGCGGTCGAGCCGTCGTCGTTGGCCGGCAGCTCGTTCGCCGAGCACTCCGCGGCATCGACGATCGCCTGGGCGGGCTCGATGATCTGCGCGCTGGCCGGTTCGGAACCGCCCACCACTGCCATGTATGCCGCCAGCGTCGTGACGGCAATCGCCGCCGCGAGGGCGCGCGCCCGCCAAGAAGCAAGGCCTTGCATCCGTGTCCCCACCAGAACCGCCCATGTGTCGTCTGCCCGTCGCCGATCGGCGCGGTGTGTCCCCGTTGGGCGGAGGCTACACATGGCCCTGCTCCAAGGGCGAGTTTGTCGCGAGATCGCAACCTCCGCTGCTGGCAGGCCCACGGCAAGTCGTCGCCGAACTCAGACGTCATGACCAGCACCTGCCTGACACCGACCGGGCGGCGCGCCGAGCGACGGATCGTCCCCGCCTCAACCGTCCGGCGGTGGCCTAGAAGCGGCAACGCAGGGCGCAGAACGGGCGGACACGCACCTGCACCCACCACCGTCGCGCCCGGGCCGGCCACTCAGCCTGGACGCACCTGGATCCAGTCTGATGGAGCTGTTCGTAATGGAACTCGAGGCGTCCGGGGCGTAGCCCCGTCTTGACGCCCAGGCTCGGACCGAATGCCGAACCCGGAGGCGGTCCGCACTCCGCATATCGCTCCGTCGGGGGCGACGATTCCGGGCGCCTGGACCCCCTCTCCGTCAACGGCACATTCCGGGCGGTGCCCTACGTGAATATGTCCGTGCGATAGGGGACGCCTGGCGTCCGCGCGATCGGCACTTATCCCGCTCTCCTGCTGGGTCCGTGGGTCACTTTCGCCCGGGTAGGACCGGTGGGTGGCTGCCGAGGGAGAGCAGCGCGAGGGCGATGAGTGGCTCGTGGCCGTGAAAGCCGTAGGCGATCCGAGTCAGCAGCCGGATCTTGGTGTTGGTCGATTCGATGAGACCGTTGGAGAGGCCGGAGTCGAGGTTGTGGTCGATGGCGACGCGGTTCCTGGCGATCTTGCGGGCGAGGTCGACGAAGGCCGGCATCTGCGAACGACGCGCCCAGGACAGCCACTGGTCAAGGGCGTCCTTGCCGGCCTCTCCCTTGACGGCGAACACGAACCGCAGGCCCTCCTTCAACAGGTAGCTGCGGTGCAGCCGAGGGTCGGTCTTGGCGATCCACTCGAGCTGTGCGTGCTGGTGGTCGGTGAGCTGGTCGGGGTTCTTCCAGAGCGCGTAGCGGGCTCGGGCGATGCGGCGTGAGTCGCCCGTGGCGCGGGTGCGTCGGACCAGGTTCCGCTTGCGTGGCTGCTGCCGGCCGGCGGCTTCGTTCCACGCCCGGCGCCGCTCGACATCGAGCGCGTCGATCGCCCACGCGACGACGTGGAACGGATCTGCGCACTGCACGGCGTTCGGGGCCCGGGCGGCCACGACCCGGGCGATCCAGTCGGCCATGTCCGCAGAAACGTGGGTGAGCAGAGCGGCGCGATCATCACCGAGCTCATCGAAGAAGGCGTGCAGCGCGGCGTCGTTGCGGCCCGGACCGGCCCACACGAGCCGGCCGGTGTCGTGGTCAACGACCACGACCAGG
>DMTU01000244.1:0-3740 GCA_003476595.1 Acidimicrobiaceae bacterium | reverse complement strand
CGCGCTTGTAGGAGATCTCGTCGATCCCGATCCGCCGCAGCCCTTCGAGCCGGTCGATGCGCGCTTCGACATCCGCGTTGACCCGGGCGACGATCGAGCCGACCGTGCGCCACGCCACCCGCAACAGCTGCCCGGTCGCCGACTTCGACGTGCGCACCGCCAGCCACGCCGCCATGTCATCGAAGTCGCGGGTGTGCCCAGCGCCGTGACGCGCCCAGGGAACAGCGGCCACGGTCGGGCCGTGCTCACGGCAGCGGACGCGTGGCGCGTTGGCCTCGATGAACACCTTCGTCGTGCCCGCATCCAGTGCCCGCCATCGGCGCCGGCCCTCGCCTTGGTCATAGCCAGGAGCGGGTCGCTGGCACCGTCCACACCGGCCACGGGCCTTCGCGTTCGGCCGGGCCGACACGATCACCGACCCGTCCGCTTCGTCGATTCGCACGCCCTCGACGACCGTGCGCGTCAGCCCGCAGGCCCGCGCCCATACCCTGTTGTTCTGCACCCCGTCTCCGATCCCGACGTTTCCTGCCTTCGACAGCGAGAAACCTAGGAATCAGGCGGGGTGCAGCCGCGCACGCCCTCCAACACCACCCACGGATCGGTCAGGAGAGCGACTTATCCGAGGTTGCGGAGAGCGGCTGCTGGGAACACCGCAACGAACAGAAGCACCGTGAGAATCAGCGCCCGCTTCGCCAGCGAGCGCAGACGCTTCGGGTCTTGGCTCGTGGCGGCAGCAGCCTCGTCGATTGGCCCCCAGCCGATCCACCAGTTCGCGTCGGCAGCGATTGAGTCACCGCCAAATAGCGGCTTGCCTCGATGACGACGCGCCGCCCGCACATGCGCAGCGGTGAGCGTCGCCCCCCAGCCGATGAATCCCACTACCAGCAAGGGTCCGGCTAACCCGGACCGTTCAGTAAGCCGGTCGGGCGTGTAGGTGCCGATCCGCGAAGTTGCCCTCCTGGCAAGGGATTCTGTGGGTGTCGAAGCCACCAGAGTCTCAAGCAGAAGGGCACTTCGCGGGTGAAGCGTAGACGCGGTCGAAAGCACGTGAAGGTGACCGGTGGCGGGCGGGGTCTGGTCAACCACGCCGGGGCGCGGTTGGTGTCGGACCTGGCCGACGACATTGGGCTGACCATGGGCCTGTCGGTCGCTCTGGCGCCGACCAAGAAACGGAACCGTGGCCACGACCGGGGTGAGGTGTTGCGGGATCTGGCGGTGATGATCGCGGATGGCGGCACCCGCATCTCGGACTTGGCCGTGCTGCGCAACCAGCCCCGGCTGTTCGGCGACGTGGCGTCGAACCCGACCGCCTGGCGCACGCTCGAGGCGGTCGACGAGGACGTGCTCGAACAGCTCGCGGTCGCCCGAGCCCATGCGAGGCAGAACGCGTGGGCTCGTGGTCTCGACCCGGGGTTCTACGTGATCGACCTCGACGCCACCCTGATCACGGCGCACTCGGAGAAGGAACACGCGGCGCCGACCTACAAGCGCGGGTTCGGGTTCCATCCGCTCATGGCCTACCTCGACGCCACCGGCGAAGCCCTCGCCGGGCTGCTGCGACGAGGCAACGCCGGGTCGGGCACGGCCACCGACCACATCCAGGTCCTCGATGACGCCCTGTTCCAGCTGCCCGTCGACCCGACCGACACCGAGGTGATCATGCGGGCCGACACCGCCGGCTGCTCCCACGCGTTTCTCGACGCCTGCCGGGACCGCGACGTGCGCTTCATCGTCGGGCACCGCCTGACCGCCGAGACCGCGCAGCTCCTCATCGACCTGCCCGCCGACGCTTGGGCCACGGCGGTCTCGGCTGATGGCCTCGAGGAACGGGACTGGGCCCAGGTCGTGGAGATCACCGACCACGTCGACCTGTCCGGCTGGCCACCGGGCACCCGCATGATCGCCCGCCGCGAGATCGCCCATCCCGGTGCACAGCTCACCTTCACCGACATCGACGGTCATCGCTTCCAGGTCTGCATCACCGACCTCACCGACGACGACGTTCCCTACCTGGAAGCCCTCTACCGGGGTCGAGGCCGGGTCGAACGCAGGATCTGTGACGCGAAGGACACCGGACTGGCGAACCTGCCGTCTGCGTCGTTCGCGATCAACCAGGCCTGGCTCACCACCGTGCTCATCGCCCAAGACCTGCTCGTGTGGACCCAGCGCCTCCTGCTCGACGGCGACCTCGCCATCGCCGAACCCAAGCGGATCCGCTACTGCCTCCTCCACGTCGCCGGCATCCTCGTCCGCACCGGTCGACAAGTGAAGCTCCGCCTCGCCGACGACTGGCCCTGGACCGACGCTCTCATCGCCGCGTTCGATCGGCTCCAGCACCGACCAGCCCGCTGCTGACACCCAGCACCGGCACCGAGGCCGCCGGAGCAGCACACCGGGCCTCGACAGCACTCACCACCGCGGAACCGCCCGCTTCGACGCGCCCACGAACTCGCTGACCGGCGCACTCCACAGCCGCCGTCCGCACCGACCGGCCGCTCACCGCACCAGGTCAGCTACTGAACTGTCCGGGCTAACTCTGCGACCCCCGCCGCTCCAGCAACCATGCCACCGGCAAACAGCAACGGCGAGACGTGGAGGGCGGCCAGGTTGCGAAGGTATGCACGCGCCTCGGACTCGCCCACCGCAGAAGATTGCCGGGTCTCGCTGGCCGCTGCCGCTCCGTATCGGTTGATCGGCGCTTCTGTAACGGCGCAGCGCCCGGTGGGCTGTGCGATCGGCGAACGGCACATAGGGACGGACGCGCAGGCGTGGTCGTCAGCGGTCCCGGGAGAAGTCATCTACGTCTGAGCATGATTCCTCGTGCGGCATCAGCGGGCGGCGCACAACCGTCCACGCCTCATCCCCCAGGCTGTATTGCCGCTCGAACGTCGCGTCGGCCGTGAGCGGACCAAGGGACGCGATGAGCGCGCACGGTCCAAGGTCGGTGTCCGCCAACTGCTGTCGGAAGTCCGGACCCTCCCACTCGGGAACCGCAGCCAAGGGCACACGGCCGAGCGGCTCGACAAGCAGCGCCTCTTGCGACCACTCCCAGGGCTCTCCCGCCGGCAGCACGAGCAACGCTTTCTGAAGTCGTAGGTACTTCGCACGAAGCCCGTCGGAGTTGAAGTCCGATTCCTCGTAGAGGTGAGGAACGTTGCGCGTGGCGACATCGGCACCCGACCGCAAGCTAAAGACGCTGCCGCCACCGTCAGCGATTCCGATGTCGTCGGGGATCCGAAGTTCGGGGAGCACGCCGTCGCCTTCGAGCTCCGCTGCCTGGGCGAGGTCTCGAAGGTCGCCAACGGTCTCAGGGCTCACCGTGCCGCGTCGAACGGTCAACTGGTTCCCGTCCTCGAACTGCGCAGTGACCGTCGTGCCGTCCGGATACACGGCCACCGACGGCAGGGCCGGGGGTTGGAGGGCACCGCATTCCCCGAAGCACTCGAACACCAACGTCACGACCGGCACCTCTGGCGTCGGGTCGGGCACGGCCGCAGGCGGCTCCGCCCCTGAATCTGAGCAACCGGCCGCCAGCGCGATTGCGCCGAGGACCATCGTGGCTCTCCAGACAGAGCGCATGGTTCTCCGACGCTGAGTGCCAAGCACTGGTTCCCTCCCGCGCACAGGTTGCCTGGTATTCAGCGGCGCGTGACGCCTACTTGGGGATCGCGAGAGGCTGCCGGCCTACCCGACGCCCCGGCGGCGAGCAACGACGATCGATGCTCCTATGTGTTGTCAAG
>DMTU01000153.1:28626-29065 GCA_003476595.1 Acidimicrobiaceae bacterium | reverse complement strand
CGAGATCAAGGACCTCAAGCGCGGTTCAGTCGCCGCGGGCTGACGCGGCAGCCGGTCCCCGGGATCGCTCCCGGGCGCCACTACCTTCGGCGCCGTGACGACCGAGGCGGCGGGCTCCACGCGCGCATCCGATCTGCTGCGCCGACCGTGGGTGGCCGCAGTCGTCGTCCTCGCCGTCTACGGCGCCCTGGCGCTGCTCAACAGCACCGGCGGCTACCTCGGCACCGACACCGGCGCCAAGGTCATCACCCTCGACCGCATGGCCGAGGAGGACACGTTCAGTCCCGCTGTCGGCTACTGGGCAGAGGAGTGGGACCCCGACGGCGACTACCACCCGCTCTTCGACACGAAGCAGAACGCAGAAGGGGAGTGGGTCAACGTCACCACATTGCCCATGCTGTTCGCCGCTCGGCCGCTCTACGAGCTCGGCGGGTACCGG
>DMTU01000153.1:18206-28462 GCA_003476595.1 Acidimicrobiaceae bacterium | reverse complement strand
GGCGGGTACCGGCTGGCGCTGATGCTACCGATGCTCGGCGGCCTGCTCGCCGCCTTCGCCTGCCGGGACATCGCTCGGAGGCTCGCCGGCGGGCCCGAGGGCTGGTGGGCCTTCTGGGTTACGGCGCTCGCCAGCCCGATCCTCGTGTACTCACTGGACCTGTGGGAGCACTCGGTCGGTGCAGGACTGATGCTCGGTGGCATCGCACTGTTGGTGCGCACACCCCATGTCGGGGGTGTGGTGCTGGCCTCACTCGTCGCCGGAGCCCTGTTCGGCCTGGCTGCCTCCATGCGGGCTGAGGCGTTCGTCGTTGCGTTCGTCGCCGTCGCGGTCACGTGCTTGGCCCTCGTGCTCCGACGTCAGATCGGGCGAGCGCTGGTCACCGGCGCGCTGAGCGTCGTTGGGTTCGCTCTGCCATGGTTAGCCAACGCGTCGATCGAGCAGGACTTCGGCGGGAACCCACGGACGAGTCGCGTGTCCGGCCAAGCCCAACGCCAGTGGTGGACGGAGCTTGCCGAGCGTGGCGAGGAGGCGTTCATCACGTGGTTCGGCCTGCCTGGCTTCGGCTACCCGGGCAACGTCTTGCTCGGCGCCGCGGTTGTCGGGGCAATCGTCCTGGGCGTCACCATGCATCGCCGGGGCGAGCAGCGCCCGGCCGTCGCCGCGCTCGTGGTTGCCGGTGTGATCTACGTGCTCGCCTTCGCATCGGGGCTGGGATTCGTCTCCGGAGCCCTCGTGGCGTCGCCGTTCGCCGCCGTAGCCGGCCTCGTCCGACGTGATCGCGAACGGCTCGCCATCCTCGGCATGGCGCTGCTGATGACCGTGCTGATCTGGACGTTCCAGCTCACCGGGGGAGCTGGCCCCCAATGGGGTGGTAGGTACCTCTTGGTTCCGACGCTCCTGCTCACGACCCTCGGCGTCATCGCCCTGGTCGAGCGGCCAGGCCGCGCCCCACGCGTAGCGGTGTCCGCATTCGCCGTGGCGGTGACCCTGTTCGGGGCGGCGTGGCTCCAGCAGCGGTCGCACGACGTCGAGGCCTTCTTCGACGACCTCGCCGACCGACCCGAAGACGTCGTCATCTCTGCGAACGGGTTCTTCGTTCGCGAAGCCGGTCCCGCCTACGACGAACGTCGGTACCTGTCGATCGGACGCGGGGCTGACCTCGAGGGTGCGGTCGACGTTGTCCGCGACGCAGGGTTCGACACGTTCGCCGTCCTTGCCGGACGGGGCGACGCTCCGGACCTGGAGGCCACGCTGGTGGGCACGGACGTTGTCGATTTCCTCGGCGTCCCGCTGGGCTACCACCGCTATGAGCTGGAGTGACGATCCGGCCTGCTTCCTAGCGGGCTGAATCGAACGCACGTTCCCCCTCGTGAGCAGCCTTCACCGATAGCCTCAACCCTCGTGGCCGACAAGCTGGTGGTACAGGGAGCGCGGGAGCACAACCTCAAGGGCATCGACCTCGAGCTCCCCCGAGACAAGCTCATCGTCTTCACCGGTCTGTCCGGTTCCGGCAAGTCGTCACTCGCGTTCGACACCATCTACGCCGAGGGCCAGCGCCGCTACGTCGAGAGCCTCTCGGCCTACGCCCGGCAGTTCCTCGGGCAGATGGACAAGCCCGACGTCGACTTCATCGAGGGCCTGTCGCCGGCCATCTCCATCGACCAGAAGTCGGCGAGCCGCAACCCGCGCTCGACCGTCGGCACGATCACCGAGGTCTACGACTACCTCCGCCTGCTGTTCGCCCGCACCGGTGTACCGCACTGTCCCAACGACGGCACACCCGTCTCGCGGCAGACCCCGCAGCAGATCGTCGACCGCATCATGGAGATGGAGGAGGGCACCCGCTTCCAGGTGCTCGCCCCCGTCGTCCACGGCCGCAAAGGCACCTACGACACCCTGCTCGAGGACCTGGCCAAGCAGGGCTTCGCCCGGGCCATCGTCGACGGCGAGCTCGTCGAGCTGACCGCCACGAGCGAGCTGGAGCTCGAGCGCTACGAGATGCACACCATCCAGGTCGTGGTCGACCGGCTCGTGGCCAAGCCGGACATGGCCCGGCGCCTCACCGACAGCCTCGAGACGGCGCTCGCGCTGGCTGACGGGGTCGCCGAGATCCAGATCGTGCCCCGGGACCGTGAGCCGGAGCCCGAGGACACCCTCACGTTCAGCCAGCACTTCGCCTGCCCGACGTGCGGGATGTCGTTCCAGGACCTGGCGCCCCGCAACTTCTCCTTCAACTCGCCCTACGGCGCCTGCCAAGCCTGCGACGGCCTCGGCACCCGCTACGAGGTCGACCCCCAGCTCGTCGTGCCCGACCCCGACCTGCCCGTCGACGAGGGCGCGATCGCTCCGTGGGCCGGTGGGCACTCCACCTACTTCCATCGCCTGGTCGAGGCCGTCATGTCCGAGGTCGGCATCGACCCCGGCACGCCGTGGAAGGACCTGACCAAGAAGCAGACGCAGACGCTGCTCTACGGCAAGGGCGTCTCCAAGGTCACGGTCACGTACAAGAACCGCTACGGACGGACCCGCACCTACAACGCCAACTACGAGGGCGCCATCCCGTACCTGTCGCGTCGGCACACCGAGGTCGAGTCCGACTCCCAGCGGGAGCAGATCGAGGGCTACATGCGCGAGGTGCCCTGCCCCACCTGCGAGGGCAAGCGCCTCAACCCCATCTCGCTGGCTGTGCTCGTCGACGGGCACAACATCTCCGACGTGTGCGACCTCTCCATCGGGGAGGCGTCCAAGGTGCTCGCCGGCCTCGAGCTGTCCGAGCGGGACAAGATGATCGCCGAGCAGGTGGTCAAGGAGATCAACGCCCGGATGGGCTTCCTGCTCGACGTCGGCCTCGACTACCTGACCCTCTCCCGCAACGCCGGCACCCTGGCCGGGGGAGAGGCCCAGCGCATCCGCCTCGCCTCCCAGATCGGCTCTGGCCTCGTCGGCGTCCTCTACGTGCTGGACGAGCCCTCGATCGGGCTGCACCAGCGGGACAACCGCCGTCTCATCACCACGCTCGTGCGCATGCGCGACCTCGGCAACACGGTCATCGTCGTCGAACACGACGAGGAGACCATCGCCGAGGCCGATTACGTCGTCGACATCGGCCCCGGCGCGGGCGAGCACGGCGGCGAGGTCGTCCACTCGGGCACGTACAAGCAGCTGCTGAAGAACAAGGACTCGATCACCGGCCAGTACCTGGCCGGCAAGCGTTCGATCCCCATCCCGGAGCAGCGCCGCTCGCCCTCGCTGGACCGCGTCAAGGTCGTCGGTGCTCGCGAGAACAACCTGCGCGACGTCACCGTCGAGTTCCCCCTCGGCGTCTTCACCGCCGTCACCGGCGTGTCCGGGTCGGGCAAGTCGACGCTGGTCAACGAGATCCTGCTGAAGTCGCTGATGCAGCACGTGTACAAGTCGAAGCAGCCACCCGGCCTGCACAAGCGGGTCGAGGGCATGGAGAGCCTCGACAAGGTCATCGCCATCGACCAGTCGCCCATCGGCCGGACACCTCGGTCGAACCCGGCCACCTACACCGGCGTGTGGGACCACGTGCGCAAGCTGTTCGCCGCCACGAACGAGTCGAAGGTCCGCGGCTACCTGCCCGGCCGCTTCTCGTTCAACGTCAAGGGCGGCCGCTGCGAGGCCTGCGCCGGCGACGGCACGATCAAGATCGAGATGCACTTCCTGCCCGACGTGTACGTGCCCTGCGAGATCTGCAAGGGCCAGCGCTACAACCGCGACACCCTCGACATCACCTTCAAGGGCAAGAACGTGGCCGAGGTGCTCGACATGCCCTGCGAGGAGGCGCTCAAGTTCTTCTCGAACCAGCCCTCCATCGCCCGCCACATGCAGACCCTCGTCGACGTCGGCCTCGGCTACGTCCGCCTCGGCCAGCCGGCCCCGACGCTCTCGGGTGGCGAAGCCCAGCGGGTGAAGCTGGCGTCCGAGCGAGCCAAGCGCTCCACCGGCCACACCATCTACGTGCTCGACGAGCCGACCACCGGACTGCACTTCGAGGACATCCGCAAGCTGCTCACGGTGCTGTCACGCCTGGTCGACCAGGGCAACACCGTGCTGGTCATCGAGCACAACCTCGACGTGATCAAGACGGCCGACTGGATCATCGATCTCGGTCCCGAGGGCGGCTCCGGCGGCGGTCAGATCGTGGCCGAAGGGCCGCCCGAGGAGGTCGCTGCGGTCACGGGCAGCCACACGGGTCAGTTCCTCGCGCCGATCCTCGGCGTCGAGCGAGGGTAGGTTGGGCCTCGGAAGCCGGAATGCCCATGGGACTGGCGTGCACCTGAACTCGCTGCTGCTCTTCCGGAGGTTCGTCGCCCCTCGCATCTCGCCGGGAGCGCGGGTCCTCGAGCTCGGCGCCGACGGTGACCCGTCGATCTTCTGCCGGGAGATGCCGGATCGCGTCTGGGACACAGCGGATCTGGTCGACGAGGCCGGGGAGTGGTCCGGCGACGGGTCGCGGGCGCGCATCCTGATGCCGAGCCCCTACGAGATCCCCGTGCCCGACGGTACGTACGACGTCGTCTTCTCCGCCCAGGTGGCGGAACACGTAAGGGAGATCTGGACCTGGATGGACGAGCTGGCCCGTGTTACGCGACCCGGCGGGAAGGTCATCACCATCTCGCCGGTCAGCTGGGAGTATCACGAGGCACCGGTGGACTGCTGGCGGATGTACCCCGAGGCCATGCGCGCCCTGAGCGAGCGTGCCGGGCTCGAGGTGGAGCTGTCGTGGTGCGGATCGCTCGAGCCGCCGCGCACCCGCCGGCCCTTCCCCGGCAACGGGGCACCGGCCGGCGCCCGATCTCCGGGTGGTCTCCGACTGGCCGTGATGCGTCTGATCGGTTGGCCCCTGCCGGTCGCCCATGATCTGGTGACGGTCGCGGTGAAGCCCGTGGCGCCCCGACCGGCCTGAGCCGTGCCGCGTCGCGCCGGGGTCGTGGACGCCGGACGCCGTCCGTGGGAGAGTTCGGCCGTGCCCGCCATCGACCAGTCGGACTACGTGACCGCCCACGCGGACGATCTGCCGGGCTGGTTCCAGGCCCTCGACCGGCACCTCTTCGTGGCCCTCGGGGCGTCGACCCCGGGAGGCGATCTGCTCGAGATCGGCGCCTACCTCGGGAAGAGCGCGATCCTCCTCGGGTACCTCGCCCGGCCTGCGGAGCGCGTGATCGTGATCGACCTGTTCGAGGAACCGCCCGCCGGCGAGGCGGCCCGGGAGCACGATCGCTTCTACGTCGGGCTGACGCAAGCGCAGTTCGAGCAGAACTATCGGCGCTTCCACGACCGTCTCCCGGAGATCCTGGTGGGCTACTCGCACGACGTGTTGCCGTCGATACCCGACCGGTCCTGCCGCCTCGTGCACGTCGACGGTTCGCACGCGTTCGACGCGGTGAGACGGGACATCGCCGAAGCGTGCCGAGTCGCCACCGCGGATTCGCTGATCGTTCTCGACGACGTCCTGAGCCCGCACACCCCCGGGGTGACCGCCGCGGCATGGGAGTCGGTGCTCGACGGCCGCCTCGTCCCGCTCGTCCAGTCGGAGATCAAGCTCTACCTGACGCCTCCAGGGAGCGTCCTCCTCGATGCCGATCTGACCTCGGCGTGCGGGGCGCAGGGACTCGAGGTGGTCGACTCGAGCCCGGTGCTGGGCCACCCGGTGCTGGAGGTCAGGCGCCGCCCCGACGAGACGCGATGGCAGGACCGGGCGGTGCGCCTCCTTCCACCTGTCTTGGCCGACGCCGTCCTGGCGGGGAGGCGACGCGGCCGCGCGCGCCGCTAGTGGAGCCCGTGCTTGGCCCGGATCACCGGTACGTCGTCGGCGCGGTTCGCGCCTCGTGACATCCGTCCGGGGTGGGCGGTGCTGTACAGGCAGGCGACGGCGGGCACACGCAACGGGTCCGCTTCGCTCGTGAGCTGCAGGATCAGCTCCCAGTCGCTCTGGCTCCTCGTCCGCTCGTCGAAGCGCCACTCGCCGTTGCGGTGGAAGAGCGTGTTGGCGTCGATGTAGTTGCCGTGCCTGCGGAGGCGCTCGGGATCGAAGATCGGCAACTCGAGGTAGGGGAAGCCCGCGAGCTCCTCGTGGCGGACCACCTCCGGAGTCTCGACGATCCGGGCGCCGTAGCCCCAGACCGTCGCCGGCGCGCGCTCCACGGCGAAGGCCAGGGCACCGAGCCAGCCGTAGTGGATGCGGTTGTCGTCGTCCAGGTACGTGACAAACTCCCCGGTGGCCACCTCGAGGCCCTGGTTTCGCGCTGCGGCCAGACCCACGCCGCCCGCCTCCACGAGTGTGATGCGAGGATCGCTCGAGTGCGGTGAGAGCACCGCGTCGCAGGAACCCGGGGCACCATCGTTGACCACGATCCACTGCCAGTCCCGGTACCGCTGCCCCACGACCGAGGCGGCGGCCCGGCGCAGCAGGGCCGGCCGGTCCCTGGTGGCCGTGACGATGGAGACGGGCCGGCTCGGCGCGTCGTCCCCGGCGGCGGCGAGCCAACGTTCCAGGCTCAACACCTGCAGCGCGAGCACGCCCTGACCGATCCGCGGATCCCCTCCGGGGTTCAGGTACCGGGCAAGTACCGACTGCAAGCGACGTGCGAGCTGCATGGCGGCACGGAGGCTAGTGGCATGGTCTCGTGGCCCTGCCGGACCGGCCCCACATCCTCAAGCCCGTCCGGTGGAGGCCGTACCATCTGGCCGTGAGACTGCTGGCCCGACCCGTGATGTACGGCGGCGTGTTCGTCGTCGTGCTCGGGCTGAGCAAGTACCACGCCGAGTTCATCGGCGACTACGACTTCACCGGCTCGAGTCGTTTCGCGTGGGCGCTCGCGTTTGTGCTCCTCCTCTGCGGCGCGGCGTACGGGCTAGGGCTCCCCGAAGTGCCGCGCACGCCGCGGAGCCGCCTGCCGATGTCGCTGATGGCGTCGGGCTCCGGTGCGTTGGGGATCTCGCTCGTCCAGTTGTTCGTGGGCGATGCGCTGCTCCCTCGACTGGTGGTCTTCGGCTCGGCGGCGCTGCTGGTTCCGTGGTTCTACGCCATGTCGACGCTCGCCGGTGCCGGGCGAGCGGCGCTCGAGCGGCGCGACCGCGTGATCGTCGTCGGACCCTGGCAGCTGGAGGCGGATCTGGCCTCCGAACTGGCGGGTCACCCGGAGAAGCCGGCATCCGTCGTCGCCCACCTCACCGAGGACGCGGCCGGGCAGGGCGCACCCGGATCCCGACCGCTCCTCGAAGCCGTGCGGCGGGAGAACGCGACGGTCCTGGTCCTCAGCGGCGCAGCGCAGGCCGACGACAACATCATCGACCAGGCCGCAGCGCTCCATGAGTCCGGGGTGCGGGTCCGGACCCAGTCGCTATTCTACGAGGAGTGGCTGGGCAAGATCCCGGTGGCCGACCTCGGGAGGGTGTCGTTGTTCTTCGACATCGGCGAGGTCCATCGCGAGCGGTTCGGCAGGGTGAAGCGCCTGATCGACGTGGCCGGGGGCACCGTCGGCCTCGTCATCCTGGTCTTGGTCGTCCCGGTCGTGGTGGTGGGGAATCTGATCGCGAACCGGGGGCGGCTCTTCTACGTCCAGTCCCGGATCGGACGGAACGGTGTCCCTTTCGACATCTACAAGTTCCGTTCGATGCGGGAGGACGCGGAGGCATCGACCGACTGGACCGACGAACGCGACCCGCGCGTCACGCGGTTCGGGCGCATCCTGCGCGTCACCCACCTCGACGAGCTCCCGCAGGTCTGGAACGTCGTCCGAGGTGACCTGAGTCTGGTCGGCCCCCGCCCAGAGCAGCCGCGTTACGTCGCTGACCTGGTCGAGAAGCTCCCGTACTACGACCTTCGCCACATCGTGCGGCCCGGCCTCACGGGGTGGGCGCAGGTGAAGTACGGCTACGCCGGTGACGAGCACGACGCGCTCGAGAAACTCCAGTACGACTTCCACTACCTCCGGCGCCAGAGCCTGGCCTTCGACCTAAAGATCGTCGCCCGCACGACGAGGTCGGTGCTCGGGATCCAGGGGCGCGGCCGATGACGGGACCGGTGGTCACCGTCCTCGTGCCGGCGCGGGACGAGGCACGGGACATCGAGCGCTGCCTGCGTGCGGTACTCGCCCAGGATCACCCCCACAACCGCATGGAGATCATCGTGGTCGACGGTGGGTCGCGGGACGGCACGGCCGAGGTCGTGGCGAGGACGTTGGCCGGTGGAGACGTGGCGTGGCGGCTGGTCGAGAATCCGGCCAGCACGACGCCGAGCAACCTCAACGCCGGGCTGGCCGTGGCGGCGGGCGACCTGCTGTGCCGAGTCGACGCTCGGAGCGTCATCCCGGCGCACTACGTCCGTTGCTGCGTGGAGGTGCTCTCCTCGCGACCCGAGGTCATGGTGACCGGAGGCGCCCAGGTCGCCCTGGCCCTCGACGGATCGGCTCGTGCGGTCGGCATCGCCCGAGCACTCAACAACCGGTTCTCGATGGGAGGATCGCCGTACCGGGCAGGCGGTGTGTCCGGACCCGTCGACACCGTCTACCTCGGGGCCTTCCGGACCGCGCAGCTGCGAGCTGTCGGTGGCTGGGACGAGGCGCTGCTGACCAATCAGGACTTCGACCTGAACCGTCGCCTTGGACGCGCCGGTGCCGTCTGGTTCGACGCCCGCCTCCCCGTCGGATACGTGCCGCGCCGCCGCATCGTGGACCTGTGGCGCCAGTACCACCGCTTCGGCCGGTGGAAGGTGCGGTACTGGCGACACAGCGGCGACCGGCCGCTACCCCGTCAGTGGGCGCTCCTCCTCGCTGGACCGACCGCTGCGGCCCTGGTCGCGGCGTCCCTCGTCCCGGCCCGTCGTCGGATCGGTCGTCTCCTCGCGGCGGCGGCCACCGCAGCCGGCGTGGTGGCGGTCGTCGAGCGGCGGGGTACCTCCGAGCCCACCGGCGACCGGGCGGCCCACGCCTTTGCGGCCGTGGCCATGGTCGCGGTCTCGGGCGGCTGGCTGACGGGCGTCTTCCGCGCCGTGCTGTCGCCGGAGCGGGGAGGGAGGCTATGAGCAGGATGGGTGGGCGCCGGTGAGGCGGGTGCTGGTCTACGCCCCGCGGGTGCTCCCCGTGTCGCAGACGTTCGTGGCCGACCAGGCCCGGCAGCTCCGCCGGTGGACCGCCGAGCTCGCCGGCGCGGAGCGTGTCCCCGGTGGCCTGCCGATCGACGACCTCCTGGCGCCGGAGATGGAGGAGGTGACGGTAGCGTCCCGCTTCGGTCGCCTGGCGCGGCAGGCCACCCGTCGCGTCCCCGAGCTCGGGCGCATCGTCGCGGCACGTCCCCCAGACCTGATCCACGCCCACTTCCTCACCGGAGGCTTCGACGTCGCGGCCTCGGTCCCCCCCGTGCCGTGCCCCGTCGTGGTCACCGCCCACGGGTTCGACGCCACCTGGTTCGGGTCGCCGCCGGCCACGCTCCGGCCCCAGCAGTGGCTGCACGGTGCCATGCGCCGGAGCCTGCTCCGCCGACCGTTCCACTTCGTCGCCGTCTCCGGCTTTATCCGCGATCGTCTGATCGCCCACGGTGCGCCACCGGAGCGGGTCGTGGTGCACCACACCGGCGTCGACACGTCCGTGTTCGTTCCCCCGCCACCCGGGACGCCACGTCACGGCATCGTCTTCGTGGGTCGTCTGGTGCCCAAGAAGGGCGCGCTCGACCTGCTCCAGGCCGTGGCGCGCCTGCGGGCGGAGGGCACGGTCGTGACGGTCGCCGTCATCGGCGACGGTCCGCACCGGCGCGACCTCGAGTCCTTCGTCCGTCGCGAGCGCCTCGACGTCGAGTTCCGTGGAGCGGTCGCGAGGCCGGCGGTGCTCGAGGCCATGCAAGGGGCGGCGGTGCTCTGCAACCCCAGCCGTCAGGGCCCCGACGGTGACCGTGAAGGGTTCGGCATGGTCCTAGCCGAGGCCCAGGCTACCGGGCTCCCGGTGGTGGCGACGAGGTCGGGCGGCATGGTGGACGCCGTCGACGCCGGGCGCACCGGCGTGCTCGTCCCGGAGGGCGATCCCGTTGCGCTTGCCGCCGCGCTGCGGTCGTGCCTCACCGATGATGCCCTCCGCACGCGGCTCGGTGCTGCGGCGCGACCGTGGGTCCTCGAGCACTTCGATCTCGCCCGACAGACCGCCGCCCTGGAATACAAGTACGACGAGTGGGCGGGACGAGGCGCGTGAGCGAGCCACTCGTCGATGTCGTGGTGCCCCTGCACCGCAGGGACCGCG
>DMTU01000153.1:16120-18116 GCA_003476595.1 Acidimicrobiaceae bacterium | reverse complement strand
CCGCAGGGACCGCGACATCTCGACCGCGGTGCGTTCCGCCCACCCCGACCTCCAGGGTGTTGCGACGCGGGTGACCGTGGTGCTCCACGACCTCGAAGCCGACCGCGCCCTACGCGACCGCATCGGACCGGACGCGAGGGTGCTCGAGTGCCGCGACGGCATCCCGAGTCCGAGCGGGCCCCGGAACGTCGGTCTCGCCGCGGCCACCGCACCGTTCGTGTTCTTCCTCGACTCGGACGACTCGCTGGCGCCCGCCTGCCTGGCCCGACTGCACGAGGTGGCTCGGGACACCTCGGCTGACGTCGTTCTGCCGTCGATCCGCCGCGACGGCCGGTACGTGGGCACGCCGCTCGTCGTCTCCAGGCGTGCCCGCATCCTCGACCCGGCCGCGCACCAGCTCTTCCTCCGGTCGCACGTGCCCGCGCTGCTCCGGCGGTCGGCCTTGGACGACGCGGGGATCCGGTACCCCGGCGGCATCCGCAGCGGCGAGGACTTCGTGGTGATGTCCCGGCTCTTCGCCACCGCTCGGGCCGCCTTGGCGTTCGACGCCGTCTACGAGGTGCACGACAGCGGCGACGCGCGGGCCAGCGTCTCACCGCTCCCGCCCGGCGAGCAGCTCGCCGCGGTTCGGCTCGTCCTGGGCTCGCCCTGGGTCTCGGCCCTTCCCGACGACCGGACGACGGCGCTGGTCCGTCGCATCCTCGCCGTGAACCTCGCCAGCGGTTGGCGGACGAAGCGGGGTCTGGGGCAGGAGCCGGCCGCCGACGAGCACCGTGAGGTGCGCGAGCTCGCTCGCGCCACGGGACCGCGAGCGGAGGGGCTGCTCTCCGTGCGGGACCGCGTGTCGCTGCGCTTCGAGCTGGCTCCCGGCCTCGCCAGCCGTCTGCTGCAGTCGCGCCCGTTCGGATTGATCCCGTCCTCCTGGCGGGGGTTGGCGAGCGGTCGGGGCCCGTTCGTCACCGAGCTCCGCAGCTTCCTGGTGCGGCACCGCCGCCGTCGACCGGGAGCATCGGCACCCTGACCGTCCCGGCGACGACCCCGCCGTAGGATCCACCGGATGCGCCGGTCCGTGGACGAATGGCTGACCGTCGTCGACGCACGGGGGCGGTTCACGGCGATCGTCGGCCTGATGTTTGGGTTCGTGGTGTCGTTGATCGAGATCGCCGGGGCCGGGATCGTGGCCGTGACGATCCAGCTCGCCACGCAGGATCCGGGGAAGGCCGTTCACGTGCCGGTGCTCGGCGACGTGGACGCCCTGCTTCCCGGCAGCGACCGATCGTCGGATCTCAAGTGGATGGCGGTGGTCGGGTCGTTGTTCTTCGTGCTGCGGGGGCTCGCCGTGGTGTCGCAGCAGTACGTCACGTTCCGATCCTCGTACGGGCTCGCCGTACGTCTCACCGACCGGGTCATGGCGGACTTCCTGGACCGCGACTACGAGTGGCACCTGTCGCAGAACTCGGCCGAGCTCTCCTCGGTGTCGGTCGCCATCTGCCAGTACTTCGCCAGCAAGGTCTTCACGCCCATCCAGCTGGCCGGATCCCAGGCCCTCACCGTCCTCAGTCTCGGTGTCGTCGCCATCGCCGTCGAGCCCGTGGGCGCGATCGGTGCGATGCTCGCCATCGGGACCGTGATCGCCGTCCTGCTGTGGTCCACCCGCAAGCGCCTCCTCCCCCTGAGCCAGATCGAGGTCGAGGAGGTGGCGGTCGGGCAACAGCTCACCATCGAGACCTTCCAGGCCATCCGGGAGGTCAAGCTCCTGGACCTGAGCGCCACCATGCGGGACCGGGTGCGGCGCTCACGCCGGCGCTGGGCCTACGCGCTCCGGCGCAGTTCGACGATCGTGGCGGCGCCGAGGACCGTGATCGAGACGGTGGCCTTCGCCGCGCTCATCACGCTGGTGGCGTACCGGGGGCAGGGCGACGGTGGTGCGGCACTAGCGGGCGTCGGTGTGCTCGGGTACGCCGTGATCCGGATCCTGCCGTCGGCCAACAACATG
>DMTU01000153.1:12796-16040 GCA_003476595.1 Acidimicrobiaceae bacterium | reverse complement strand
ACATGGTCACGCACGTGAACACCGTGCGGAGCGGGCAGGCCTCGATGCAACGGCTCGTGGAGGCGCTCCGACCCGACGAGGACATCGCCGCCGCGGCGACGCTCGCCGCGTCGCGCCCCGCGGCGCTGCCCCTCGAGGCGGTCGACGTCCACTTCGGGTACCCGGCGAGCCACGAGATCCTCGCCGGCATCGACCTCCGGCTGCCGGTGGGGTCCAGCACCGGCCTCGTCGGAGCCACGGGCTGCGGGAAGTCGACCCTCCTGGATGTGTTCGCCGGACTGCTCGACCCGACGCAGGGCCAGGTCCTCCTCGACGGCGTCCCGCTCCCGGAGTGCCGTCGCTCCTGGTGGGCCCAGATCGGGATCGTGCCCCAGACCATCACGCTGCTCGACGCCTCGCTGGCAGAGAACATCGCCCTCGGTGTCCCCGCTCAGGCGATCGATCGCGCCGCGCTCGAGCGCGCCGTGCACCTTGCGCAGCTCGACGACGTGGTCGCGAACCTGCCCGACGGGCTGGCGACGTCGATCGGCGAGCGCGGCATCCGCCTCTCCGGCGGGCAGCGGCAACGGGTGGCGATCGCACGTGCGCTCTATCGGGACCCGCCGGTGATCTTCCTCGACGAGGGCACCTCGGCTCTCGACGCGCAGACCGAGCAGGCCGTCGTCGACGCCCTCCGGGTCGACCGTCCGGACCGGACGATGGTGATGGTCGCCCACCGCGTGTCGACCCTGAAGGACTGCGACGAGATCCTCCTGCTCGACCGGGGGACCGTGGTCGCCCGGGGCAGCCATCGTCAGCTGCTCGAGAACGACTCCCGCTTCCGTCGACTTGCCGCCGCCGACGCGACCTAGGTCCGGCGGGCGGGCCCGGGCCGGTCGGTAGGGTCGGCGCCCGTATGTTGATCGTCGGGATCTGCGCTGGGCCGTCCGGGCGCGCCGGGCGGATCGCGCTCCCCCCGGTGCAGCGCCTCGGTCTCCCGGTCATCGTCCGACTCGGGGAGACGTCGATCTTCGAGGCCTACAACTCCATCGTCGACGAGGCAATCGGGCTCGACGACCTCACCGGACTCGTTCTCATCCACGACGACGTCGAGTTGCGGGACGACCGGCTGGTCGAGAAGGTCCACGACGGGTTCCGCACGGCGGACGTTCTGGGGGTCATCGGTGGTGTGGGCCTGGATCGATCGATGGATTGGGCCGAGGCGCGGCAGACGTTCGGGTGGGCGGTCGACGACCGCCGCTCCCGGGACTTCGGACCGCCCCCACCGGGGGGCGTCGACTCGGTCGACGGGATCTTCCTCGGACTGTCGCCGCGCGCGTGCCGCGAGCTGCGCTTCGACGCCGGCCACTTCGACGGGTTCCACGGCTACGACGCCGACATCTGCGCGCAGGCGAAGTCGAGGGGCCTCCAGGTGGGCCTCGTCCACATCGACATGCACCACCACAACGGTGGTCGGGAGACCGACTTGGTCGCCTACGGCCGGGCGGAGGAGCGCTGGTTGGCGAAGTGGCGGCCCGGCGTGCGGCCGGTCCGCCGCCGGCGGAAGCGGTTGCCCGAACGTCTGATCCGGGCCGCCGGTCGCCGCGTCACCCGGTCACCAGGGCGTGCAGGCGCTCGCGGAAACGAGCCGGGCGGAGGAAGTCCAGGTCACGGTCGAAGCGCGCCGCCGGGTCCGCGGGCGTGACCTCTTCGAGGAGGCGGACCAGTTCCGTCCGGTCCTCGTAGACAGAGACGCCGCGGAGGTCGATCCCGTCCAGGCTGAGCACACCGGTCCGCCGCGAGATCACGGGCGTGCCGTACTGCAGCGCATCGGCGATCGCCCACCCGAAGCCCTCGGTGCGGGAGAACGATACGTAGGCGGCCGCGTGCTCGTACAGCCACCGGAGGTTCGCCGGGCTGGCGTCCTCAATGGTGACGATGTCGTGGTGCGCGTACGGTGCGATGTCGTAGTGACGGGTGCGCCGGCTGAAGCACCACACGATGGGGAACCGGGACGCCGACGCAACGTCGCGCATGAGCTCGCCCCCCTTGATCCCGTGGTAGGCGTTGAACACGGTGAGCACGAACTGCTCCGGGAGGTCCCGGTCCGGGGCTCGGCTCTCCGCTGTGGCCACCACCGGCGGGGGAAGCACCACAGAGGGCACCGAGCCCCGGATGAACCGCTTGTTGTCCGGTGCTTGCGCCAGGACGCAGTCGAACCGCGACGCGAACGAAGCGACGTCGTTCCCCGAGGGGATGAGCAGCCGCGTGCGGATGGGGAACTGGTCGCCGACGTACCGGCCGGCGAAATAGTGCAGGTACGCGTCGTATGGCTCGGTGCGGGCGAGCGACTTGCGGTGAGCCCAGCGCAGCGGTCGCGCGAGCGGGGACGGGATGCGCCGGTACGGCACCACGCGTCGGTACGGGATCACCGTGCCGCTCGGCTCCGTCGCGAATCCTCCGTCGATCCGTCGTGCCGTGCACACGTCCACGTGGTCCTCGGCGAGGGCGGCGATGGTGGAGGCCACGTTCCGTTCCAGCCCACCGACGCCACCGACGAAGGGGATTGAGATCAGGACGCGCACCGATGCGACGCTAGCCACTCCCGCTGTGCGGTCAGCCGGAGGCCTGCGGCCTCGACGACAGGGCGCGACGGATCCGGCGAGGCACGGCGCGCACGGCGCGCCCGGACATGACGACGAGGTGGGGCGCCACGGTGAGCCGGGTCCGCGGGGGGACGTCGCTCAGGAGCCGCTCCCACTCGGCCATGACCGCGTGGGCCGCGAACTCCTCGGCCCGACGACGTCCCTCGGTGCGGACTCGCTCGGCGAGCGCGCGGTCGGCGACGAGCGTTCGGGCGGCTTCGAGGACGTCCTCCGGTCCGTCGACGAAGATGGTGTCGCGGGCATCGTGGCCGACCTCGAGGTAGCCCGACTCCCGGGCAGCCAGCGGGATGGCGCCGGCGCACCAGGCGTTGACCAGCTTCGTCGCCGGCTTGCGCCCGTACGCCCGGTCCGCGTCGATGTCGCGGTGGTGGCGCCGGACGCACAGGGCGAGATCGACGTCCGTGAAGTCCGGCCACGCCGTTGGATCCACCTCGGTGTCAACGCGGAGGGTCACGCCCGCTCGGGCGAGTCCACGGGTGAAGCCCGGTTCGGTCACCCACTCGGGCACGTTGGCCTGCATCGCCTTCAAGGCCATGACCTCGATGCGGTCCGCCCGTGCCGCGTCGCGGGGTCGCAGACCCCGTTGGGGGAGCGGTCGG
>DMTU01000153.1:7070-12738 GCA_003476595.1 Acidimicrobiaceae bacterium | reverse complement strand
ACCCCGTTGGGGGAGCGGTCGGACGGGAACCTGGCGCGCCGGGTCGAGGACCGACGCTCGGTTGGGCACGACCTCGACGGAGGTCGGCGATGGTGCGGCGATGCGAGGTGGGAGGTCGTTGCGCACGATGACCAGACGCGGGCACCGGAGGACGGCAGCGGCGAGGTGGACGTTGGTCCGCACCAGTGGACGGGACCGCCAGCCGCGCACCTCGTCCAACGACGCGACGAGCACGTGGGTACCGCGCGGCGCAGTGGCACCGATCGTCGCCCGGATCACGTCCGAGTGGTCGCGTAACCTGGCGTAGGGCTCCAGGAAGCTGTGCCCGAAGCCGTCGAGGTGGATGCCGGGGTTCCCGTCCGGGTCCCAGTCCGCCACGTCTGCCACGTCGCGCAACGTCCAGAAGTGCACCCTCATCCGTGCGGTCCCGGTCACGAGGTCTAGGTGATGTCGAGCATCCGCTGGAGCGCCACCCGGGCCCAGGCCGCCGTCTCCCGCTCGACGCTGATGCGGTTGAGGACGCGCCCCTCGACCAAGTTCTCCACGATCCACGCCAGGTGTGGGAGGTCGATCCGGTTCATCGTGGAGCACGGGCAGATGAGCGGATCGAGCGACACGACGGTCTTGTCCGGATGCTCCTGCGCCAGCCGGTTGACGAGGTGGATCTCCGTGCCGACGGCGATGGTGGTGCCCGGCGCCGCGGCCTCGACCGTGCGGATGATGAAGTCGGTCGAGCCGACCTCGTCGGCGGCCTGGATCGCCTCGTAGGGCGCCTCCGGGTGGATCACGACGAGGCCGTCCGGGTGCTCGGCGCGGAAGGCGGCCACCTGCTCAGCGGAGAAGCGCTGGTGGATGCTGCAGTGGCCCTTCCAGAGGAGGAACTTCGCCCCCTTGGCCTCGGCCTCGGCGAGGCCGCCAAGATCGAAGCGAGGGTTCCAGAGCTGCATCTCGTCGAGCCCGAAGCCCATGGCGACACCCGTGTTGCGGCCGAGGTGCTGGTCGGGGAAGAACAGCACCTTGTCGCCCTGTGTGAACGCCCACTCCAGAACGGCTCGGGCGTTGGTCGACGTGCACACGGCGCCGCCGTGGCGTCCGACGAAGGCCTTCAGCGCCGCTGACGAGTTCATGTAGGTGATCGGCACGAGCCGATCGATGTCGATGACCTGCTCTAGCTGCTCCCAGGCCTCCTCGACCTGGTCGATGTCGGCCATGTCGGCCATGGAGCAGCCGGCGTTGAGGTCGGGCAGGATCACCTGCTGGTGGTCCCCGGTGAGGATGTCAGCCGACTCGGCCATGAAGTGCACGCCGCAGAACACGATGTACTCGGCCTGCGGTCGCTCCTGGGCGAGCACCGAGAGCCGGTAGCTGTCGCCACGGGCATCGGCGAACTGGATGATCTCGTCGCGCTGGTAGTGGTGCCCGAGGATGAACAGACGCTCGCCGAGGGTCTCCTTGGCGGCGGCGATGCGTGACTCGAGCTCCTCGTGGGAGGCATCGGTGTACCGCTCGGGGAGCGGTAGCTGGAGGCGGAGCATGTTCTCTGGTTCCCCCGATTTCGCAAGGGTGGAGAACCGATTGGCGGACGGCAGGGACAGCCCGGTCGCCTCTCCTGCGGGGATGTCGTCCTCGGTTCGGAATGGTTGCCGGTGATTCCGGGCCGGCAGGAGCACGATACCTCCTCGGCGGGCTCTGGAACTCCACCCGGAAAGGTTGGACTTCGTCAGCTGCACACCCATGGGGAGCGGCGGTCCCAGATGCCGTGCCGAGGCAGTGGCACACTCTCGATGTCCGTCAGCGGACCCAGGCAGAGGAGAGGCTCCCAAGTTGCAGGTGCAGGCGGCACAGGACACTGCGGTCGAGCTGTCCGTGGTGGTCGCAGCCTTCGAAGAGGCGGACACACTTCCGAAGCTCTGGCAGCGCCTTGCGCCGGTTCTCGACGGGTTCGAGAACTCGGAGCTCGTCGTCGTCGACGACGGCAGCAAGGACGCCACGTGGTCGGTCATCTGCGAGCTGGCCGGTCATGATCCGCGCGTCCGGGGAATCCGCCTATCGCGGAACTTCGGTCAGCAGGCAGCGCTGACGACGGGCCTCGAGGCTGCC
This sequence comes from Acidimicrobiaceae bacterium, assembly GCA_003476595.1. GTDB lineage: Bacteria > Actinomycetota > Acidimicrobiia > Acidimicrobiales > Salinilacustritrichaceae > Salinilacustrithrix. The sequence goes on along the minus strand of DMTU01000153.1, from coordinate 10,638 downwards.
TCTGGTGCCGTGGTGGCGTGTATCGATGCCGACCTCCAAGATCCGCCGGAGCTCTTGCCGGAGATGGTGGAGCGGCTGCGAGCCGGGGCGGAGGTCGTCTACGCGGTGCGGCGGACGCGGGACGCCGGGCCGGCGAAGCGGCTGGCGTATCGGGCCTTCTACCGCTTGTACCGGTCCCTGGCCGAGATCGACGTCCCGCTCGACAGCGGGGACTTCGCCGTGCTGGACCGTCGGGTGGTGGACCAGCTCATCGCCATGCCTGAGCGAACCCGGTTCCTCCGCGGATTGCGCAGCTGGGTCGGGTTCCGCCAGGAGCCCTTCGAATACGACCGGCCGGGCCGGGCTGTCGGGCAGCCGAAGTACACGCTCCGCAAGCTCGTTCGCCTTGCCATCGACGGGCTCGTGTCCCTGTCGAGTCTTCCGCTCCGGGCGGCTTCGATCCTCGGGATGCTGACCGCCATCGCCGGCGTCATCTACATCGGCGTGGCCGTGGCAGCCCGGCTCCTCCTACAGGATGTCCCAGAGGGTTGGACATCGTTGATCGCGATCATCCTCGTGCTCGGTGGGGCCCAGCTGACGGTGATAGGGGTCCTCGGCGAGTACGTCGCCCGGATCTACGACGAGGTCAAGCGCCGTCCCCACGCCGTGGTGCGCGACCAGATCGGAGTTCGAAGTGGATCCTGAGCTGCACCGGGCCCACGCCGACCTCGATGAGACCCACTGGTGGTTCCGTGGACGCCGCCGCATCATCAGAGCAGTGCTAGCTCGCCACCTTCCGCTGGGAATCGGGAGCATCCTCGATGTCGGCTGTGGCGCCGGGGGGCTACTTGGTGTCCTCGAGGAGCACGGCGAGGTCATCGCCATCGAGGGTGAGGCGGCAACGGCCGCGGTCGCGCACGAGCGACATCCCGCCGCGGATGTGCGCGTCGGCGTCCTGCCTGATGCGCTGGCGGAGATCGATGGATGCCGGCTCGTGACCGCCTTCGATGTGATCGAACACGTCGACGACGACGTCGGCCTGCTCCGGGCGATGCACGACGCACTTGCCATCGGAGGGACGCTGTGCGTGACGGTGCCTGCGCTCCCGTCGCTGTGGAGCCACCATGATGAGGTCAACGGGCACAAGCGCCGGTACACCGCCCGGACGCTGCGGGCGGCGCTGACCGTCGCCGGCTTCGACGTCGGCCACCTCTCGTACTTCAACACCGTCCTGCTGCCGGTCGTGTGGGTCGCTCGGCGCCTCGAAGGCCTACGACGCCAGCCGGCAACTGACTTCGACAGGACCTTGGGCCCAGCCGATCGCCTCCTTGAAGCGGTGTTCGCAGCCGAGCGGCACGTGGTGGCGCGCTGGTCGATGCCGCTGGGCGTCTCCCTGATCGCCGTGGCCGTGCGGCGGTGAGCGAGTCGGCCCGAGGGACGACCCTGGCCCAGGGGACAGCAGGCGAGCCGGCAGGGTTCGGTCCGGTGGCGTACACGGAACGGATCCGCGTCGGGCTCCTCGCGCTCGCCGCATCGCTCCCGAGCCTCGCCGCCGGGCTTCTCGGTGGTGGGTTCCTCACCGATGACTGGGCGGTCTGGCTGGTCTTCGACCAGAACGGTTTGGTCGATGGCCTGTGGCAGCTCGCCTTCGAACAACCGGCCAGGCCGCTCGCCGCGCCGTACTACGCGGTCCTGTACGAGGTGATCGGCGATCGGCCGGTCCTCCAAGGGCTGGTCATCGCCGCCGTGAACGCGTTCTTGCTGGTGACGGCCTGGATATATGGCCGACAGGTCCTTCCAGCCAAGGTGCTGTGGCCAACCCTGGTGGTGTTCGCGCTCGCGCCCAACCACGCGATGACCCGCTTGTGGTTCGTCGTTGGAACGTATCCGCTGGCGCTGGCCATGGTGTTCCTCGGGTTGTGGCAGCTTCTGCGCCGCCGCAACCTGGCGGCAGCGGGGCTGCTCGCCGCCGGAACCCTCGTCTACGAGGGCGTAGTCGTCCTCGCCGTCGCCCTCGTGCTGATGTGGGCCGCTCCGGCGTGGAGGGAGCGTCTGCGCCCCGCATTCGTGGCTGTGACTCCGGCGGTCGTCGTCGCCGCCGGACTCTTCCTGCTGTCGCCGAAGCGGGACGGTGACGGGCCCGGCCCATTCGACAACGCTTCCAGCCTGGTGTCGTCGCACTTCGGGACGGGCATGTGGGAGTACCCGCTGCTCGCACAGGTGGTGGGAGCGGTCTTGCTGCTGGCCGTGGTCGTGGCGGTCGCAGCTCAGCTGCCATCGTGGCGGTCGTCGTCGATCGAGCCGAGGTGGCTCCTCACCGGCGTGGTCGTGATGCTGGCCGGAGCCGCCCCGTTCATGTACGCGGGAGCTGTGTTCGCCACCACGGGCTTGTTCGATCGGAACAACCTGGTGCCGAGCGTGGGTACCGCGCTGGTGCTCGGGTCGGGCTGGGCGTGGTTGCGATCATGGAGGCCGAACATTGCAGCTGTCGTCGCGATCGGCGGCATCTCGTGGTTCGCTGCCATGCAGGCGGTGGACGTGGACAACTTCCGTCAGGCCGTCTCGAGAGGGGATGCCGTGATCGGAGCTCTCGCCGCAGCTCCCGGTGTGGATGACGCATCGCCCATCATCGTCGTCCCAGAGCAGGTCTCGAACGGCACCGGCATGGCCGATTTCGTGTACCACGGCGACTTGGTCGCAGCGATGCGGTACCGGCACGGCGGTGACTGGGGCCGTGTCCTGCTCATCGAGCGGCTCGACTGCGGCTCACTCGACACCTCGGCTCCGGTGCAGGTGTTCGACTGGCGCGACGAAAGCATCGAGGTGCTCTCTCGAGATGCACTACGGACCCGCTGTGAGCAGGAGAAGGAGCTGGTCGAGGGCGCTTGAACGTCGTGGGAGGGCGCGGCCATCGCCCGTAGCCTTGCGGCGTGGTCCAACGTCCCCCCGCCGGCACGATCCCGGAGACGCCCGGCTCGTACCAGTTCAAGGATGCGCACGGCCGGGTGATCTACGTGGGCAAGGCGCGCAACCTGCGCCAGCGGCTGTCGAACTACTTCCAGAACCCGCGCAACATGCACCCGCGCACGGCGCAGATGGTGGCCACGGCCGAGACGGTCGAGTGGATCCAGGTCCGCAACGACGTCGAAGCGCTGATGCTCGAGTACAACCTGATCAAGGAGCATCGGCCCCGGTTCAACGTCCGGCTCCGGGACGACAAGAGCTATCCGTTCCTGGCCGTCACGGTTTCCGACGACTGGCCTCGCCCGATGGTCATGCGTGGCCGCAAGCGCAAGGGCACCCAGTACTTCGGCCCCTACGCCAACGCCTACGCGATCCGCGAGACCCTCGATCTGCTCCTGCGCACCTTCCCCCTGCGCACGTGCTCCGACAACAAGTTCGGGCGACACGAGCGGATGGGTCGGCCGTGCCTGCTGTTCCACATCGAGAAGTGCTCGGGTCCCTGCGTCGGCGAGGTCGAGCCCGAGACCTACCAGCAGATGACCAAGGAGCTGCTCGACTTCCTCGACGGGGAGACCGACGCGCTCGTCGAGCGGCTCGAGACCGACATGTCTCTCGCGGCCAGGGA
>DMTU01000153.1:5173-6935 GCA_003476595.1 Acidimicrobiaceae bacterium | reverse complement strand
CAGGGAGCTCGAGTACGAGCGCGCCGCTCGGATCCGAGACCAGCTCGAGAGCGTCAACAAGGCCATCGCCAAGCAGCAGATGGTGGGGGATCGCAGCGAGGACCTCGACGTCATCGGCCTCGCCGAGGACGACCTCGAAGCCGCCGTCCAGGTGTTCTTCGTCCGCAAGGGCCGGGTGGTCGGCCGAAAAGGCTTCGTGGTCGACAAGGTCGAGGACCTCACGCCCGGTGCGCTGATCGAGCACGTGCTGGAGGGGCTCTACGACGACCCGCCGCTCGGCATTCCGAAGCAGGTCCTGGTGCCGGCGATGCCCGACGATCCCGAGCTCTACGAGGAGTACCTCTGCGAGCTGCGGGGGAGCCGGGTCGAGATCAAGGTGCCCCAGCGAGGCGAGAAGGTGCGCCTCCAGGAGACGGTGACCCACAACGCCAAGGAGGCGTTCACCCGCCATCGGCTCAAGCGGGCGAGCGACCACAACAGCCGGGCCCGGGCGCTGAACGAGCTGCAGGAGCACCTCGGTCTGCCGGAAGCCCCCTTGCGCATCGAGTGCTACGACATGTCGCACTTCCAGGGCAGCGACTACGTCGGCTCGATGGTCGTGACCGAGGACGGCCTCCCGAAGAAGTCGGAGTACCGCCGATTCAAGATCAAGGAGGTGGATGGCAACAACGACTTCGCCGCCATGGAGGAAGTCCTGCGCCGTCGCCTCACCGCGTACCTCATCGAGCGGGACAAGCCGGCCAGCGAACGGCCAGGCAAGTTCGCCTACCCGCCCCAGCTGCTGCTGGTCGACGGTGGCAAGGGTCAGCTCACCTCGGCCATCAACGTGCTGAAGGAGCTGGACCTCTTCGACGAGATCCCGGTCGCGTCGCTGGCCAAACAGTTCGAGGAGGTGTACGTGCCGGGCCGGTCAGATCCGATCCAGATCCCGCGTCAGTCCGAGGCGCTCTACCTGCTGCAGCGGCTGCGAGACGAGTCGCACCGCTTCGCCATCACCTACCACCGCACGCTGCGGGACAAGCGCATGAAGCAGTCCGTGCTGGACGACGTGCCCGGCCTCGGCCCGACCCGTCGCAAGCGCCTGCTGAAGGAGATGGGCTCGCTGCGCAAGGTGAAGGCGGCGACGCTCGAGGAGCTGCAGTCGTTCTCCTGGCTGCCGAACAACGTGGCGGAGAACGTGTGGAAGCAGCTGCACCAGCCGAGTCGCTGACTACAGGATCAGGCCGGCGAGGATCGCGTTCCAGACGAGGATCGCCGCAGCGGCGATGGCGTGCGCTCGGCGGACGCCAGGTCGGTGCGCATGGGCGAGGCCCATCGTCAGCAGCAGCACGGCGAACCCGGCGATGGGCAGGACCGCGTACGTCGTCACGCAGAAGCCGATGAGCGCGACGGCACGCAGCAGCTGCCAGCGGCCTCGCAGCGGTGCCAGGAAGGCGGCAGCCACCGCGCCCTCCATGATCAGCCCGACCCAGGTGAACGTGAGCGCCACGGATCGGGTGCGCGCGCCCGTCTCGATCTCGACGGCGTCTCCGGCCGCACCGGTCGATGTGAGCTGGGTGATGACACCCCGCTCCTGGACCAGCTGGTCCTCCTCGGCGCCGCCGATCAGGACAGCGATCGGCTCGAAGCGGTCGTCCCGGACGAGCGTGTACTCGAAGAAGTCGCCGCTCACGAACGGCCCAGAGAGCAGCTTCCACCCGAACGCCAGGGCGAAGAGAGCCCCGACCAGCAGCCGGGCGCTGAGCGCGAGGACATCGTCGGG
>DMTU01000153.1:0-5048 GCA_003476595.1 Acidimicrobiaceae bacterium | reverse complement strand
CATCGGCTGAACCGGGACACGCCGATGGCGAGGAGCCAGTAGGTCGTGGCCACGGGGTGGTCGTCGATGAGCCACCACTCCTGGATCTGCAGCCAGCCGAGAACTGCGACGATGGCCAACCAGGGCCACGGGGAGCGCAGCCACCGCTCCTCGAAGTACAGCACCGCAGTGACGACGCCGAGGGCGACAGCGATCCTCGGGTGGCTGTGATTGTTCACGATGGCCACGAACAGGCTGAGCCGGGCGACGACCAGGAACGGATCGAGGTCGTCGAACCAGGTGCGGGAGCGGTCAACGGCTCTCAAGGGACCTCCACCGTCCGCACCGGGACGAGGGTGATGCGCAGGCCATCCTGTGTGTCGTCGACGTCGTGGCCGAGGATCTCGAGCCGGATAGCCTCGGCCCCGGCCCGCGCCATGACCTCCGTCGCCAGTGCCTCGGCGTGGCCATCGCCGGGGGCGACCAGCACCCGCTCGAGCTCGTCGCGGAGGTCGCCTGGCAGGGCGACGGGCCTCGTCTCGCCGTCGACCGTGGCCGTGAGGCGCGCGGTCCGGCTCGGCAGGTAGTCGTAGCTCGAGAACATGCCGAAGCCGACGCCCTGCCAGGGCGACTGGTCCACGGTGTGGTTGCGGACGACCGCCACGGCGGCGATGGCAACGAGGAGGAGCGGCGCCACCCACGCCAGGGTCACGTCACGGTGCGACATCCCGTCCCGTCCTGCCGCCACGGCGCCAGGGTATTGGCGTCGCCGGTGGCGCTGGGTGTTGCATGCGACCGGTGAGCGACGACGACCTCTGGGAGACCCACGCCGACTGGTGGCAGGAAGGCTTCACCGACGGCGTCGATCCCGAGTACGAGGAGCAGATCCTCCCGCTGGCCGAGGAGCACCTGCGTGGCGCCCACCGGGTGCTGGACATCGGCACGGGGGAGGGACAGGTCGCCCGGCTCGCCGCCCGCCTCGGCGCCGAGGTCGTCGGCCTCGACCCCACCTGGAACCAGGTGGAGGTGGCCAAGGAGCGGGGCGGAGGGCCGGTGTACCTGCGCTCTGGCGCGGCTGGCCTTCCGTTCCCGGACGCCAGCTTCGACGTCGCCGTGGCGTGCCTCGTCTTCGAGCACATCGACGACGTCGACGACGCCATCGCCGAGGTCGCCCGAGTGCTGCAGCCGGGCGGGCGGTTCCTGTTCTTCCTCAACCATCCGCTGCTGCAGACGCCGAACAGCGGCTGGATCGACGACCAGATCCTCGACCCGCCCGAGCAGTACTGGCGCATCGGTGCCTACCTGCGGGAGGACAAGTCCATCGAGGAGGTGCAGAAGGACGTCTACATCCCGTTCATCCACCGCCCGCTCAGCCGGTACCTCAACGCGCTCATCGACAATGGCCTGCTACTGACCAGGATCGAGGAGCCGGCGCCGCCACCCGGGTTCCTGGCCCGGGCGCCGGAGTACACCGACGCGGCCGAGATCCCTCGCCTGCTGTTCCTGCGGACCGAGAAGCTCCGGTAGCCAGAAGTACCCTGCCCCGCATGGGCGACTACGTGGTGATCGCCGGCCTGTCCGGCGCCGGCCGCTCGCAGGCCGCCAACGACTTCGAGGACCTGGGCTGGTTCGTCATCGACAACCTGCCGCCCGAGCTCATGCCGAAGGTCACCGAGCTGGCCGACGCCAAAGGCTCGTCCATCGACCGCATCGTGCTGGTCGCCGGCACCGGGCACTACGACCGGGAGCTGGTCGACGCCCTGGCCGAGCTGCGGCGCAGCGTGCCCCGGGTGCGGATCCTGTTCCTCGACTGCGCCACGCCCGAGCTCGTCCGTCGCTACGAGCAGACCCGGCGCCGCCACCCGATGAGCGAAGCCGACACGATCGAGCAGGCCATCGAGCAGGAGCGGGCCGTGCTCGAGCCGGTGCGGGCCGAGGCCGACGTGGTCATCGACACCACCAACCTCAACGTCCACCAGCTGCGCGACCGCATCCGGGCTGCCTTCGGCCAGGAGGACGCCGACGTCGGCATGCGCACGACCATCCGCTCGTTCGGGTTCAAGCACGGCCTCCCGATCGACGCCGACATGGTCCTCGACGTGCGCTTCCTGCCAAACCCCCACTGGGTGGACGAGCTGCGCCCCCTCCCCGGGCTCGACGAGCCGGTGCGGGACTACGTGCTCGGCCAGGAGGAGGCCAAGGAGTTCATCGACCGCATCGTCGACCTGCTCGAGCTGCTCCTGCCCGCCTACCGCAACGAGGGCAAGGCCTACCTGAGCATCGCCATCGGCTGCACCGGCGGCCGCCACCGCTCCGTCGCCATCGCCGAGGAGATCCGCGCCCGCCTGGCCGACCTCGACACCGAGGTGACGGTCGCCCACCGGGACGCAGAGAAGTGAGAGTCGTCGCCATCGGCGGCGGGCACGGGCTGGCCATGCTGCTCAAGGCGGTCGGCACCTACGCCGGCCACACGACCGCGATCGTGGCCACCGGCGACGACGGCGGCTCCAGCGGACGCCTGCGCGAGTGCATCCCCATGCCGGCGCCAGGCGACCTCCGTCGCTGCATCGCTGCGGTGAGCCCCAACCGGGAGCTGGCCGAGGCCATGGAGCACCGCTTCACGGACGGCGACCTGGCCGGCCACGCCGTCGGCAACCTCGTGCTCGCCGGCCTCGTCGATGCCGGCCACGACCTGGTCGCCGCCGCTGCGGCCCTGTCCCGCTGGCTCGGCGTCGACCCCGAGGTGATGCAGGTGCTGCCGGCCACCGACGCCCCGATCGACCTCGTGGCCGAGACGCCCGAGGGCACGGTGCGGGGCCAGGTCGAGATCGAGGCCGCGGGCCGCCTGGTGCACATCGCCGTCGACCCGGCCGATCCGCCCGTCCCGGCCGCCGCCACCGAGGCGCTGCAGCAGGCCGACCAGATCGTGCTCGGGCCCGGCTCCTTCTACACGAGCGTCCTCGCCGCTGCCGTCGTGCCGGGCATCCAGCGGGCCATCGCCCAGCGGACGGGTCGGTACGTGTTCGTCGCCAACCTCCAGGCCGACGAGACCGGCGTGAAGGACGTCGACCTGGCCGGCCACCTGCGGGTGCTCGGCCTCCACGACCTCACGCCCGACGTCGTCGTCACCCAGCGGGGCGGGCTGCCCCTCGGGGACGTCAGCACCGCGGCGCCGGAGGTGCGGGTGGTCGAGGCCGACGTCGACCGCCCCCACGGCCTCGCCCACGACAGCGACCTGCTTGGGGCGGTGCTGGCCGGGCTCGCCTGAAGAGCGTTGCCGTTGGCGTACAACGTATGTACCATGACGTACGTCCAGCATGCACCACTCCTCGAGGTCGATTCGTGACCACCACCAAGGACGCCCGCCGGAACCTCCGGCTCCGAGCCGACGATGACGAGCTCATCCGCCAGGCCGCCGCGCAGACCGGCGAGACCGTGACCGAGTTCCTGACCGCCTCCGCAGTTGCGCGTGCCCACGAGGTGCTCGCCGACCAGCGGAGCTTCGTGCTCGATCCCGATACGTGGGACGAGTTCCTCGAGCTGCTGGACCGGCCGGTCCGGCCCGACGGGCGACTGGTGGAGCTCTTCGCTCGCCCGCAGCGCATCACCCTCGACTGACCTGGCGTGCAGCTCCTCCGGTTCGACCGCGCTGCGCCGTCCAAGGTGCAGCGCAACGGGTTTCGCTGCGGGGAGGCCTCGCTCGACCGCTGGCTGGCGACCCAGGCACGTCAGAGCATGGAGTCGAGGGCCGCCGTGACCTACCTGCTGCTCGACCCCGAGGAGGTGGCCGAGGACGACCGTCCCAGCATCGTCGGGTACTACTGCCTCTCGCCGGGGGAGGTGCGGCGTGCGGATGCACCGGCTTCCCTCGCCGACCGTGCGCTGGATCCCGTCCCTGCAGTGGGGATGGGGCGCTTCGCGATCGATGAGCGGTACCAGGGTCGTGGCTGGGCCGCGGAGCTGTGGCGTGAGGCGTTGCTCGCTGCGGTTGCCGCCGGGAAGGTGATCGGCGCCCGCGTGATGCTGGTCGACGCGATCAGCGCCGATGCCCGTGCCTTCTACGAGCGCTACGGGTTCGTCAGATCGCCGATCCACCCGATGCAGGTGCTGTACGACCTGCGGGTCGTGGAGGTCTCCGCCGGGCTCGATCGATGACCGCGAGTTCCTGTCGTACCCCCTGAGTTCAATGGTGAGTAGGCGATCCGGCTGGGGCCGGGTGCGCCACTCGTCGGCTCCGCGCCGACCATCGACATCGGATGTGAAGGGGGTTGTGCCCATGTGGTGCGACGATTCGCCCTGGTCCGGTGGCGCCTCTGGGGAGGCGACGCCGTGACCGTCATCGACCAACCGAGCGAGGACGACGTGGCGCATGCGCTCGACGTGCTCGACGCCGCAGTCGGCGGCTTGCAGGTCGTCGACCTCGACGCGCTCGCGCCGGCCGAGGAGCTCGCCGTCGTCGGGAAGCTGGAGGTCTTGCGCCGACGGCTCGACCACGGCACCGACCGGGCCGCCGACCACCTCGACCGCTCGGCGGCGTTCAGCCTCGACGGCCACAAGAGTGCCAAGGGTGCGCTGAAGGCCATCGGCCGCCTGTCCGGGTCCGAGGCGTACGGGCGGGTCCAGACGGCACGTGCGCTGCGGCAGCTGCCCATCGTGGAAGCCGCCTACGCCCGGGGCGAGATCCCCACCGGGCACATGCGGGCCATCGGACGGGTGGTGTCGAACCCCCGGGTGAAGGAGCACGTGGCCGGCGCCGACGCGGCCTTCGCAGCAGAGGCCGCCAAGCTCGGCTACGACGACTTCGTCGCCGTGCTCCGCCGGTGGGAGTCCCTTGCCGACAGCGACGGTGCCGCCCAGCGGGCCGAGCATCTGCACAAACGGCGGCGCTTCTCCCTGCACGAGAGCGACATCGACGGGTCGTTCGCCGCCGAGGGTCGGTTCGGCCCGTTCCAGGGGGCGACGATGCAGGAGATCTTCGACAAGTTCGAAGACGCCGAGTTCGCCGCCGACTGGGCCGAGGCTCGTGAGCTGCACGGCGACGACACCCGGGTCGAGCACCTGGACCGCAC
>DMTU01000024.1:13486-22216 GCA_003476595.1 Acidimicrobiaceae bacterium | reverse complement strand
CGCAACCGCCAGGTCCGGCGCATGTGCGAGGCCATCGGACACCCGGTGGTCCGCCTGGTGCGCACCCGGATCGGCCCGCTCGTGGACACCGCCCTCGGGCCGGGGGAGTGGCGGCCCCTGCGCCAGGACGAGGTCCGGGCCCTGGAACGGGCTGCGGTCCCCACCCCACCCCCCACGTAGGATCGAGCACCGTGCCCGGTGCCTCCCAGCCACGCGCGAACGTCGTCGGCGTCGGCCTGATCGGCGGTTCGATCGCCCTCGCCCTGCGCGCCCAGGGGTGGCACGTGAGCGGCGTCGACCACGACGAGGCCCGCACCGACCGGGCCCGCCAGCTCGAGGTCATCGACCAGGTCGGCCTCGATCCGGATGCCGAGATCACCTTCGTCGCCACGCCGGTCCGGACGGTGGCGGAGGCCGCCCGCAAGGCGCTCGCCGGCACGACCGGGCTGGTCACCGACGTCGGCTCGGTCAAGGCGCCGATCGTGGCCGCCGTGGACGACGTCCGCTTCGTGGGTGGCCACCCGATGGCGGGTTCGGAGCAGGAGGGCGTGGACGGCGCCACCGTCGACCTGTTCGAGGGCGCGGTGTGGGTGCTCACCCCGACCGCCGACACCGACGACGACGCCTACGCCCGCATCCGCGGCATCGTGTCCACCTTCGGCGCCGAGGTCATCGCCCTGCCACCCGAGCGCCACGACGAGCTGGTGGCGGTGGTGTCGCACGTGCCGCACCTCACCGCGGCGTCGCTCATGCGCATCGCGGACGAGCGGGCCGACGAGCACGTCGCCCTGCTGCGCCTGGCCGCGGGAGGCTTCCGCGACATGACCCGCATCGCCTCGGGCCACCCGGGCATCTGGCCCGACATCTGCGAGGAGAACCAGGTGGCCATCGTCGCCGGCCTGGACCGGCTGATCGCCGCCCTCGCCGAGGCCCGCGACCAGGTCGCCGCCTCGGACCGGGACGCCTTGCTGACCGACCTCAGCCGGGCCCGGGCGGCGCGGGTCAACCTGCCGTCGCGCTACACCCGCCCGTCCGAGCTCGCCGAGGTCCGGGTGCCCGTGCCCGACCGCACCGGTGTGCTCGCCGACGTGACCACGCTGGCCACCGAGCTCGACGTGAACATCGTCGACCTCGAGATCGCCCACTCCTCCGAGGGCCAGCAGGGCGTGCTCATCGTGCTCGTCGAGGGCGCGCTGGCGGAGCGCTTCCGCGGCGGGCTCCTCGCCCGCGGGTACCGCCCGTCGATCCAGCACCTGGACTGACGGTGCAGGACCCGCTCTCGATCACCTCCGTCGGCGCCCCGATCGACGCCACGGTCGATCTCCCCGGCTCCAAGAGCATCACCAACCGGGCCCTGGTGTGCGCGGCGCTGGCCGAGGGCACCTCGGTGCTCACGGGCGTGCTCCACGCGGACGACACCGAGGCGATGGTGGAGGCACTGCGGACCCTGGGCGTCGAGGCGACCGGCACCGGCCACGCCGAGCTGACCGTGGTCGGTTCCACCGAGCGCCGGGCGGGCGCCGTGGACGCCCGCCAGAGCGGCACCACGGCGCGCTTCTTGCTGCCGCTCCTGGCGCTCGGCGAGGGGATGAGCACCCTCGACGGCGATGCGCAGCTGCGAGACCGTCCCATGGGTCCGACCTTCGACGCCCTCCGATCGGCCGGGGTCCGCGTCGAGGAGCAGGCCGGTGCCGGACATCTGCCGGTGACGGTGGCGGGCCCGCTCCGCACGGGCTCGCTGGCGGTCCCGGGTGACGTGTCCAGCCAGTTCCTGTCGGGACTCCTGCTCAGCGGGCCGGCCACACCGGACGGCCTCGAGCTCACGGTCACCACCGAGCTCATCTCCCGTCCCTACGTGGACATGACCGTGGCAGTCATGGAGGCGTTCGGTGCCCGCGTCGATCACGACGTGGTCGGCGGGCGCGAGACGTGGCACGTCGCCCCCGAGCCCTACCGCCCCACGACCTACGCGATCGAACCGGACGCCTCGGCGGCGTCCTACGCCTGGGCCGCCGCCCTCGTCACCGGCGGCCGGGTCACCGTCCCCGGCCTGCACCGTAGCTCGCTGCAGGGCGACGTGGCCTTCGTCGACGTGCTCGAGCAGATGGGCGCCGCGGTGACCTGGCACGACGACGCCGTCACGGTGGCGGCAGGACGCGGCCTCCACGGGGTGGACGTGGACATGGCCCACATCTCCGACACCGTGCCCACCCTCGCCGCGCTGGCCGCCCTCGCCGACGGCCCCACGACCATCCGGGGGGTCGGCTTCATCCGGGACAAGGAGTCCGACCGCATCGCCGGCCCGGTCGCCGAGCTGGCGCGCTGCGGCATCGACGCGGTGGCCACCGACGACGGCATGGTCATCCGCCCCGGACCGATCCACGCCGCCACGTTCGAGACCTACCGGGATCACCGCATGGCCATGGCCTTCGGGCTGCTCGGCCTCGCGGTGCCGGGCATGGCGGTCCGGGACCCGGGCTGCGTGGCCAAGACGTTCCCCGGCTTCTGGGACCTCCTCGACGACCTCCGCGCGGGCTCCGTCGCTCCGTCCCGGCAGCGGTAGCGTCGCCGCATGTCCAACGACGGCCTCCGCGTCATCGCCATCGACGGCCCAGCCGGCTCCGGCAAGTCGACCGTGGCCCGGCTCCTGGCCGAGCGCCTCGGGCTCGAGTACCTCGACACCGGGGCCATGTACCGGGCCGTCACCTTCGCGGCGCTGCGCCGGAACCTGGACCCCGCCGACGCGGAGCCCGTCGCCGCGCTGGCCGCCAAGGTCGATCTGGCCGTGACGCTGGACGGGGTCGTGGTGGACGGCGTCGACGCCTCCATCGAGATCCGCGGCCCCGAGGTGACCCGGGCCGTCAGCACGGTCGCCGCCAACCCGGGTGTCCGGGCCGAGATGGTCTCCCGGCAGCGGGAGTGGGCCCGTCGCCGTGGCGGCGGCGTCCTCGAGGGCCGCGACATCGGGTCGGTGGTGTTCCCCGACGCCGCGCTCAAGGTGTACCTGGACGCCCGGCCCGAGGTGCGGGCGGCGCGGCGGTCCAAGGAGGTCTCCGACCTCGACTACGAGACCGTGGCCGCCGACATCGCCCGCCGGGACGCCCTCGACCAGGGCCGCGACGCCTCGCCGCTCACCCGGGCCGGCGACGCCGTCGAGGTCGACACGAGCGACCTCACCGTCGACGAGATCGTCGACCTGCTGGCCGAGCAGATCGATGGCTGAGCAGCCCGTCCCCGCCGCCGATCCCCGCGGCAACCCCGTCGAGGAGCAGGGCCCACCGACCAAGGCCCAGCTGCGCTTCTACCGTGCCGTCACCGCGGTGATCGTCGGCTTCTGCCGCCTGTTCTGGCGCATGGAGGTCCACGGCCTCGACAAGGTGCCCGACGGACCCTTCGTGCTGTCCGCGGTCCACCGGTCCAACGTGGACTCCCTGCTCGTCGCTGCGGTCACCCGTCGCCGGATGCGCTTCATGGGCAAGCACACGATGTGGAAGTACGACCTCCCCGGTCGCTTCTTCGACGCCATGGGCGGCATCCCGGTGCACCGCGGCTCCGCGGACCGCGAGGCGATGCGCTCGGCGGTCACGGCCCTCGGCTACGGCGAACCGGTCGTGATGTTCCCCGAGGGCCAGCGTCGCACCGGACCGGTCGTGGAGGACCTGTTCGAGGGACCGGCGTTCGTCGCCGGCCGGACCGGCGTGCCGATCGTGCCCGTCGGGATCGGCGGTTCGGAAGCGGCGATGCCCCCCGGGGCGAAGTGGATCAAGCCGGTCAAGGTCGTGCTGGTGATCGGCGACCCGATCCCCGCGCCGGTCGGTGAGGACGGCAAGCGCCCGTCGCGCCGGCAGGTCCGGGAGACGACCGAGCTGCTCCGGACCCGGATCCAGGCCCTCTTCGACGACGCCCAGCGCCGCGTCGGGCGCCTGGACCGCTAGGAGGCCACCGTGGATCGACGACGCTTCCTGCAGGTGAGCGCGGTCACCATCGCCGGTGCCGGTCTGAGCGCGTGCGGCGACGACGACAGCGGCCCCGACATCGCCGAGGAGGGCCAGCAGCTGGGCACCCCCGAGGAGGTCGCCACCGCGATCGAGGAGGGCGGGGGCGTCTGGTACGTCGCCGAAGCCCAGACCTACGTGGTCCCGGTGCCCGAGGAGCACCGGGAGGCCCTCGCCGCAGCGGTCCCCGATGCGATCCGGCCCGGGGTCGAGGGCGGCCTGCTGGCGCTGTGGCAGAAGTGCCCGCACCAGGGCTGCCGCGTGCCGTGGTGCGAGTCGTCGGGCTGGTTCGAGTGCCCGTGCCACGCGTCCCGGTTCAGCCCGTTCGGGGAGCTGCGCCGTGGACCGGCCCGGCGCGGGATGAGCTTCCTGCCGATCACCCTGAAGCCCGATGCGGTGCGGCTCCTGCCCGGCCCGGTGGACGGGCTCGAGGACGACATCACCGAGGTCGACGCCGCCGGCCCCCACTGCGTCTAGGGGCCGACGACCAGGGCGCCGAGGACCTCGCTGGCCTTGGTCTCCCGATCGACCACGGTGGGCCGGTCGGCCAACGTGCCACCGACCAGCAGGGTGGCGACCACGTCGAGGGCCTCGAGCAGCTCGCGCAGGTTCCGGGGCGGGGGGAAGTACTCCTCCTCCTCGGTGATGCGGATCTCCTCGATGCCGTTCGCCGGGTCGAGCTTGTCGATGACCCAGCACACCAGCTCCTCCGGGGCGCTGGCCCCGGCGGTGACGCCGACGACGCCGGACAGGTCGTCGGGGACCTCTTCGGGCGTGTTGACGCGGTGGACGCGCTCGCAGCCCATGTCCCGTGCGAGCGACTCGAGCGCCCGGGTGTTGGACGAGTTGGCCGAGCCGATGACGATGATGGCGTCGCAGCGCTCGGCCAGGGCGGTGAGCGCCGCCTGGCGGTTGGTGGTGGCGAAGCACAGGTCGCTGCGACCGGGCGTCCACACGTCGGGGAAGCGCTCCCGCGTGCGGTCGAGCACGCCCTCCCAGTCCCGGTGGGACAGGGTGGTCTGGGCCAGGAGCGCGACCGGCTGGTCGAAGTGGGGGAGCGCGTCGACCTCGTCGGTGGACTCCACCCGGTGGATGGCGTCGGGCGCGACGGCCATGGTGCCGACCGCCTCCTCGTGGCCGTCGTGGCCGACGTAGACGATCTGGTAGCCCTTGCCGGCTCGCACCTTGACCTCGTGGTGCACCTTGGTGACGAGGGGGCAGACCGCGTCGACGACGTAGCCGCCGTTGGACTGCGCCGCGGCGACGACCTCGGGAGCGGAGCCGTGGGCCGAGAGCATCAGCGGACGGCCGGGTGGGACCTCTGCGATGTCGTCGACGAACACCACGCCGAGGTCGCGGAACCGCTGCACCACCAGCTGGTTGTGGACGATCTCGTGGTAGCAGTACACCGGCGGCTCGAAGGCCCGAACCATCCAGGCCAGGGCCTTGATCGCCATCTCCACTCCGGCGCAGAAGCCACGGGGTGCAGCGAGGAGGACCTGGTCGACGGGCACGGATCCCACGCTAGCGACGGCTCAGACGTACTCGTTGACCCAGGCGGGCAGCTCGGCGGGACCGCCGGGCCAGCCGGGGAGGACGGAGCCGACCTTGAACCCGTCGTGGGCGGCCGCGCAGGCCCAGTCGTCCCAGCCGAGGAGGCCGGCGTTGCGGTTGTGGATGAACAGCCGGGCGGCGGCGTCGATGTTCAGCCGGGCGTCCTTGACGTTGGCGTAGCCGCCCTCGATCCACTTGTCGGCCGTGGCCCGGATGAACTGGAAGACCCCGGCGGCCGAGTAGCGGTTGCCGTTCGGGTGCGGCGTGTCGAGGTACCGGCCGTCGAACACGACGGCGTCGGCTTCGAACAGGGACTCGCACTCGGCCACGACGAGTGCCTCGGCGGTCCACTTGTCCACGTGGGCCTCGTCGACGCCGGCCTCGGTGAGGCGGCAGTCGAAGATGGCGGCGACCATCGTCGGCACGTCGGCGTCGGCCGGGCCGGCGTCGATGCAGCCCCGGTCAGCCTTGGCTTCGAGGTCTCGGAGGGTGGGATCGTCGGTCTCGATCGCCTCGTCCCGGTAGATCACCCGGAGGAGGGTGGCGAGGGCGGCGTCGAAGCGGGAGTCCGGGTCGGTCACGCCGATCTCGGTGATCGGATCGGTCTGGGCGGCGGCCGGGGCGGCAGCCAGCACCGTGACGGCGGTGGTCGCAGCCAGCGCGCTGCCGAGCAGGAGGCGCGCGCGACGGCGCAGGGAAGAGCTCGAGGGCATTCGAGGACGCTCCGGGGGATGGCCCACACGGGGGCAGGGAGGAGGAACGGAGGTGGTCGTTCGCTGCGGATCGCAGCGGGCGCTCCTTGGCGCTGCACACAGTCAAGCGCACTCGTCAGCGCCTTCCTCGTCATCTGATCGCAAAGTGACGATGGACCCAGGTGGCCCTGGCCAACCCGCGTCAGCGGGCCCGGAAACGGCCTCGTGGGGCAGACCGGAGGGTCCAAGGTCCCGGGTCAGAGGCCGGGTCAGCAGCGGATCAGAAGAACAGCGGGATGGAGGGGTTCGAGACGCAGGCCGTCGCCAGCAGGTCGAGGTCGGTGGCCGAGGCCTCGACCAGGCGACCCGCAGCCCGGAGGCCGGCCACGTCGCAGCCGGCGTACAGCATCGCCAGGTCCTGGGCGGTCACCCGGATCCGCCCGGAGCCTCCCCGCAGCAGGGCCGCCTCCCTGCCGTCCAGCTCGAGCACGTGCTTGCCGGCGTTGCCCGGGCAGCCCTCGTCGTCGATGTCGAGCTCCACCGACCCCGCCACGCTCGTCGGCCAGCCACGTGCGGCGACCGCCCCGGCGGCGTCCACGAGGCGCAGCATCCAGGGCCAGTCGGAGGCGGTGCTGGTCAGCTGCAGCTGGGGCACGTGGGGCCCGAGCAGGGAGAGCGGCAGGGCGGCGACGACGTTGCGCGCCGTGGTCCCGTGCCCCGCCAGCAGGCCGAGCGCAGCACCCACCGCCTCGACGTCCAGCCCGGCGAGCACCTCGACCTCGAGGTCGTAGAAGTCGTCGGCCTTCGCGTAGCGGTACTGGACGGCGGCGACGTCGGCCCCCGCCCGGGACCCCACGTAGGTGTACCGGTTGACCGAGGCGTCCGCCGCCTGGCGATGGCTGCGGAACGCCCACCACTGGGGGTCGACCCGGAACCAGCCGTCGAGGCGACCGGCCAGGTCGTCGTAGAGCGACGAGAGGACGTCGCTCGACCCCGCCACCTCCCGCCAGTCGAGCGCGTCGCCGGTGGCGTCGATGGCCGTCACCGGGATCTGCGTGCGCCGGTACTGGGCGACGACCTCGTAGCCGGCCCGCCGGTAGAGCGAGGCGGTGGTGGGGTAGAGCGCGCTGACGACGTGGCCCTGCTCGTGCATGCGGCGCAGCGCCTCGGCCAGCATCCGCTGGGCCGCCCCTCGGCCCCTCGCCTGCGGGCTCACGACGACCCCCGACACGCCCCCGCACGGGACGCGCCGGCCGCCCCAGGTCATGGCGAAGTCGAAGGTGAGGACGGCCCCGACCATCTGGTCTCCGAGGTAGGCGCACACGAACTTGTCCGGGTCGGTCTCCGGCGCGGCGGGGTCGAAGGCGTCCGTGCCGCCGAACGCCTGGCGCATGAGGGCGTGGTGCCGCTCCCGGTCCCCGGATCGGATCGACTCGATCGTGAGCTCCATGGGCGCGGAACCTACGCCCGGGAGGTCGGTCGGGTCGGGCGAGTTCGCCGCCTGGCGTCGGTACGATCCGGCGCCATGGCCCGGTCCCCGGCCTCCGTCCTCGCCCGCTCGCTCCTCGCGGTGCTGCTCGTCGTCGGCAGCGTCGCCACCGGCGCCGGCCGAGCGGCGGCGACGTCCTGCGTCGAGCCCTTCAGCCCCGACCTGCACGCGGCCATCGCCCGGGACTTCCCGGGCCAGCGCGTCACCGCTGCCGTGCACGACGTGCGCACCGGCTGCTGGTACCACCTGGCGCCCGGCACGGTGATGACCACGGCGTCGGTCATCAAGGCCCAGTTCCTCGCCGGCGTCCTGCTCCGAGCGCAGGACGAGGGGCGTGGCCTGACCCCCTGGGAGCGGGCCCGGGTCGAGCCGATGATCGCTCGCTCCCACAACCCGCCCGCCAGCGACCTCTACGTCTCCCTCGGCGGCGACGCCGGCCAGGAGCGGCTCGACCAGCGCTTCGGCCTGCCCCGCACCACCAGCACCTCCCGCTGGGGCCTCACGACGTCCACGGCCGAGGACCGCACCCGCCTGGCGACGGCGCTGCTGCACGGCGGGGGACCGCTGGCTGCGCCGCACCGGGAGGAGGCGTGGCGGACCATGACCGCGGTGCACCCGACCCAGCAGTGGGGGATCAGCGCCGGCGTCCCGTCCGGGTGGACCGTCGCCCTCAAGAACGGCTTCTACCCGACGTCCGGGACGGCTCGGTGGCGCATCGGGTCCACCGGGTTCGTCCGCCACGACGCGACGAGATCGGGCTACGCCATCACGGTCATGACCGACCAGAACCCCGACCACGACACCGGCCAGCGCCTGGTCGAGCTCGTCAGCCGGTCCGTCGCCAGCGCCCTGACCGCGGGGGAGCCCGCACCGCGGGCGGTGGACCGCTCGATCTGCGTGCCCACGTCGGCGGGGGAGACCTGGGCGGGGGTGGCGGCGCGGCTCGGCACCGGCGACGTCGCCGGCGTCCGGTCGGTCTCCGGTGGGCCGGATCGGCCGC
>DMTU01000024.1:13080-13415 GCA_003476595.1 Acidimicrobiaceae bacterium | reverse complement strand
CCGGTGGGCCGGATCGGCCGCTGTCGGGCATGCGTGCCTGCCGACCGGACCTCCGGGTGGTGTTCGATCCGGCCGGGCCGACCGCCGACCACGTCCGCGCCGCCTTCTCCCTGTTCCTCGGGCGAGCGCCGTCGAGCGCCGAGCTGCAGGAGCACACCGTGGCCATCGACAGCGGCTGGATCGGCCGGCTCGAGCACGCCCGGTCACTGGCGGTCTCGCTCGAGTGGGTGGGCCGCACCGTCGATGCGCTGTACCGCAGCGCGCTCGGCCGTCCGGCCGACGACGCCGGCCTGCGCTACTGGCGGGACCAGGTCGCCGCCGGGCTGGCGATCACG
>DMTU01000024.1:9712-12945 GCA_003476595.1 Acidimicrobiaceae bacterium | reverse complement strand
TCGCCGCCGGGCTGGCGATCACGCACGTGGGCGCGCTGCTCCACGCCTCCGACGAGCTCTACGCCGATGCCGGTTCCACCGCCGACGGGTTCCTGCACCGGCTCTACCGGGACCTGCTGCACCGGGGGCCCGATGCCGATGGGCTGGCGCACTGGACCACCCAGCTGGATGCCGGCGTGGACCGGGCCACCGTGGCCGCCGCCTTCTACGGCTCGATCGAGTCCCGCCGGGACCGCGTCACCGCCACCTACCGGGCGGTGCTGGGCCGGGGCCCGGACCCGGCGGGCCTGGCGCACTGGGCCGAGGAGCTGCGGAGGGTCGACGACGTCGCCCTCGCCGCCCACCTGGCGGCCAGCGACGAGTTCTTCCGGTCGGCGCAGCGGTGAGGGCGCCGGCTGCCGGCGACCTGGGGTTTCGCGCCGCTCCGGCGGTACCCTGTCGCCGGTGAGCCTGCCCCGCGTCATCGCGGTCGCGCCCGGATCACCCGCAGCCCGAGCGGGTCTCGTCGAAGGAGACGAGATCCTCTCCCTCGACGGGGTCCAGCCGCGCGACGTCATCGAGTGGCACCTCCTGGTCGACGAGCCGGAGGTGGTCCTCGACGTGCGCCGCGGCGGCCTCGAGCGCCAGGTCACCGTCACCAAGGGGGCCGGGGAGCCGCTGGGTGCCGACGTCGACGCAGCGATCTTCGACGAGGTGCAGACCTGTGACAACCACTGCGAGTTCTGCTTCATCTACCAGTTGCCCCCGGGCATGCGCCGCAGCCTCTACCTGAAGGACGACGACTACCGCCTGTCCTTCCTGTACGGGAACTTCACGACCCTCACCCGCTTCACCGAGATCGACCTCGAACGGGTCATCACCGAGGGGCTCAGCCCGCTGTACGTGAGCATCCACGCCACCGACCCCGAGGTCCGGGCCGACCTGCTCCGCAACCGCCGGGGCGCCACCAGCCTGCGCTGGCTGCGGGCCCTGCTCGACCACGACGTGACCGTCCACGGCCAGATCGTGGTGTGCCCGGGCGTGAACGACGGGGCGGTGCTGGCCGACACCCTCGCCGGGGTGCTCGACGAGTACCCCGAGCTGGCCAGCCTCGCCGTGGTGCCCCTCGGCATCAGCGACCACTCCGACGAGTCCCGGATGCGGCCCCACACCATCGCCGAGGCCGAGACGGTCGTCGACATCGTCGAGGACTGGCAGGACGTCTACGGCACGGTGCTCGGTCACCGCCTCGTGTACGCCGCCGACGAGTACTACCTGCTCGCTCGGCGCCCGTTCCCGGCGGCCGAGGCCTACGAGGGCTTCGCCATGCACGAGGACGGCATCGGCATGGCCCGCACCTTCGAGGCCGAGTTCCACGGCGCGGCCGACGACGTGACCCGACCCCAGGCCGGGTTCTTCGCCTGGGTCGACGGCGCCCCGGCTGAGGGCTACCGCGCCCCCCGAACGACCGGCACGCCCTGCGGTACGAGCGCGCCGATCGGTCCCGACGTTCCATCCGGTGGAACGAGCGAACCGATCGGTCCCGGCGTCCCGGTGCAGCTCGGGCGGCGGCGTCCCGCCCCCGACGCCCCGATCGGCGTCCTCACCGCCCCCTACGGCGCCCAGGTCCTCGCCCCGCTGCTCGCCGGCGTCGAGCGCGACGACGTGCGCATCGTCGAGGTCCCCAACCGCTTCTTCGGCGGCAACATCGGCGTCACCGGCCTGATGGTCGGCGAGGACGTCGCCCGCGTCCTGGCCGAGCAGCCCGCCGGCCACCGCTACCTGCTGCCCGACGTGTGCCTGTCCCAGGACCGCTTCCTGGACGGCACCACCGTCGCCGATCTGCCCCGGCCGGTCGAGGTCGTCCCCACCGACGGGGCCGCGCTGCGCGCCGCCCTCGGCCTCCCCCTCCCGGCGTCACCGACGCCCGCCTGAATCGAGAGCTCCATGTCCTCCCCCCTCCGCGTGGCCATCGTCGGCCGCCCCAACGTGGGCAAGTCCACGCTCGTGAACCGCCTCGCCGGCCGTCGCACCGCCATCGTCGAGGAGCGCGCCGGCGTCACCCGCGACGCCAAGGCCGTCGAGGTCGAGTGGGCCGGGCGCACGTTCGAGGTCGTCGACACCGGCGGCTGGATGCCCGGCGGCTCCGCGCTCGACGAGAAGGTCTCCCGGGTCTCGGAGCGGGCCATGGACGAGGCCGACGTCGTGATCTTCCTGGTCGACGGCACCGTCGGCGTCACCGAGGAGGACGCGAAGGCAGCCGAGCTGCTGCGCCGCAAGAGCAAGCCGGTGCGCCTCATCGTCAACAAGATCGACGACCCCAAGCGCGAGCACCTCATCTGGGACTTCATGGAGCTCGGCCTCGGTGAGCCGAGCCCGATGAGCGCGCTGCACGGCAACGGCGCCGCCGACCTCCTCGACGACCTGGTGGCCATGCTGCCGCCGGAGGACGAGGAGGAGGAGCCCGAGTCCGCGGCGGACGGCGGCGAGATCGCCGTGTCCATCGTCGGACGGCCGAACGTGGGCAAGTCCACGCTGTTCAACCGCCTCACCGGGGCCGAGCACTCCATCGTCCACGACATGCCCGGCACGACCCGGGACACGATCGACACCGTGGTCGAGACCTCCGAGGGCGCCATCCGCTTCGTCGACACCGCCGGCATGCGCCGTCGGTCCAAGGTCGACGACGGCACCGAGTACTACTCGGTGGTGCGGGCCCTGCAGGCCATCGACAAGGCCGACATCGCCATCCTCGTCATCGACTCGGCGGAGGGCGTGACCGCCCAGGACCAGCGCCTGGCCGAGCGGGTCGACCTCGCCGGCTGCCCGGTGATCGTCCTGCTCAACAAGTGGGAGGTCGCGTCTGCGGACGACCGCGAGCGCGTCACCTACCAGATCGCCGACAAGCTCCACTTCATCGGCGACTCGCCGGTGCTGCAGGTCTCCGCGCTCACCGGCAAGGGCGTCCACCGCCTGTACCCGGCGCTGGGTTCGGCGATCCGGGCCTACGAGACCCGAATCCCCACCCGTCAGGTCAACGACGTCATCCGTCGTGCCCAGCAGGCCCAACCGGCCCCGCACGGCGCCCGCGTCCTCTACGCGCTGCAGGGTGCGGCGCACCCGCCGACGTTCACGATCTTCGCCAACCGCGAGCTGCCGAAGACCTACGTGCGCTACCTCGAGCGCAGCCTCCAGGAGGCCTTCGACCTCGGGGCCACGCCGCTCAAGCTCCGTGTGCGCAAGCGCGACTGAGC
>DMTU01000024.1:429-9644 GCA_003476595.1 Acidimicrobiaceae bacterium | reverse complement strand
GCGACTGAGCAGCGCGGTAGGCTCGACGATCCATGGAGCAACCGATCCTGGCGGTGGTCGCACTCCTGTGCGCCGTTGCCGCCGTGGTGTGGGGCCGTTCCGCGCTGCGGTTCCAGCAGAGCTGGCACCGCATCCAGAGCGAGTACGGCGACACCTCTGACCAAGCCATCCTGGCCGGTGCCGCGTTCCGCAAGGAGCTCCACGCTGCGCTCCTCTACGGCCTGCTCGCCGCCGCGTCGCTGGTGGTGGGCATCGCCGGGACGACCGAAGCCGCCGCGCTCTACGCCCTGGTCACGATCCCGGTCGCCATGTCGCTGTACTACAACCGGGACTTCCGCCGGGTCGCCCGCATCGCCGAGGACCGCAACGAGCTCGAGCGCAAGGCCCAGGAGGTCCTGACCCAGGACGAGCTGGCGCCCCGCAAGTGGGCGGCTCGCCTCGCCCCGGAGGAGCTGCCCGACTTCGCCGGCTTCGAGCTCGGCCGGGTCTACGAGCCGGGCACCGGCATGATGGCCGGCGACTTCTACGACGTGTTCCGTGTGTCGCCCAACCGCATCGCTGCCGTCATCGGCGACGTCACCGGTCACGGCATCGAGGCCTCCATCACCGCCTTCCAGGCCAAGTACCTGCTGCGCGTGTTCCTGCGCCAGTACCGGGACCCGGCCCAGGCCATGGAGGAGCTGAACGCCCAGATGTCCGCCCTCGAGCGGGTCGAGGAGTTCATCTCCCTGCTCGTCGTGGTGTTCGACACCGATTCGGGCACGCTCCGGGTCTGCTCGGCCGGCCACCCCGCCGGCTGGCTGTGGCACGCGAAGGAGGTCCGCCCGCTGCGGGCCACCGGTCCGCTGCTCATGCTGGACCCGGCGTCGCACTACCACTCCCGCGAGATCGACTTGGAGTCCGGCGACCTCGTGCTGCTCTACACCGACGGTCTGGCCGAGGCCCGCGCCGGCGACCAGTTCTTCGGCGAGGAGCGCATCGCCAACACGCTGCGCCGCGACCCGGGCGTGCCGCCCGACGTGCTGTGCAAGAGCCTGCTCGAGGCGGCCAAGGACTTCGCCACCGAGCCGGTCACCGACGACACGGCCATCCTCGCCATCCGCCGGAGCTGACCCCTCCCCGTTCTGGCAGCCCTGGTGTCACGTCAGGTCGTGGGGCAGGCCGCCTGGAGCGCCGGGGCGATGGCGTCCCCGAAGGCGGCGTACATGGCGGCGAGCGGGGAGCGGTCGCGCCACGCCAGCACCACGGTGCGCGACGGCCGCGGGTCGCGCAGGGAACGGGTGACGAGCCCAGACCCGGGACGGGCCTCGACCTCGAGCGCGCTCGCCGGCAGGAGCGTGACGCCGCCGCCGGCCGACACCATCTGGCAGAGGGTCGTGAGGCTGGTGCCCTGGATCGCGCCATCGGTGCTGGCGCCGGCGGTGGCGCACACGTCCATGGCCTGGTCGCGCAGGCAGTGGCCGTCCTCGAGGAGCAGCACCGGCAGGCCGGCGAGCACGCCGGAGGGGAGCGAGCCCTCGCCGGCGTAGGGGTGGTCCTCGCCGAGCGCGAGGTGGAACTCGTCGATCGCGACGGGGATCGACGCCAGCGAGTCGCTCGGGACGGGCGCGGCCAGCAGCCCGAGGTCCAGCTCGCCGAGCTCGATGCGGCGCACCAGCTCGTCGGTGCGCTCCTCGGTGAGGGCGGGCTCGGCCCGCGGGTGGCGCCGGCGGAGCTCCCGCACGAGGGTGGGCAGCAGGTAGGGCGCCATGGTGGGGATGATCCCGATCCGGACCGGTCCGACCAGCTCGCCCTGGAGGTCCACGGCAGCGTCGGCCACGTCGTCCACGGCCCGGATGGCGCGGCGGGCGGCGTCGATGACGGCCACGGCGTGGTCCGGCACGGAGACGCCGCCGCGGCCCCGCTCGAACAGCGAGAGCCCGAGGCGCTGCTCGACCTCCCGCACCTGGGTGGACAGCGCCGGCTGGCTGACGCCGCAGACGTCGGCCGCAGCGCTGAAGCTCAGGTGGTCGGCGACCGCGACGACGTACTCGAGCTGGCGTACGGTCGGACGCTGCCGGGATGCGGGCATAGGGCAAGGCTATCGACGCCGCGCTCCGGATCACCTGCGGGCCGACCGCCTCGTGGAACTGGCGGTCGTGGCGTTGCACTTCGTGCCTGCTGCCCGCACCGGGCAAGATCGTGGGGTGACGGCGCCCCACGATCCGCTCGAGCACCTGCGGGCTGCGACCTCCCGGGCGCTGGCCGGGAACCTCGAGACCCAGGCCGGGAAGCTGGAGAAGCAGGGCAAGCTCTTCGTCCGCGACCGCCTCGACCTGCTGCTGGACGCCGACTCCTTCGTGGAGGATGCGCTGCTGGCCAACAACCAGGGCGAGGACCTGCCGGCGGACGGGGTCGTCACCGGCACCGGCACCATCGAGGGCCGCCGGGTGTGCGTGGTCGCCAACGATCCCACGGTGAAGGCCGGCTCCTGGGGGGCGCGCACCGTCGAGAAGATGGTGCGCACCAGCGAGTACGCCCTGGCCCACGACCTGCCCATCTTCTGGCTGGTCGACTCCGCCGGCGCCCGCATCACCGACCAGGTGCAGCTGTTCCCCGGCCGGCGCGGCGCCGGTCGGATCTTCGCGAACCAGATCCGCTTGTCGGGCCGGGTGCCCCAGATCTGCTGCCTCTTCGGACCCTCCGCTGCGGGCGGTGCCTACATCCCGAGCTTCTGCGACGTGGTCTTCATGGTGGAGGGCAACGCCTCCATGTACCTGGGCTCGCCGCGGATGGCCGAGAAGGTCATCGGCGAGCACACCACGCTCGAGGAGATGGGCGGGGCCCGGATGCACGCCAGCGTGTCCGGGTGCGGCGACGCCCTGGCCCACGACGACGAGGACGCCCTCGACCAGGCCCGGGCGTGGTTCTCGTACTTCCCCCAGACCTGGCGTGACGACCCGCCTCGCTACGAGCCGGCCCCGCCCTCGCACGACCTGGCCGACGACGTCGTGCCGGTCGACGAGGCCGTGGCCTTCGACATGCACGCCTTCATCGACGGCCTCGTCGATGCCGAGTCCTTCTTCGAGTACAAGCCGCTCTTCGCCAAGGAGCTCATCTGCGGGCTCGGCCGGATCGACGGGCGCCCGGTCGGGGTCGTCGCCAACAACCCGGCCCACCTCGGCGGGGTCCTGTTCGTCGACTCCGCCGACAAAGCATCCCGCTTCGTGTGGCTGTGCGACGCCTTCAACATCCCGCTGCTGTTCCTCGCCGACGTGCCGGGGTTCATGATCGGCACCCAGGTGGAGCGCCAGGGGATCATCCGCCACGGCGCCAAGATGGTCACCGCCATCACCGAGGCGACGGTGCCCAAGCTGTGCGTCGTCGTGCGCAAGGCCTACGGCGCCGGCCTCTACGCCATGTGCGGCCCGGCCTTCGACCCCGAGGCCACCATCGCGCTGCCCACCGCCAAGATCGCGGTCATGGGGCCCGACGCCGCGGTCAACGCGGTGTTCGCCAACAAGATCGCCGCCATCGAGGACGAGGACGAGCAGGAGGCCTTCGTCGCCGAGCAGATCGAGATCTACGAGGCAGACGTCGACCTGCTCCGGCTCGCCTCGGAGCTGGTCATCGACGCCATCGTCCCGCCCAGCGCGCTGCGCGACGAGGTCGTGCACCGCTTCGCCGCCGCCGGCACCCGCCGGCGCGAGTTCTCGGACCGCCGCCACGGCGTGCCCCCGGTGTAGGAGCGAGCCGTGTCCTGGGACCTGCCAGACGCCATCTCCATCCGCGATGTGGGCCCGCGCGACGGGCTCCAGCCCGAGCAGCCCGTGCGGGTCGCCGACCGCGTCGCGCTCATCACCGCGCTCGTCGACGCAGGCGTCGACGACATCGAAGCAGCCGCCTTCGTGTCCCCGCGAGCGGTGCCGGCCATGGCCGGCGCCGCCGACCTGTTCCGCGCCCTCGAGCGCGACGAGCACGCCCGCTACTGGGCGCTGGTCCCGAACGTGAAGGGCGCCGAGCTGGCGGTCGAGGCCGGCGTGGACGGGCTCACCGTCACCGTCTCGGCCTCCGAGGCGTACTCGCAGCGCAACGTGAAGATGAGCGTCGAGGAGTCCGTGGCCCAGATCGGGCCGATCGCCGAGACCGCCGGCAGCCGCCCCGTCGACGTCGTCATCTCCTGCGCCTTCGGCTCGCCCTACGACGAGGACATCGGCGCCTTCGACGTGGCTGCCATCGTGGACTCGGCCCAGGACGCTGGTGCCACCGCCATCACCCTGGCCGACACGACGGGCGTGGCGACCCCGGACCGCATCGCCGACGTGGTGGCCACCACGGGCATCGACGTGCGCCTCCACCTGCACGACACCCGGGGCACGGCCCTGGTCAACGCCTTCGCCGCCATGACCCTCGGCATCGCCGCCTTCGACACCGCTGTCGGTGGCCTCGGCGGGTCACCCTTCGCCGAAGGGGCCGGCGGGAACCTGGCCACCGAGGACCTCGTGCACCTGTGCGACGGGCTCGGCATCGACACCGGCATCGACCTCGACCGGATGATCCGCACCGCCGGCACGGTGTCCGCGCTCATCGGCCGCCCGGTCCCGTCGCGGATCACGGCCACGCTCGGGCGGTAGCCGGTGCCGTTCTGCGAGGCGTGCGACCGCTTCTACAACCCCAACACCCTCGACCCGGGGGGTGACTGCCCGGAGGGCCACCACGTCGCCGATCCGATCGAGGCCGAGCCGCTGCCCCCGGTGCCGTGGCACTTCAAGCTCATGCTGGCCCTGCTGCTGGCCTACCTGGGCTGGCGCTTCGTGCAGTTCCTCACGGTCGTGCTCTGAGCCCGGGGCGGATTGGCAGATCGACCGCAGCAGGGGAGTAGATTCGACCGTCCCACGGGCTGTGGCGCAGCTTGGTTAGCGCGCTTGACTGGGGGTCAAGAGGTCGGGAGTTCGAATCTCCCCAGCCCGACCAACAAAACAGCAGGTCAGAGCCGGTTTCTTCGGAGACCGGCTCTCTTGCTTCCCGGTCCCGAACGGTCGATGTATGCAGAATGTATGTCGTACGATTCCTGGCGTATGGAATGGGTGCCGCAAGACGAGCCCACGGTGCAGCGGCAGCGGGGGAAGTGGACGGTGCGCCAGGGCGGCTACGACCCGTCGACCGGCCGGCGCAAGGTCCGCCAGCTCGGCACGTTCGACACCAAGCGGGCGGCCACCGAGCTGGCCAAGTCGGTGGCCGCCGGGCGGGCCGGCTCAGCCGACGAGACCGTCGAGGCCTTCGTCGTCGACGTGTGGCTGCGCTCGAAGGAGGGAAGGGTCGAGCAGTCGACGCTCGACCAGTACCGGTGGGCGGTCGAGCGCCACATCGTCCCGCTCATCGGCGCCGTTCGGCTGCGCGACCTGACACCCGAGATCCTCGACGACTGGATCGTCGACCTGAACGGCGCGCCGGAAGGGGAGAAGCCCCGACTCGGCGCCACGTCGACCCGCCTCGTGCGCAAGGTCCTTTCGATGGCGCTCGAAGAGGCCGTGCAGCGACGACGGCTCGGTCGCAACCCGGTCGCGCTCACCCAGCCCCCGAGGGCGAAGCGGGCGACGACCCGCAAGAGCTGGACCGTCGAGGAGGCGAAGACGTTCCTCGCCGCCAACCGCAAGCACCGCCTCTACGCGCTGTTCCACCTCGGCCTCGTCACCGGACTCCGGCGAGGCGAGCTCCTCGGCCTGCGGTGGACCGACCTCGACCTCGAGCACGGCACGGTCGAGGTCGCCCAGCAGCTCGCCGTCGTGCGTGGCCGGCCGGTCATGAAGGACCTCAAGACGGAGTCGAGCGACCGCATCCTGGCCATCGGCGAGCGCGCCGTCGAGGTCCTGGAGGAGCACCGGACCCGCCAGGCGGCCGAGCACGTCGTCCTCGGCCTCGACACCAGCGCCGTCGAGCTGGTCTTCACCAGCGAGGTCGGCGGCTGGATCGACCCCAACAACTTCGGCCGGATCATGGAGCGGCTGGCCAAGGATGCCGGTGTGCCCCGCCTCACGCCCAAGGGCCTGCGCCACACCGCCCAGTCCATCGGCCGGGTGGTCGTCGGCGACGACAAGATCATGCAGGAGCGCCTCGGCCACTCCGACATCGGCATCACCCTGAACACCTACACCCACACCGTTTCCGAGCAGCACCGCCGTGCCGGCGATCTCATCGACGGAGTCTTCGATTGACCGTTGCTGTCTGGTACCAATAGCGGTACCATCGTGTTGTGGCCAAGGTCGAGAAGCTCGTGGCCGCCATGCGGAACTCGCAGACCAACGTGAAGTACTCGGATCTGGAGACCGTGTGCGAGCACTACTTCGGTGCCGCTCGTCAGAGCGGCACCTCGCACGCCGTGTTCAAGACTCCCTGGCCCGGCGATCCCCGGGTGAACATCCAACGGGCCAAGGGCGGCAAGGCCAAGCCCTACCAGGTGACACAGGTCCTGAAGGCCATCGACAAGCTCAGCAAGGAGGAGACCAGGTGACCGAGACGACGCACTACGCCTACCGGGTTCGGTGGTCGGCCGAAGACGGCGAGTTCGTCGCCACCGTCGCCGAGTTCCCTTCGCTGTCGTGGCTGGACGAGGATCAGACCGAGGCCCTCCGTGGGCTGGTGGCCCTCGTGTCCGACGTCGTCGAGGACATGCGGGATTCGGGCGAACCCGTGCCCGAGCCGATCTCGGAGCGGACGTTCTCTGGCAAGTTCAACGTCCGTGTGCCCGAGTCCCTCCATCGCAAGCTCGTCTTGGAGGCGGCCGAGCAACGAGTGAGCCTGAATCGGTTGGTGAGCGACCGCCTCGCCCACACGTGAGTCGCAGTCGGTCTCATCGCGAGATTCCCGGAGGCGAACGGGCATAGGGGAGTCGTGAGGCTGAACACTCCCTCGAGGCGTCATCAGCTGAGGGCGACGATGGCTCCAGCCGGCTGATCGTCCGCCGACGTCCGCCACCGTCGGCGGAGGTTGCAATCGCGTGACACCCGCGAAGGCCGCGCGATGTTTTGGCCCCCGAAAAAGCCTAGTGGGGTGAAGGGAGCGGACTGGCCGCTCCCGAGAGGAGCCCCCATGTCCAGCGACCGCCTCACGTACACGGTGGACGAAGCCGCCGACCGCCTCGGCATCTCGAGGAGTCTCGCCTACGAGCTCGTCCGCCTCGGCGAGCTCCCATGTATCCGTCTCGGGCGTCGGATCCTGATCCCACGCCAAGCCGTCCACGACCTGGTGGAGGAGCCGCTCGGGGCTCAGGGGTGATGCCGGCCCTGCTCCACATCGACGCCAGGGCGTTCGAAGTGGCGGCCAGGGTCGGACCGACTGCCTGGCTCGTGCTCGAGCAGCTCGCCCTCTGCTCGCAGGTCGACGGCGACGACCTCGTGTCCCGGGAGACCGCTCGCTCGGTTGCCGCTGCCGTGTCGGTGAGCAAGGACACGGCGGCTGGCGCGCTCCGACGGCTCGGAGACGCCGGACTCGTCCGAAGGCGGGCGCAGGATCGCACCGAAGGCCGGTTCGGCGCAGCGGGCTACGTGCTCGAACTGCCCGCGGGTCTCGCCAGAACGCCACCTCGCAACGACACGCCGCCGGCAGTCCCGCCTCGACGACCAGCGCCGGACCGACGCACTCGACCGTCGCCAACCACCGACCAGCTGACGCTCCTCGTCGACGCCCAGGAGCCGCAGCCATGAGAACCGACGTCCGCATCCCGGCCGTCGATCTCGCACCAGCCGACGCTCCTCCCCCGACACGCGCCAACCGAACACACGAATTTGCATCCTCGGATGCGTCAGTCGGTCGTGAACCGGATCGTGAACGCGATCGTGAATGTCTGGCGGGGTGGTCGTCGTGCTGAGCATCGGCAAGCTGGCCAACCCTGAGTACGTCCTGAAGGGGATCGCCCAGAGTCCCGAGGAGTACTACCTCGGACACGGTGAGGCGACCGGCGTCTGGCTCGGATCCGGACGCTCGGAGTTCGACCTCGATGGCGAGGTGGACGCCGATGCGCTGCGCTCGATCATCGCTGGCGAGGACCCGGTGACCGGGACACGGCTCGCGGCCAAGAACCGGAGGATCGCGGGCTACGACCTGTGCTTCCGAGCGCCGAAGTCCGTGTCCGTGCTCTTCGGTCTCAGTGATCCGGAGCTGAGCCGGGTTGTGCGGGACTGCCACGACGAGGCCGTCGAGGCAGGGCTCGCCTTCATGGAACGCTCCGCAGGTTGGACCCGCCGGGGCAAGGATGGCGTGCACCCCGAGAGGAACGGGAAGTTCATCTCGGCGGCGTTCCGGCACCGCACCTCGCGTGAGGGTGACCCGCACCTGCACACCCATGTCGTGACGGCCAACATGGTCCACAACAGCACCGGCGGGTGGACGACCCTCGACGGCCGGGTCCTCTACCGCCAGTCCAAGGCCGGCGGGTGCATCTACGAAGCCGAGCTGCGCCGGCTCCTCACCTTGCGGCTCGGGATCGAGTGGGGACCGGTGTCCGACGGCATCGCCGATGTCGCCGCCATGCCTCCCGAGGTGCTGCGGCACTTCTCGAAGCGGCGCGCCCAGATCCAGGCCAAGCTCGACGAGCTCGGCTACTCCTCGCCCAAGGCCGCCGAGATCGCCGCGCTCGACACGCGCAAGCCCAAGGACCTCGGCACCAGCCCGATCGGGCTGCGCGACCGCTGGGTCGCCGAGGCCCGGTCCATCGGCTACGAGCCCGACCGGTTCCCCGACCTGTTCGACCGGGGCGCGCCGACCATCCTCACCGCCGCCGACATCGAAGCCGTGCACCGCAAGCTCGAGAGTTCTCACGGGCTCACCGCCGAGGCGTCCACGTTCAGCCGTTGCTCGGTGATCATCGAATGGACGAACCACCTCCCGCAGGGACTCCCACCGGCCGAGGTCGAAGCGCTGGCGGATGAGTTCCTGGCCCGGGCCGAGGTGGTGTCCGTGTCGGGTCCATCGGACACGGGAGACCTGGCCACGGCGGGAATCGCCAAGGCCGGCATCTACTCCACCCGGGAGCTGGTCGCCCTCGAGCAACGAATGATGGACGACGCCGTGTCCCGCATCCACGACACCGTCGGCCTCGTCGACGAGGACCACCTCGCGACTGCGCTGGCGGCCCGGCCGACGATCAGCACCGAACAGGCCCGCCTGGTCGCCACCCTCACCACCTCTGGCGCCGGCGTCGACATCGTCAACGCGCCAGCCGGCACCGGCAAGACGTT
>DMTU01000024.1:0-251 GCA_003476595.1 Acidimicrobiaceae bacterium | reverse complement strand
GCCGGGCACACGGTGATCGGCTGCGCCCTCGCCGCCCGAGCCGCCGCACAGCTCGAATCGTCGGCCGGCATCCCGTCGTCGACGATCGCTCGCCTGCTCATCGACCTCGACACTCACCGAGAACACGGCGGCCTGCCCGAGCGCTCCGTGGTCGTGGTCGACGAAGCCGCGATGGTCGACTCCCGCACGATGATCCGAATCCTCGACCACGCCCACGCCGCCCGCGCCAAGGTCGTACTCGTCGGCGACCA
>DMTU01000180.1:1424-3637 GCA_003476595.1 Acidimicrobiaceae bacterium | reverse complement strand
GCCAGCTCGATCGCGTCGAGCACGGGGGACGAGCTCACGCCCTGGTCGAGGGCGACCAGGCCCCACGGCGCGCCGGCGTCACGGAAGGAGAAGACCTCCTGCCAGCGCTGGCGGGCGGTGCCCCGTCGACCCTGCACGGTGATGGCCGCGCCGACCAGCGTCTCACCCGGCGGTCGGGCCGGGTCGAGCAGGTCCTCGCCCAGCTCGCGTGCCTCCTCCAGCGCGGGCAGCACCGACCGGAAGAACGACATCGACCGGCCCTGCCCCGGCGGCAGATCGCTGGTGTAGCCCCGGGCCAGCGCCTCGAGCCGTTCGCCGAAGGCGACCGCCTCGCCGAGGAAGCGCCGGTCCCACTCGTCGGTGCCGTCGTAGGTGATCGGCTCGGGGGCGGCGCCGGGCACGAGCACGAGGCGGCGCAGCCCCACGAGCTCCGCCACGTCGCCGACCCCCGTCACCCGGGCCCGACCCGCGTAGGCGCTGGCCACCAGGTCGTCGGCGTCCACGCGCAGGGCGCCCCGCGCGGCAAGCGTGACCGTGTCCACCGACACCTGGGCGGGGAAGCCGTCGAGGACGAGCAGCTCGCCGGCGAGGACCCGGGGCGGCGCACCGACCGCCAGGATGGTGGCCGCGTCCTGCCATGCCCGGAGCTCGTAGGTCGAGCCGTCGGCGAGCTCGAGCACCCCGGAACCCGAGGCCATCGCCACCTGCTCACCGAAGGCCAGCACCTCGTCCCCGTCGACCACCTCCCGGGTCGAGCCGTCGGCCGCCGTCACGGTCGCGGCGCCATCCACCTCGAGGCGGGCCTGGTCGGGACCGGGTCCGTCGACCTCCTCCCGGAGCGCCACGGCGAGCACCCCCGCGACCAGCACCAGGGCCGCGCACCCCGCGAGCACGGCCCGCCGGGTCACGGCCGNNTCGGGACCGGGGCCGTCGACGTCGTCCCGGAGCGCCACGGCCAGCACCCCCGCGACCAGCGCCAGGCCCGCGCATCCGGCGAGCACCCCCCGCCAGGTCATGGCCGGGGCGCGGGTCGCTCCAGCGGCAGGACCATCCGCACCGTGGTCCCCTTGCCGACCTCCGACGTGCACGACAGGTCGCCGCCGTGGGCCCGCACGATGCGGCTGACCAGGGCGAGGCCGAGGCCGAGGCCGCCGAAGCGGCGGGTCGTGGAGCCGTCGGCCTGGGCGAAGTCCTCGAAGATGGACTCGCGGCGGTCCGGGTCGATGCCGACGCCCTGGTCATCCACCGCCAGCACGAGTCGGGGTCCGGCGCCGTTCTCGTGCACCGACGCGCTGACGCGGATGCGGCCGCCCCCGGGCGAGTACTTCACGGCGTTGTCGATCAGCTCGTCCAGGGCGACGTCGACGTATCGGCGGTCGAGCACGGCCGGTGGCATGCGGCGGGCGACCCGACGGCTGAGGCGGTGCGTGTCGGGCAGCCGGTCGCTCCACCGGTCGGCGAGCGCGTCGAGCAGCTGACGGGCCTCGACCGGCTCCTCGTGCAGCTGCAGCCGACCGGCGGCAAGGGTGGCGAACTGCACGAGCTGGTCGGTGACCCGGAGCAGCTTGCGGGCCGACTCGTGGATCTCGCCGGCGAAGCGCTTGGTCTGCTCGGGACCGAGGTCCCGGGTGGCGAGGATGTCGGCGTAGCCGAGGACGGGGGTCAGCGGGGTGCGCAGCTCGTGGCTCACGTTGGCGATGAAGTCGGTCTTCATCTGCTCGATCTCCCGCTCGCGGCGCACGTCGCGGAGCACGAAGACCGCGCCGGTGAGCATCCCGGCCGGTCCTCGCAGCGGCCCGGCCGACACCGCCACCGGCACCGTGGTGCCATCGGTCCGCACGACGTCGAGCGCGGCCGACCAGGAGTCCACCACCGGCTTCACGAAGCGCGGCGTCATGTCGACGCCGTCCTCGCCGGTGACCGTGCAGGCCATCGCCAGCGTGCGGCCGATCACGTCGCGGGCCGGCAGGCCGATGAGCTCCTCCGCCGAGGCGTTGAAGTCCGTGATGCGGCCCCGGTCGTCGACCGCGATGAGCGCCTCGCCCATGCCGCCGACCACGCCCTCCAGGCGGCCGCGCAGTGCGGACTCCTGGTCCGCAGCCGAGCGGAGGTCGTCGGTCATCGACTGCAGGGACGCGGCCATCTGGTTGAAGGTCGAGGCCAGGACGCCGAGCTCGTCCTCGGCGCCCACCTCGGCGCGGGCCGACAAGCGG
>DMTU01000180.1:0-1275 GCA_003476595.1 Acidimicrobiaceae bacterium | reverse complement strand
CGCAGCTCCCCGGTGACGGTGGTGAGCCGGCTCAGCCCGGCACCGATCCGGTTGCCGGCGTAGCCGGCGAGGACCATGGCCAGTGCCCCCGCACCGAGCGCGACCAGGAACAGCAGCCGGAACAGGTCCTGACGGGTGGCGTCGATGCTGTTCTGGGGCAGGTTGATGACCACCGCCAGCGTCGGGTTCCCGTCCTGGTCGACGGTGTCGGCGACGACGAAGCGATCACCGTCCACCGTCGTGCGCCGCTCCCCCTCCCGCAGTGCGTCGCCCGCCAGCTCCAGCGTCTCGGGCGCGCCGGCCTGGGGTCCGGCGACGGCGTAGATGCGGCGCCGATCGGCGACGGCCATGCCGATCCCGTCGGCGACCGACTCCTGGTCCGTGATCCGGTCGGCCAGGAACTCGTCGTCGAGCCGGGACGTGACGACGGCGACGCCGAGGAACTCGCCTGCGGCGTCGGTGATCGGCGCGGCGCCGATGGCGTAGGCGCGGTTCCCGACGATGCCCACCGCCTCGGTGGGCACCCTCGCCTCGAGCACCTCGGCGATGGTCGCGTCCCCCAGCAGCGAGATCCGCACGGCGTCGGACAGATCGAGGGACGCGGCGAGTCGACCGTCGGCGCCGTGGACGGTGATGGGACCGGGGAAGCGCACCTGCAGGACCGTGGTGCGGATGTTCACGAGCGCATCGGTCAGCTCGGCCCGCGCCACCTCGACCTCGCCCGGCGCGGCGGCCGGGTCGGTGGCCGTCCGGATCTGCGCCGGCAGCTGGGCCATGATCCGGCCGGTGAGCTCTGCAGCCACGAGCGCGGAGCTGCTGGTGTCGGCGAAGACCTGCGACTCGGTCTCGGCCCGGGCTTCGTAGCGGCGGGCGGCTTCGTCCTCGACGTTCTCGGCGATCACGACCGAAAGGGCGATGGACAGGACGGTGACGACGAGCAGGACGACCGTGGCCGCGGCCATGGCGACGCGGGCGGCGATGGCCCGGCGGGAGGCCAGCACCAGACCGACGCCGAACAGCACGGCCCCGAGGCCACGGGTCACGTCGCCGCCGGTCTCCAGGTCGGCGGCGACGAGCCCCTCGGCTGCGGCCAGCGCGAGCACGCCGGCGGCTGCTGCACCCCGGGCACCACGGCCGACGCGCCAGCTCGCGATCGCCGCCGCGAGGCCGGCGATGCCGCCGAGGCGGAGCCCGACCAGCACCGGGTCGCTGCCCTCGTCGAGCAGGAGCGAACCGTGCAGGAAGGCGGCTGCGGCGAGCGCCGTCGACCCGACG
>DMTU01000333.1:6839-9269 GCA_003476595.1 Acidimicrobiaceae bacterium | reverse complement strand
CCGCCGAGCGCGGCGGTCGGCCGGTCGGCATCACCGTGGACGACCTGGTCCGATCGGCTGAGCTCGTGGCAGCCGGCGCGGTCGCGGTCGAGGTCCGCGCTGTCGACGTCGACGTCGCCGAGATGGCGGCGGCCCGCGAGCTGAGCTTCTGGTGCAGGCCGGACGTCGCCCACCGCGCCCTCGAGGCCGGCGTGACCCCGGATCGCCTGATCGTCGAAGGCGCGGCCTGGACCGGTGCCGGAGTCATCGGCCGGACCATCGGCGGCGAGGGCACGAGCGCGTGGGGTGCGGTCGTGCGAGCGGTGCACGACGGGGTCGGCGCGGTGCGCGCCACCGACACCCGGGCCGTGCGCCGGGTGGTCACCGTGGCCGATCGCCTGATGGCGGCGCAGCCGGCTGGAGGCGCACGATGAGCCGCCCGCCGGTGATCTTGATCAAGGGCGCCGACGACATCCTCCGGTCCGCCCGTCGCTCCGCCGTGATCGCCGAGCAGGTGGGCGACGCCGACGCGACCCTCGTCGTGGACGAGCCCACCCTGGACGAGGACGAGCGCCTCCGTCCGCTGGTCGACGCGGCCCAGACGTCGCCGTTCTTCACGGACCACCGCGTGGTCGTGGGCCGCAGCATCGAGCGGTTCAAGGCCAAGGACGACCTCGCCGGCCTCCTCGACTACCTGGCCGACCCCCTGCCCACGACGGTGCTCGTGCTCGACTGGGGCGGCACCGGCCGGGTCCCCAAGGCTCTGTCGGACGCCATCACGGGCGCCGGCGGGGAGACCATCAGCACCGACCCCGGTCGGGACGTCGGCAGCTTCGTGGACGAGGCGGTGGCCAAGACCGGGCTGTCCCTGGCCCGCGATGCCCAGCGGCACCTCGTCGACTGGCTCGGCGACGACCCGGGGAAGCTCCCGGGCGTGCTTGCGGTGTTGGCCTCGACCTACGGGGAGGGTGCCCGCCTCGGCATCGCCGACGTGGAGCCCTTCCTCGGCGACGCCGGCGGCGTGCCGCCGTGGGACCTCACCGACGCGATCGACCGGGGCGACATCGCCGCCGCCATCACGACGCTGACCCGCATGCTCCGCTCGGGCCGTCACCCCATGCAGGTGATGGCCACCCTGCACACCCACTTCCAGCGCATCATGCGCCTCGACGGCGCCGGGGTGCGGGGGGAGAAGGAGGCGGCGACGGTCCTCGGGATGAAGGGCTCGACGTTCCCGGCCAAGAAGGCCCTGGCCCAGTCGCGCCGGCTCGGGTCCGACGGCGTGCGGGAGTCCATCCGCCTGCTCGCCCGCACCGACCTCGAGCTGCGCGGCACGATCGACTGGCCGGTCGAGCTGAGCATGGAGGTCCTCGTCGCCCGGCTGGCCCGGGTCGCCAAGGCGTCCCGCTAGGTCCGAGGCCGGACGCGCAACGACCCCGCCGGAGCGGGGTCGTCGGGAGCGCGAGGAGCGTCGGGGTCAGGCCTGCTCGGCCGACTCCAGGCGACGGACCTGCTTGATCAGGCGGGACTTCTTGCGAGCCGCCGTGTTCTTGTGGAGCACGCCCTTGGTGGCGGCGGTGTCGATGCGACGGATGGCGGCCTTGAGGGACTCGGCGGTCTCCTCGCCGTTCTGAGCGGCGGTGAGCACCTTCTTGGTGCGGGTCTGCAGCTCGCTGCGCACCGTCTTGTTGCGCTGGCGCGCCTTCTCGTTCTGGCGGTTGCGCTTGATCTGGCTCTTGATGTTGGCCACGTGGGGGACCTCTGGGGTTGCGAAGGTGGCGTGCGCGCGAGGGCGGGCACGGAAGCGATCATGGTAGCGGTGGACGAGCGGCGCGGGACAACCCGGCACGTGGCGATCAGACTGCGCCCATGGTGACGGTGGACCTGCGCTGGGGCAGCAGCGAGCGGCTGACGGTCGACGGCGTCGGCATCCACGTCGAGCGGGCGGGCCCGATGGCCGGTCCCGCCCTCGTCTGCCTGCACGGCTTCGCCTCGGGGACCTTCACCTTCGCCGGCCTGGCTGCGGAGCTCCGGGACGAGCTGGGCCTGGTCGCGTGGGACCGCCCCCCGTTCGGTCGCAGCGACCGTCCCCCGCCCCGCACCGGCCCGGACGACCCCTACGCCCTCGCCGCCGACCTGCGGCGAACGACCGCGCTGGTCGACCAGCTGACGGTCGGGGCCGGGCGGCGGGTGCTCGTCGGGCACTCCGCCGGCGCCCTGCTCGCCATCCAGCTCGCCCTCGCCGGCACGACGCCGCTCGACGGGCTCGTCCTGCTCGCCCCCGCCATCGACGCCGAGCCACCCCCCACCGTCCGGGCCGTCGCCCGCCTCCCCGGCTCCGGGCTGGTCGCGGCGTCGATGCTCCGGGTCGGCATCCGGGGCGCGACGGCGTTCCTGCGGCGCTCCACCCGGCACGGAACCCCCCTGACCGACGCGACGGCCGTGGAGACC
>DMTU01000333.1:6350-6773 GCA_003476595.1 Acidimicrobiaceae bacterium | reverse complement strand
TGGAGACCGGCCGGTGCCTGCGGGCGCCCGGCACGGCCGAGGCGCTCTGGCACCTCACGACCACGTGGGAGCCCGCGCAGGTCGCCGACCGCCTCGGCGAGGTCGGGGTGCCGGCGGTGGTCATCGGCGGGATCGACGACCGGATCGTGTCCCTCGACGCGCACCACACCGCGGCCGAGGGCCTCGGTGCCGAGCTCCACCTGCTGGAGGGGGCGGGGCACGCGCCCCACGAGCAGCAGCCCGGCGTCGTGGCCGGCATCATCCGGGACTTCGTCACCGGTCTCTGAGGTCCCCGGGGGGCCGCCGATGCGATGGGGGAGGGGATCAGGGCCGTTGGTAGCGTCGTGAGGTCCCCATGGCCTCTCCCCGACCGTCTCTCGATCGCATCCGGAACATCGCGATCATCGCCCACATCGACCACGG
>DMTU01000333.1:2529-6125 GCA_003476595.1 Acidimicrobiaceae bacterium | reverse complement strand
ATCGAGCGGGAGCGGGGCATCACCATCAAGCTCCAGTCGGTGCGCCTCGACTGGAAGGACCACGTCATCAACCTCATCGACACGCCGGGGCACGTCGACTTCGGCTACGAGGTGTCCCGCTCGCTCGCCGCGTGCGAGGGGGTCGTGCTGCTCGTCGATGCGTCCCAGGGCATCGAGGCCCAGACGCTGGCCAACTGCTACCAGGCCCTCGAGCACGACCTCGAGATCATCGCGGTGCTCAACAAGATCGACCTGCTCGCGGCCGAACCGGACCGGGTGGCGGAGGAGATCGAGAGCGTCCTCGGGTTGCCGGCCGAGGAGATCCTCCACGTGTCGGGGAAGACGGGCGACGGCGTCACCGAGCTGCTCGACGCCATCGTGGAGAAGATCCCCCCGCCCGTCGGGGACGCCGACGCCCCGCTGCGGGCGCTGATCTTCGACTCGCACTACGACACCTACCGCGGCGTCGTCTCCTCGGTGCGGATCATGGACGGCACGATGCGCTCCGGCGAGAAGCTGCGCTTCATGCAGGCGCGCACCACCAACGACGCCGACGAGATCGGTGTGCGCAACCCGGTCCCGACGCCGGTCGACGCGCTCGGTCCCGGCGAGACCGGCTACCTGATCGCCGGCATCAAGGACGTCGCCGAGGCCCGCTCCGGCGAGACGGTGACCACCGCGTCCCACGGGGCCGAGGAGGCCCTGTCGGGCTACCAGGATCCCAAGCCGATGGTGTTCGCCGGGCTGTACCCGGTCGACGGCGACGAGTACGCCGACCTCCGTGACAGCCTCGAGAAGCTGCGCCTCAACGACGGCTCGTTCACGTACGAGCCCGAGACGTCGATGGCCCTCGGCTTCGGCTTCCGCTGCGGGTTCCTCGGGATGCTCCACATGGAGATCATCCGCGAGCGCCTCTCCCGCGAGTTCGACCTGAACCTGATCATCACGGCGCCCTCGGTGGCCTACGAGGTCGTGACCACCACCGGCGAGCGCGTCGGCGTCTCCAACCCGTCCGCGCTGCCCGAGCCCACCGAGATCGACTGGATCGAGGAGCCGATGTTCTCGATCTCGATCCTCACGCCGGCGGAGTACCTCGGCCCGATCATCGAGCTCTGCGAGAACCGCCGGGGCGAGCAGATCCGCATGGAGTACCTGTCGCCCGAGCGGGTCGAGATCACCTATAAGATCCCCCTGGCCGAGGTGGTCCGGGACTTCTTCGACCAGCTCAAGTCCCGCACCCAGGGCTACGCCAGCCTGGACTACGAGCTGGTCGGCTACGAGCGGGCCAACCTCGTGAAGGTCGACGTGCTGCTCAACAGCGTCGCGGCCGACGCGTTCTCCTCGATCGTGCACCGGGACAAGGCCTACGACTACGGCTCGAAGATGGCCGAGAAGCTCAAGGAGCTCATCCCGCGCCAGATGTTCGACGTGCCGATCCAGGCGGCCATCGGCGGCAAGATCATCGCCCGCGAGACGGTGAAGGCCAAGCGCAAGGACGTGCTGGCCAAGTGCTACGGCGGCGACATCTCCCGCAAGCGCAAGCTGCTCGAGAAGCAGAAGGAAGGCAAGAAGAAGGCCAAGAACATCGGCCGGGTCGAGGTGCCCCAGGAGGCCTTCGTGTCGGCCCTGCGGCTCGACGATTGAGCGAGCAGCGCACGGGCATAGTCGCCGGGTTCAGTGCCTATGCCCTGTGGGGCGTCTTCCCGCTCGTCTTCCGGCTGCTGGAGGAGGTCTCGGCGGTCGAGATCCTCTTCCACCGGATCGCCTGGTCGCTCGCCGTGGTGCTCGGCGTCCTTGCGCTGCAGCACCGGTTCGCCGAGCTGGCCACGCTCGTCCGGCACCGCCGCTCGCTGCAACGGCTGGCCCTCGCCGCCGTGTTCATCTCGGTCAACTGGCTGACCTACATCTGGGCGGTCAACAGCGGCCACGTGGTCGACGCGGCGCTCGGCTACTACGTGAACCCGCTGTTCACCGTCGCCCTCGGCGTCATCGTGCTGCACGAGCGCCTGCGTCCGGCCCAGAAGGTGGCGCTCGGCTTCGGCGTCGCCTCCGTGCTCGTGCTCACCGTGGCCAACGGCCGGGTCCCGTGGATCGCCCTGGTGCTCGCCGGCTCCTTCGGGATGTACGGCTACCTGAAGAAGGACGCCGGCGCGGCGGCGCTCACCTCGCTGGCCATCGAGACGGCGGTGCTCGCACCGGTGGCGCTCGTGGGCCTCGCGGTGTTCGCCGGCCGGGGTGAGCTGTCGTTCACGAACGGCTCCCTGTGGCGCGACGCGCTCCTCGCCGGCCTCGGCGTGGTCACCGCGGTGCCGCTGCTGCTCTTCGCGACGGCAGCCACGCGGATCCCGCTGTCGATGCTGGGGCTGTTGCAGTACGTGACGCCGACCATGCAGCTGATCTGCGGGGTCGCGATCTTGGGCGAGTCGCTGCCGCCGGCCCGCCTCGCCGGCTTCGCCCTGGTGTGGATCGCCTTGACCGTCCTGGCCACCGATGCGGTCCAGAGCGAGCGCCGGTCCCGACGCATCGCCGTCGAGCCCGTCTGAGCCCCGGCTGCGACCCGGGAGTTCCGAGGCGCAGCCGAGGCAACTCCAGAAGGCGAGGCTCGCCCTGCGAGCCGAGACGACTCAGTGGGCGGCGGCGAGGGCCTGCTCGAGGTCGGCGATGAGGTCCTTGGGGTCCTCGATGCCGATCGAGAGGCGCACGACGTTCGCCGGGGCGCCGGCCGCCTCGAGCTGCTCGGGCGAGAGCTGGCGATGCGTCGTGGAGGCCGGGTGGATGACGAGCGAGCGGGTGTCGCCCAGGTTGGCCACGTGGGTGAACAGCTCGAGGGAGTCCACGAACTTCACGCAGGCGTCGTAGCCGCCCTTCAGCGCGATCGTGAACAGCCCGCCGGCGCCCTTGGGGCAGATCGTGGCCATGCGGTGGTGGTACGGCGAGGACTCGAGGCCGGCGTAGGTGACGGCATCGACGTGCTCGTTGCCCTCGAGCCAGCCGGCGATCTTCTCGGCGTTCTCGACGTGGCGGGCCATGCGCAGGCTCAGCGTCTCGATGCCGAGCAGCGTGTAGTGGGCGCCCTGGGGGTTCATGGTCATGCCCAGGTCGCGCAGGCCGACGGCGATGCCGTGGAAGGTGAAGGCCATGGGGCCGAGGGCCTCGGCGAACACCAGGCCGTGGTACGCCGGCTCGGGCTGGGAGAGCGACGGGAACTTGTCCGAGGCCATCCAGTCGAACGTGCCGGAGTCAACGACGACGCCGCCGGTGACCGTGCCGTTGCCGGTGAGGTACTTGGTCGTCGAGTTCACGACCAGGGTGGCGCCGTGCTCGATCGGGCGGCACAGGTACGGGGTGGCCGAGGTGTTGTCGACGATGAGGGGCACGCCCTGGGC
Organism: Acidimicrobiaceae bacterium; assembly: GCA_003476595.1. Lineage (GTDB taxonomy): Bacteria > Actinomycetota > Acidimicrobiia > Acidimicrobiales > Salinilacustritrichaceae > Salinilacustrithrix. Next base: position 2,739 of record DMTU01000333.1, on the reverse strand, counting down.
GTCGGCGATGGCCGCGATGGCGGGCAGGTCGGTGATGTAGCCGCCCGGGTTGGCGATGGACTCGCAGAAGATGGCGCGGGTGTCGTCGTCGCAGGCCGCTGCGACGGCGTCGGTGTCGTCGAAGTCCACGAAGGTCGCCGACCAGCCGAAGCGCTTGATCGTCTGGGAGAACTGCGTGATCGAACCGCCGTAGAGGCGGGTGGACACCAC
>DMTU01000333.1:269-2311 GCA_003476595.1 Acidimicrobiaceae bacterium | reverse complement strand
GCGACGGCGCCGGCGCCGCCCTCGAGCGCGGCCATGCGGTTCTGCAGGGCCCACACCGTGGGGTTGGTGAGCCGGGAGTAGATGAAGCCGACCTCTTCGAGGTTGAACAGCTTGGCGGCGTGCTCGGCGTCGCGGAACGCGAACGACGTGCTCTGGTAGATCGGCACCTGCACGGCGCCGGTGGCCGGGTCGGGCTCGGTGCCGGCGTGCACGAGCATGGTGTCGAAGCCGTGGTTGGGGCCGTCGGTCATCGGGAGGTTCCTCTTCGTCGCAATGGGGCGGGATGGTCCCGACGACCGTAGGTGATGATGCGCTGAGCCCGTCACCGGATCCCGGACGCGCCGCAGCCCGGACGGGGGCGGGACCGTCCGGGCTGCGGGTGGGGGCGGCGGCTCAGGAGTCGACCGAGTCCACCGAATCGGCCGAGGCCGGGCTGGCGACGCTGGCCGGCGAGGCCGGGCTGGCCGGGGAGTCGTCGTACGCCGGTGCCGGTGCCGGCGCGGGTTCGGCGACCGGTGCAGGCGCCTGGGCGGGTGCGACGTTCGCCGAGGGCGGGGAGTCGGGCGACTGCGGCGACTGCGGCGAGGCCACCGACTGGACCGACTGGACGGACTGGATCGACTGCACCGACTGGATCGACTGCGCGGACTGGACCGACACGGCGGACGGCGCTGCCGGGCTGGCCGGGCTCGTCGGCGCGCTCACCGACTGGATCTCGGTGACCGGCGCCGGGAGGACCGAGAGCGGTGCGCTGAGGGCGCTGATCTGGCGGTCGATCTCCTGGAGCTCGACCGAGCTGGGCGGGGTGCTGGAGCTGTCGGCTCCGGCGAGGGCGATGGAGCCGAAGCCGGCGCCGAGCGCAGCGCCGCCGACCACGGCGGCCTTCCAGGTGAGTGTGCGTCGCATCATGCACGTCCTTTCGTCAGGGGGAGGGGGTGACGGTCCCCACTCTGGGGGTCGACCGTGAGGCCGTCGTGAGGAGCGGCTGAGAAACCCCTCATGTCGATCCACGGTTCGATGAGGGCGGTGGCGTCGGCCACGACGGCGGCGACCCGCTCGGGCCAGCCGTCGTGCTGCACGCGGTAGGGGCCGGTGGCCAGGCCGACCAGCACGGCGGCGACCGCGACGTCGATCGCCTCGGCGCCGACCAGGGTCGCGGCGTGGTCGTGCAGGGCGCAGACGTGGCCGTGCAGCCGCTCGGCAGCTGGGCTGGCCACGTCGAGGCCTCCCGCCCGGAACCGCAGGTGCCCGATGAGGGTGGCGAGGTCGTCGACGGGATCACCGACCGCCAGGTCGTCGAGGTCGAGCAGCCCGGTGACCGAACCCTCGCCGTCGACGATGAGCTGGCCCTCGTGCAGGTCCCCGTGGACGGCGACGCCGCTGCGGGCCGCCACGGCCTCGGCCTCGGCGGCGAACCGGGTGGTGAGCGCATCGAGGGCGGGACCGAGCTCGGGCGCCACGGCCGCCACGAGCTGGGCGTGCCCGATGCCATCGGCGACGCGGCCGGCTCGGGTGGCGAGGCCGGTTGGATCGGCTCGGTGGATGCGCTCGAGGAGGTCCCCGAGGGCCGCGGGGGCCGGCCATCCGGGGAGATCGGCCTTGATCCGCTCGCGGAACGTCGTGCCGGCGAGGGCGCGGAGGACCACGAGGCCCCGGACCGGATCGGTCGCCAGCACCTCGGGCACGGGCAGGCCGACGGCGAGCAGGCGCTCGTGCCGGTCGACCAGCTCGGGGAGCAGCGCCGGGGGGACGGCCTTGAGGTAGGCGACCGCGCCATCGGCGCCGGTGAGGCGCACGACGGCCCGCTCGGTGGGCCGGTAGGCGATGACCTCGACGGCGGGCCGAGCGCCGGTGATCGAGCCGACGAGATCGTCGGTGCGTCCGGGCGTGACGGCGTCCTCGAGCCCGACGACGACGGGGTCGAAGGGCCACCGCCACACGGAGGCGACGAGCTCCACGCCGTCGGCCTCGGCCACCACCGGGACGGTGCCGGGGAGGGCACCGGACCGCTGCGCGGCGGCGAGCAGGGTCTCGTCCCGCCG
>DMTU01000333.1:0-208 GCA_003476595.1 Acidimicrobiaceae bacterium | reverse complement strand
GGCGCCCGTCCCCCCAGGTCACGTCGCCCCGGTACCGGACCACCAGGTCCGAACCGGGTCGGTACTGGACCTGGGCGGTGCGAGCGCCGTGCAGCGTCCCGCCGGCGGCGCGCACCGCCGCAGCGAGCACGTCCGTCGCGCCGGTTCCGGTGAGGTGGGCCACCGCGGGCACGGCGGGGTCGTCGATCTCCACGTCGCCATCCTCCCG
>DMTU01000323.1:9881-13719 GCA_003476595.1 Acidimicrobiaceae bacterium | reverse complement strand
GTGCGAGGTCCGCGTCGGCGAGCAGGCGCAGGGCGCGGGCCTCCCCCACGTCGATCACCACCGCGTCGTCGGGATCGCGCTCGCACAGGAACGTGACGACGCAGTCCTCGCACGCGCCGATGGTCGGGCCGATGCAGTCGGCGCAGTCGATCACCAACGGCTCCGAGGGGGTCATCGGTGCAGGCATGGATCCTCCAGTGCGATCGTGTCCCCGGCCGATCCGGGGTTGCGGCGCACGGTACGGAGGGGGGTCTGACAGGAACCCGAGGCGGTCCCCTCAGCCGTCGGCCGGCAGCTCCTCGACGCCCTCGCCGTTGCCGCACCAGCGGCACTCCACCGACTCGATGACCTCGTCGAGCACCTCGACGTCTTCGACCTCGAGCTCGCCGCCGACCGAGTAGTGGTGGAACGAGCGGGTGCGTCGGGTGCTGGTGACGTCGAAGCGGGTGAGGTTCCCGCACCGCGTGCAGCGGTAGCGGGGCGTGGGGGCATCACCGGCATCGGTCACGGGGCGAGCGTACCGACCGCCATCCTCCGGACCGAGTCCGGTGCCCGGCACGACGCCGCCGCTCCGAGCGGGCTTGACAGACGAACACCTGTTCGGTTCACTCCGGAGCCATGGCCGCCCCCACCACCCCGCAGACCCGCCGAGCACGCCGCCGGGCACCGGGGCAGGCCAGCTTCGACGACCTCGGCACCCCGCTCTTCGACGTCACCTTCTGCGTGCTCGACCTGGAGACCACCGGGGGTTCGCCCACCGACGACGCCATCTGCGAGATCGGCGCGATCAAGGTGCGCGGCGGCGAGTGTCTCGGCACGTTCCACACCTTCGTGGACCCGGGGCGCGACATCCCGGCCCAGATCACGGTGCTCACCGGCCTCACCTCGGCCATGGTGCGGCCGGCACCCGCGATCGAGCACGTCCTGCCGAGCCTGCTCGAGTTCATCGGCGATGCCGCGTTCGTCGGCCACAACGTGCGCTTCGACAAGGGCTTCCTGGACGCTGCCCTGGTCCGCACGGACCGGCCCCGGCTCGCCAACCCGACCGTCGACACCTGCGCCCTGGCCCGTCGCCTCGTGCGCGACGAGGTGCCCAACTGCAAGCTCGGCACCCTGGCCGAGCGGCTCCGCCTCGACCACCGCCCCAACCACCGGGCCCTCGACGACGCCCTGGCCACCGCCGACCTGCTCCACGTCCTGCTCGAGCGGGCCGCCGGCTTCGGTGTGTCCACGCTCGACGACCTGCTCGAGCTGCCGAGCGCGGCCGCCCACCCCCAGGCCCGGAAGCTGGCGCTCACCGATCGGCTCCCCCGCTCGCCGGGGGTGTACCTGTTCAAGGACGCCACCGGCCGGGTGCTGTACGTGGGAAAGGCCTCGGACCTGCGGGCCCGGGTCCGCAGCTACTTCAGCTCTGACACCAGCCGCAAGGTCGGCGGCCTGCTGCGGGAGGCGGCCGCCATCGACCACATCGCGACGTCCTCCGCGCTCGAGGCCGCGGTCACCGAGATCCGCCTCATCCACGAGCTGCTCCCCCGCTACAACCGGCAGGGCACCACCTGGGCCAAGGCCGCCTACCTCAAGCTCACCGATGAGGCCTTCCCCCGCCTGTCGGTCGTGAAGCGGGTGCGGGCCGACGACGCCACCTACCTGGGCCCCCTGTCGTCGGCGCGCCTGGCCCGGCGGGTCGCGGACGCGGTGGAGACCGCCCTGCCGGTGCGCCGCTGCACGGCCGACCCTGCCCGCCAGCCCCGGCAGGCGCCGTGCGCGCCGGCCCAGCTCGGCGTCAGCGCGTGCCCGTGCGCCGGCGACATCGACCAGGACGGCTACGACCCCATCGCCGCCTCGGTCCGGGCCGCGCTCACGACCAACCCCGAGCTGGTGCTCGACCGGCTGCTGGAGCGCATGGACGCGCTGGCCACCGACGAGCGCTACGAGGAGGCCGCCGACATGCGCGACCGGGCCATCGCCTTCGCCGACGCGCACCGCCGGGTGCGCCGCCTGGACCTGGTCCACCGCGCCGGTCGTCTCGTCGTGCAGCTCGGCGGCCAGCGCACCGTCATCGAGGACGGTCGCCTGCGCCACACCGAGCCGGCCGACGAGCCGTCGCTGCTGAGCTCGATCGACGGGGACCGCCCGCCGTCGGCGCGCACCCCCCGCCCGTGGGTCGAGCCCGCCGACGCCGACGAGCTCGCGGTGCTGGCGACCTGGATCGACCGCAACGCCGAGCGCATCCGCATCGAGCACTGCGACGGCACGCTCTGCTCGCCCCTCCCTCGTCTGCCCGACCTCCCCGGTCGGTGAGGGCTACCGGTCGGTGACCGGATCGCCGAGGGCGCCGACGAGCCGAGCGATCAGGATCTCCCAGGCATCGGCTCGGGGTGGCGCGAGGTCGATGGCGCCGAAGAGGAGGAACCCGAAGCCCACCGCGTGGCAGAAGCGCACGATGGCGTCGGTGTCGAGGCCCTCGTCGACGAGGCCGCTGGCCTTGGCGTCCTCGACCAGGGCGGCGAAGGTGGTCGCCCGCTGGCGGAGCAGCTCGCGCATGAGCTCGGCCACCTCGGCGTCGCGCCGGGCCGCGACGAACGCCTCGAGGAGCAGGGCCTGGCCCTCGTCGAAGGGGTCGGTGAGCAGGTGCGAGCCGACCGTGGTGATGACGTCCGTGACGCGGCCCTCGAAGCGGTGGTCGGCGAAGAGCTGCTCGAGCTCGTTGGTGGTGTGGGCCTCGATGGCCGCCAGCAGCAGCTCGGCCTTGCCCCGGAAGCGCCCGTAGATGGCGCCGGTGGTGAAGCCGGCCCGCCGGGCGATCTCCTGCACGCCGGCGCCGTCGTAGCCCTTCTCGGCGAACACCGCCGCCGCAGCCTCGATGAGACGATCTCGGGTCGGATCGTCGCTCACGGGCGCGGCATCGGTCATGGCCCGAGGATAACGGTGGTTATTCCCAGCGGCCACGATCGCGCCTCTAGGTTCTGCGCCTGCATCGCCGACGAGAGGACGTGACATGGCTGGCGGTCTGGTCGGGCTGTTCGATGACGTCGCCGCGCTGGCCAAGCTGGCCGCCGCGTCCATCGACGACGTCGGCGCCGCGGCAGGGCGAGCCAGCATGAAGGCCGCCGGGGTGGTGGTGGACGACACCGCGGTCACCCCGGCCTACGTCCAGGGCCTGGCCGCCGACCGCGAGCTTCCGATCATCAAGCGCATCGCCACCGGATCCCTGCGCAACAAGCTGCTGTTCATCCTGCCGGTGGCGATCCTGCTGAGCGAGATCGCGCCGACGCTGGTCGAGATCATCTTGATGTTCGGCGGCGCATTCCTCTGCTACGAGGGCGCGCACAAGATCATCGGGGCGGTCAGGGGCGACGACCACGACCACGACGTCCCGGCCGCGGTCAAGGGCGGCGATGCCGAGCAGGCCACGGTCTCCGGGGCGATCCGGACGGACTTCATCCTGTCGGCCGAGATCATGGTGATCTCCCTGAAGGAGGTCATCGACGAGCCCTTCGTGTCGCGCATCGTGATCATGGTCGTCGTCGCCCTCCTCATCACGATCGTGGTGTACGGCCTCGTCGCCGCCATCGTGAAGATGGACGACGTCGGCCTCCGGCTCACCCAGCGCGACTCGGCTCGCTCCCAGCAGGTCGGCCGCGCCCTGGTGAAGGGGATGCCGATCATCCTGCGCTGGCTGTCCATCGTCGGCACCGCGGCGATGCTCTGGGTGGGGGGCCACATCCTGCTGGTGGGCGCCCACGAGCTCGGGTGGCACGCGCCCTACGACCTGGTCCACGACCTCGAGGACCTGGTCCACGACACCGGATCGCTCAGCGGCGTGCTGACGTGGCTC
>DMTU01000323.1:8623-9812 GCA_003476595.1 Acidimicrobiaceae bacterium | reverse complement strand
TGGCTCGTGAACACCGCAGCGTCCGCGGTGCTGGGGCTCGCCGTCGGGCTGGTGATCGCCACCGTGGTCGACAAGCTGCCGATGCGGGACCGCACGCCGGAGCACCACCCGGCCTGAGCCGCGGTCAGTCGCCGGCTGGGGCCGTGCGCTCGACGACGCGGGCGAGCAGGGCCTCTGCCGCACCGGCGTCGATCGCCGCCTCGGCCCGGCGCGCACCCTCGGCGATGCTGCCGACCAGGCCGGCGACGTAGAGCCCGGCGCCGGCGTTGAGGACGACGATGTCGCGGGCCGGACCGGGTTCACCGGCCAGCACGGCCCGGGCGATGCCGGCGTTGGCGGCGGCGTCGCCACCCGGCAGCGCGTCGACGGCCACCGGGGCCAGGTCGGCGTCGGCCGGCGAGTAGGTCGACGGTTCCAGCACCTGCCCGTCGCGCACCTCCCGCACCTGGGTCGGCCCGGTGAGGGCCAGCTCGTCGATCGCGCCGTCGCCGTGGACGACGAGCGCGTGCTCGCTCCCCCGCAGCGCCAGGGCGCCGGCCACCAGGTCGAGGGAGCGGGGGTCGCCGACGCCGATCACCTGCCGGCCGACCCGGCCGGGGTGGGACAGAGGGCCGAGGAGGTTGAACACGGTGGGCACGCCGAGCTCGGCCCGGACCGGCCCGGCGTGGCGCATGGCGGGGTGGAAGGCGCGGGCGAAGCAGAAGCCGACGCCGACGTCGCGGACGACGGCGGCGAGGGCCGGACCATCGAGGTCGTAGCCGATGCCGAGCGCGCCGAGGAGGTCGAAGGAGCCCGAGGTCGAGGAGGCCTTGAGGTTGCCGTGCTTGCACACGGTGGCCCCGGCTGCCGCGGCGACGAGGCAGGCCATGGTGGACACGTTCAGCGCCTTGACCCGGCGGCGGGGGGATCCGCCGGTGCCGACGATGTCGATCGTGCCCGGCGGCAGCTCGACGGGCGCGGCAGCGTCGAGCATGGCGCCGACCATGCCGGCGACCTCCTCGGCGGTCTCCCCCTTGAGGCGCAGGGCGACGATGAACGCGGCGAGCTGGGCGGCGGTGGCCTCGCCGGCGAGGATCGACGCGAGCGCGGCGGCCGCGTCCTCGCCCCGCAGGTCCTCGCCCTCGACCAGACGGCCGAGGATGCGGGGCCACCCGCCCACGTCGTCGATGGCCGGCCCGCTCACGGTCGG
>DMTU01000323.1:8153-8535 GCA_003476595.1 Acidimicrobiaceae bacterium | reverse complement strand
GTTCCGGCGGCCACTAGGACGCCGCCCGCCGACGCCGGCGGACGATGCGGCGCCGCTCCCCCTCGGTGCACCCGCCCCACACACCTTCCCGCTCGCGCTCGCCGAGGGCGTACTCGAGGCAGGGCTCACGCACGGGGCACGAATCGCAGACGGCCTTGGCCAGGCTCGCCTCGTCGTCGTCCGCAGGGAAGAAGATCCTCGGGTCGAGGCCGTGGCAGGCAGCCCGTGCGCTCCAGCTGTTGTCCATGCTCGCTCCGCCGGGATGGGGGTCGGCGCCGGCGGGCCCGCCGGCGGCGCCGAGGTTGGCATCCGTCACGCCGGCGGCACAAGGACCGGGCGGCGTGGGCGAAGCGATCCTCGCTCAGGCGGTGCGACCCTCGGC
>DMTU01000323.1:7469-8080 GCA_003476595.1 Acidimicrobiaceae bacterium | reverse complement strand
CGACCCTCGGCGACGAGCAGCCCGGCGACCGCGTCGGCCGGGTAGCGACGGTGGCCACCTGGGGTGCGGATGCTGGGGATGCGGCCCTTGGTGGCCCAGTCGGTCACGGCGCGCTCGGAGACCTCGAAGAGCAGGGCCACCTCGCGCGTGCGCAGCAGGCGGCCGCCGAGGGTGCCCCGATCGCGGCCGTCGACCAGCTCGTGCACCAGCCGCTGCCGCTCCGTGTCACTCTTCGTCGCCACCATGCTCCGGATGGTAGAGAAGAACCGGAACCACTGCAAGTGGTTTGTCACTCACGCAGCGTAGTTTCCAGACGGCCGAAACCGGACCCTCCGGGCGGAACGAGCGACGCCGGCGCCGGTCAGGGCCGGAGGTCGGCGAGCAGCTCGGCGACCGTCTCCTCACCCAGCGTGGTGGCGTGCTCGTAGTTGTCGTGGGTCAGGGCCAGCTCGACCGGTCCCGCCGCGAAGGCCTCGATCTGGTCCGCGTCCATCTCGAAGTGGATGTAGTGCACCGAGGCGGTGATCTCCTCGCGGGTCAGCTGCTCCTGGTGCTCCTCGTCGGGGATGCACGGGATGACGAGGCGGTCGTCGCCCTCGCCGATGCGCAGC
>DMTU01000323.1:6794-7298 GCA_003476595.1 Acidimicrobiaceae bacterium | reverse complement strand
GTCGCCCTCGCCGATGCGCAGCTCGAGCGACTTCTCGATGCCGACCAGGCGGGGCAGCCAGTCGCGCAGCGCGAGCTCCGAGGTCAGCTCGATGAACAGGGTCAGGGCGAGCTCGCCCGGCTCCGGGACCAGCGGGTTGTAGACCCGCAGCTCGCCCTCGATCGCTTCGTCGGTGAACAGCTTCTCGACCCGCGCCATCTCCTGGATCTGGAACCGGATCGTGTCCCGGTTCTCGAACAGGACGGTGACGAAGGGGCCGAGGCCGACGCGCCGGCGCCGCTTCAGGTCGATGACGTGGGCCCGGAAGTCGGCACGCTCGCGCTCGTACTCCCGCAGGTCGGCGATGTCGGAGAGGGTCAGCTTGCGGCTCATCGGTGGTCCTCGGATCGGCGTTGGGGTCAGTTCGGGAGGTGGTGACGTGGAAGGGGCCGGGTCACGACCCGGCCCCCTCATCAGTCATTCGGTGCCGGACCGGTGGGGTCCGACGGCGGCGGACCGCTCAGG
>DMTU01000323.1:4462-6714 GCA_003476595.1 Acidimicrobiaceae bacterium | reverse complement strand
GGACCGGTGGGGTCCGGCGGCGGACCGCTCAGGCGTCGAGCGACTCGAGGCCCTGCTGGAAGCGGCCGGCGTGGCTCTTCTCGGCGCGTGCAAGCGTCTCGAGCCACTCGGCGACCTCTTCGAAGCCCTCCTCGCGGGCGGTCTTGGAGAAGCCGGGGTACATCTCGGTGTACTCGTAGGTCTCGCCGGCGATCGAGGACTTGAGGTTGTCGGCGGTGGTGCCGACGGCCTCGCCGGTGACCGGGTCGCCGACCTCGGCGAGGAAGTCGAAGTGGCCGAACGCGTGGCCGGTCTCGCCCTCGGCGACGGAGCGGAACAACGCCGCCACGTCCGGGTAGCCCTCGACGTCCGCCTTCTGGGCGAAGTAGAGGTAGCGGCGGTTCGCCTGGCTCTCGCCGGCGAAGGCCTCCTTCAGGTTCTCTTCGGTCTTGGAGCCCTTGAGCTCAGCCATGGGTGTTGCTCCTCGGTTGCTTGCTTGTGGTTACTGGGGGATGTCGTCAGGCCACCGGGTCGCTGCACGCGATGCAGCGACCCCGCAGGACGATCTGGGTGGCGTCGACGTGGAAGCCGCGCGCGGCGTCGACGTCGAGCTCGAAGGCGGGGACGGCGAGGTCGACGTCCTGGACGCGCCCGCAGCCGTCGCACACCAGGTGGTGGTGCTCGGAGACGTTGGGGTCGAAGCGCGACGAGCCGGTGCCGAGGTCGAGCTGCACCAGCTCGCCCATCTCGGCCAGGTCGTGCAGCGTCGAGTAGACGGTGCGCAGGCTCACCGACGGCATGTCCGCGACGACTTCAGCGTGCACGGCCTCGGCCGTGGGATGCGTCGGGTTCTCGTGGAGGACCCGGAAGATGCGCTCGCGCTGGGGCGTCAGCTTGCGGCCGGAGGACCGGAAGGCGTCGGCGAGGTCGGACGGGGAGCGCATCGGCATCCCACCATAGGCCATGGATTGCTGATCGACAATCGTTGTCGACCATCAACCGGGGCAGGTGGGCGGATCGGACGTCCCGGAAGGCGCGGACCCGCCGATGTCTGCCCTCCGCGGGGCCGGGGTAGGACCCCAGGCGAACGCCAGCCAGCGGAAGAAGCGACATGTCACTGCTCCACGACTCCAGGAACACCACGGTCCCCGACGACGAGGTGCTCGACGATGCGGACCTGGACCGCACCGAACGGCCTCTGCACGCCGACGACCGAGACACCGTCGACCTGACCGAAGAGGCCCGGCACGACCGGCCCGACGGCACCGTCGAGCGCACCGAGGCCCCGGACGCCCACGACCGCGGTGACCACGAGGAGACCGCCCTGGAGGCCGCCGACCACGACGCGCGTCCCGTGCACGGCCCCGTGCGGATCGACCCCAGCGGCCGGATCCCGTGGCGGGGCATGCGCATCCGGCGGGTGAAGCTGCTTTCGGTCGCCAAGCTCTCGTTCATCTTCTGGTTGCTGGCCTTCGGCGTGCTGCTCGGCACCACCGTCGCCGTCTGGAACGTGGCCCGGGCCTTCGGGTTCATCGGGGAGATCGAGACCACCATCGTCACCTCGCTCGGCATCGACGCCTTCGAGATCGACGGCGGTGCCCTGTTCGGCATCGCCGCCGCCACCGTTGCCTTCCTCACCGTGCTCGGGTGGGTGATGACGATCCTGCTCGCCGCCGTCTACAACGCCTCCTGCGCCGTGTTCGGCGGCCTCGCCGTGGAGACCGGCCCGCTGAAGCGCCGCAAGCGGGTGTTCTCGCTGCGCCACCGCGGCTTCGTCACGATCCGCTCCTGAGGGCGACGTGACCACCCTCCGCCACTTCCTCGGCCGCCTCGGCCAGGTCGCCACCCTGTTCACCACGGTCGGGGTCGTCGGCATCCTGGCCGTCGTCATCCTGTCCGCCTCAGCCCTCGGCGTGGCCCACGTCACGCGCGAATCCGTCCCCGAGCTGCCCGACCCCGGCGTCGACGTCTCGGCCATCGACGACCTCCAGGCCGCCGTGGACATCGAGCTGTCCCAGCCCTCCATCGTCGTGGACTCCCAGGGCGACGTCATCGGCCGCTTCGCCGACGACGAGCGCTACGAGCCCCTCGACGTCGGTCAGGTGCCCGAGATGGTCGAGCGGGTGCTCACCGCGGCCGAGGACGAGGACTTCCGCGAGCACAACGGCTTCGACCCGACGGGCATCGCCCGGGCCATGGTCCGCAACGCCTCCAGCGGCGAGATCGAGGAAGGCGGCTCGACGCTGACCCAGCAGCTGGCCAAGAACCTGTTC
>DMTU01000323.1:2560-4370 GCA_003476595.1 Acidimicrobiaceae bacterium | reverse complement strand
GGCGGCTCGACGCTGACCCAGCAGCTGGCCAAGAACCTGTTCACCGGCGACGAGGACGACCTCGAGCGCAAGCTGCAGGAGCTGCAGGTCGCCATCGACATCGAGGAGCAGTTCAGCAAGGACGAGATTCTCACCGCGTACGTCAACACCGTGTTCCTCGGCAACGGCGCCCACGGCTTCGAGGCGGCGGCCAAGGAGTACTTCGCCAAGCCGGCGTCTGAGCTCACGATGAGCGAGACCGCCCTGCTCGTCGGCATCCTGCCGGCGCCCACCACGCGCAACCCCCGCACGAACTTCGAGGCCGCCGACGAAGCCCGCCGCACGGTGCTCGAGCGCGTCCGGTCCACCGGCAAGGGCACCTTCGCCGAGGTCGACGCCGCCCTCGCCGAGATCCCCGAGGTCCTGCCGCCCCGACCCCGCTTCGAGAAGTTCCCCTACTACATGGACTACGTCCGCCGGTTCCTGCTCGACACCGTGGGCATGAGCGCCGAGCAGCTCTACCAGGGCGGTCTGCGCATCGAGACCGCGCTCGACTCCGAGCTGCAGTTCATCGCCCGCCTGGCCGTCAACGACCACATCCCCGCCGACGCCGGCCCGGAGGCCGCGCTCGCCGTGGTGGACCACCGCAGCGGGCTCGTGCGGGCGATCGTGGGCGGACGCTCCTTCGAGGAGGCCCAGGTCAACCTGGCGCTCGGCAGCGGCGGCGCCGGAACGGGGCGCCAGCCCGGATCCTCGTTCAAGCCCTTCGTGCTGGCCGCCGCGCTGGAGCAGGGCTTCGTGCCCCAGCAGCGCATCGGTGCGCCGGAGACCTACCTGCCGACGACGGTCCTCGACCCGAAGCCGGTGCACAACTTCAGCCAGCGGGGCTACGGCCAGATCAGCCTGATCGAAGCCACCGTGCGCTCGATCAACACCTCCTACGTGGCCCTCACCGAGGCCATCGGCGCCCGGGCCGTCCGCGACGTCGCCTCGTCGCTCGGCGTCGGCGGCCTGCCCGACTACGTCGGCCCCAGCATCGGCATCGGCGCCTACGAGGTGTCCCCGCTCGACATGGCCATCGCGTACGGCGGGTTCGCCGCCGACGGCCGGCGCATCCAGGCCGGGCCCGTGACCCGCATCCTGGACTCCTCGGGCGAGCTGCTCGCCGACCTGACCCCGGACCCGACGGACCGACCCCGTGCGGTGTCGGCCTTCACGGCCCGGTGGATCACCGACATCCTCCGCCAGAACGTCGAGCGGGGCACCGCCACCCGAGCGGCGTTCGGCCGGCCCGCCGCGGCCAAGACCGGGACATCCAACGACTACGGCAACGCGTGGCTCGTGGGCTACACCCCCGAGCTGTCCGCGGCCGTGTGGGTCGGTCACCCGGCCGGCAACGTCTCCATGGTCAACACCGCCGGGTACGCCCGGGTCACGGGCGGCAGCATCCCGGCGCTGATCTGGCACGACGTCATGGCCTACGCCCACCGAGACATCCCGGTGAGCGGCTTCGCCGGCCCCCTCCCCGCCCCGGCGCCGACCAAGTCGCTGCCGGGCGGCCCGCAGCTCGGCGCCGGCCCGCTGGAGCAGCTCGAGCAGCAGCCGTGATGGGCGTCCGTCGGCTCACCCGAGCGGGCGGGCGAAGCTGACCTCGTGGCCATCGGGGTCGTCGATGTGGAAGTACCGCTCCCCCCAGGGCGCGTCCGACGGCGCCATCGACGGGGCGAGGCCCGCCGCCAGCGCACGCTCGTGCATCGCGTCCACGTCGTCGACGTGGACGATGAAGCGCCCCCAGCGGACCTCGGTGCGTTCGACCAGCTGCAGGTTGAGG
>DMTU01000323.1:0-2403 GCA_003476595.1 Acidimicrobiaceae bacterium | reverse complement strand
CCAGCTGCAGGTTGAGGAAGCCGTGACCGACCGCGTAGCTGGTGAACGGGGTGCCCGGGCCGCCGTGGACCGTCTCGAAGCCGAGGGCGTCGTAGAACGCGCACGAGGCAGCCATGTCCGTGACGCCGATGGTGACGGCGCTGAGGGACTCGGGGCGGCCCGCGGTCATGCGCCCCCCTCCGCCAGCAGCTGGCGCCGGACGCTCGCCACCGCGTCGGCGAGGTCCGCCACCGGCGCGTCGACCGCCTCGGTGCCTCGGAGGAAGAGGAAGTGGACCTCGGTCACCGGCCGGCCGGTGGCCGCCTCGAGCAGCAGGGCGTACGCCGCGCCCTGGGGGGCGTAGCGGGCGAGCGCATCGGCGACCGCCGCGTCGGAGGGCACCTCGTCGGTCTTGTAGTCGACCACGACGAGCCCGTCGCGGTCGTCGAAGCACAGGTCGACGAACCCCTCGACGAGGTCGACGCCGCCCAGGTCGGCGCCGCCGGCCTCGCCGACGACGGCGGCCATCGGCGCGGCGACGTGCAGCTCGCGGTGGACGTGCCCGGAGGCGACGGCGCGGCGCACGAGCGGGCTGGCGACGGCGGCGCGGGCCTTGGCCTCCACCAGCCCTGCCGCGTCCGCCGGCAGGCCCTCCACCGCGACCTGCCACCGCGCCAGGTCGGCCAGCTCGCCACCGGCCGGGTCGGCGAGGTCGACGTGCTGGAGCACGGCGTGGACCGCGCTGCCGATGCTCGTGCCCGCCCGACCCCGTCGCCACGGCTCACGTTCGGGCGTGACCGGCTCGGCCAGGGCACCGTCGTGCTCGGGGCCGGTCACCCGGTCCCGGGCGATGGCCGTGGCGGACACCACGCCTCCCCCGCCCCGGGCCAGGGTCGCGGCGCGCCGTTCGGTGAACGCCTCGACCTGGGCCTGCCAGGTGGCGGCGCTGGGAACGGCCTCGGGGGTTGCCGGCCCATGGTCCACGGCGACCGGCTCGATGTCCTCGTCGGAGGCCGTCCAGCGCACCGCCAGGCCGTCGAGGTCGCCGGCGAGCGCACCGAGGCGGGACGAGAGGCGACCGCCGTGGCTGCGCCCGATCGCTGACCTGGTGTGGTGGGTGCTGACGATGAGGTGGTCGCGGGCGCGGGTGAGGGCCACGTAGAGCAACCGGATCCGCTCGTGCTCGTCCATGGTCTCGTCGACGGTGCGCACGGCTTGGTAGCGGGTGGTCTCCATGCCCGTGCGCATCTTGAACTCGAAGCCGCCCTCGGCGGCGAACCGGACCGTGGCGCCGGTGCGGCCGTTGGGGTCCTGGGCCGACAGGCCCGAGACCGCGGTGATGCCGAACTCGAGTCCCTTGGCCCCGTGGATCGTGAGGATCCGCACCGCGTCGACGTCGGCCTCGGGCAGGACGGGGCTGGTGGCCCGGAGCTTGTCGTCGCGCTGCAGGTCGGCCCAGTGGAGGAAGGCCCGCAGGCCACCGTCCTCGGTGTCGGCGAACTGGCGGGCGTGCTCGACCACGATCCGGTAGAGGCGCCACAGGTCCCGGTGGCGGCGGCCGGCGAGGCACAGCTCGAGGAGCCGGCGGTCTCGCAGCACGGACTCGACGATCTCGGGCACGGCCTGGAACGGCGCCGCCCGGTTCCGGGCGCGCAGGTCGGCGAGGCCACGCTCGACCGGGCCGACCTCCTCGGGCGGCAGCGCAGCGAGGACGTCGGGCGGGCGCACGCTCGAGCCCAGGTAGGTGATGCGTCCGTGCTGGCGGGTCCAGCGCAGCAGGTCGTCGTCGCCGCAGCCGTAGGCCGGCGAGCGCAGCGCACCGACGGCGGCGATCGCGTCGCCCGGATCGTCGATGGCCCGCAGGATCGCGAGGAGGTCGGCGACCTCGGTGGTGCCGTACACGAGCGTGCCGCTCTCGAGCCGGTACGGGATGCCGGCGTCGTCGAGGCACGTGCGCAGGTGGGACAGGGTCGTGCGGCTGGGCAGCAGGATGGCCATGTCCGACCACCGGCACGGCCTCGGGACGCCACCGGACTCGACGTACCAGCCCTCGCGGTGGGCGCGGGCGAGCACGGCCGCCACGTCGGACGCTTCGGCACGGCGAGCGGCCTCGGCTCGGGGATGTGGTTCGCCGTCGCCGAGCACCACCACGGCGGGGCCCGGATCGCCGGGGATGGGCGGCCGGTGGGGTTCGAGGGCCACGTAGCGGGGTTGCGCGGTGGCCTGCGTGTCGGGCTCGACGGCGTGGCGGATGAGGCCGTCGTCGTCGCCGCCGAAGACGGCATTGCAGAACTCGAGCACCGGCCCGACGGTGCGGAAGTTGACCCGCAGGCTCGTGGCTCCGCCCGTGTAGCGCGCCGCCGTCTGGCTGAACAGGCCGATGTCGGCGCGCCGGAACCGGTAGATCGACTGCTTGGGGTCGCC
>DMTU01000028.1:59326-59679 GCA_003476595.1 Acidimicrobiaceae bacterium | reverse complement strand
GCCGGTGGTGCCCGAGGTGTAGAGCAGGTACAGCAGGTCCTCGCTGTCCATCTCCTCGGCCGGGCAGTCGGTGCTGGCGTCGGCCATGAGGTCGTGCCACCAGTGGTCCCGGTCCTCGGTCATCTCCGGTGCGGTGCCGCAGCGGTCGACCACCACGACGTGCTCGATGCTCGAGGTGTCGGCCAGGGCGACGTCGGCCGCCGGCTTCAGCGTGGACGGCTCGCCGCGGCGGTAGCCGGCGTCGGCGGTGATGAGGACCTTCGCCTCCGCGTCGTTGATGCGGTCGGCCAGGGCGTTGGAGGAGAACCCGCCGAACACCACCGAGTGCGGGGCGCCGATGCGGGCGCAGGCCA